>JAZKEE010000231.1:0-19983 GCA_040387235.1 Pseudomonadota bacterium
ACAGCTTGATGGTGTCCATGGTGGCCATGGCCAGGCCGGCGCCATTGACCAGGCAACCGATGTTGCCGTCCAGGCTGATGTAGGCCAGGTCGAACTTGGACGCTTCCACTTCGGCCGGATCTTCTTCGTCCAGGTCACGGAAGGCCACGATCTCGGGGTGGCGGAACAGGGCGTTGGCATCGAAGTTGAACTTCGCGTCCAGAGCCATCAGGTTGCCCTTGGAGTCGCAGTTCAGCGGGTTGATTTCCACCAGCGACGCGTCGGTTTCCATGTAGCACTTGTAGATCTTGGCGAAGATGTCTACGGCCTGGTCGATGGAAGCGCCGGTCAGGCCAATGGCTGCGGCAACCTTCTTGCTTTGCTCGACGGTGATGCCGGTCAGGGGATCGATCATCTCGGTGATGATCTTCTCGGGCGTGGAGTGGGCCACTTCCTCGATATCCATGCCGCCTTCGCTCGAAGCGATCAGCGCGACCTTCTGCGTGCCGCGGTCGGTGACCAGCGAGACGTACAGTTCGTTCTTGATGTCGGCGCCGTCTTCGATGTACAGGCGGCGGACCTTCTGGCCTTCGGGGCCGGTCTGGTGCGTCTTGAGCTGCATGCCCAGGATTTCGCCAGAAATGCGCTTGACGTCGTCGATGGTCTTGGCGACCTTGACACCGCCGCCCTTGCCACGGCCACCGGCGTGGATCTGGGCCTTGACGACCCACACGGGGCCACCCAGTTTCTGGGCTGCTTCGACGGCTTCTTGCACCGTGAACGCGGGAATGCCACGCGGAACGGGCACACCAAAATTGCGCAAGATTTCCTTGCCTTGGTATTCGTGAATCTTCATGAGGTCTCTCTCAGGGAAGGGTGGTATTTACCCGTTTACCATGAACAGTTGTCTGGCCGCGGGCTTGGGACATGGCAACCGGCGACTGTATCATGCTGCGACGCACCATCCCTTGTGCCTAACACGTACAGCGTTTGCGTCCATCCATTCATACCCGGCAGTCCACGCTGCCAGACCAGCAGGAGCACCCCTATGTCCAAAGTCTTTATCGATGGCGAAGCCGGCACCACGGGCCTGCAGATCCGCGAGCGCCTGCAGGCCATGCCCGAGGTCGAGCTGGTCAGCATCGCGCCCGAACTGCGCAAGGACCCCGCCGCCAAGCGCGACCTGATCGCCGGCGTGGACCTGGTCGTGCTGTGCCTGCACGACGATGCCGCGCGTGAGACCGTGGCCATGGTGGACGGCATCGAGCAATCCACCGGCCGCAAGATCAAGGTCATCGACGCGAGCACCGCGCACCGCACCGCGCCCGGCTGGGTCTTCGGTTTCCCCGAGCTTGCCGCCGGCCAGCCCGAGGCCGTGGCCGCCGCCACCCGCGTGGCCAACCCCGGCTGCTACGCCACGGGTGCCATCGCCCTGCTGCGCCCCCTGGTCGACGCTGGCCTGGTGCCTGTGGACTTTCCGCTGGCGCTGCCCTCGGTCAGCGGCTACTCGGGCGGCGGGCGCACCATGATCGAGGCCTACCAGAAGGGCGAGGCCCCGCTGTTCGAGCTGTACGCACTGGGCCTGGCGCACAAGCACCTGCCCGAGATCATGCGCTACACCGGCATCACGCGCCGGCCCATCTTCGTGCCCTCGGTGGGCAACTTCGAGCAAGGCATGCTGGTGCAGTTGCCACTGCACCTCGATACCCTGCCCGGCGCCCCCAAGGCCAGCGACCTGCACGACGCCCTGGCCGCGCACTACGCCAAGAGCAACACGCCCGAGCAGTGGGTGAGCGTGTTGCCCGCCACGGCCGACGGCAAGCTCGACGCCCTGGCGCTCAACAACACCAACAAGCTTGAGCTGCGCGTGTTCGCCAACGAGACCTACCGCCATGCGGTGCTGGTGGCGCGCCTCGACAACCTGGGCAAGGGCGCCAGCGGCGCCGCGGTGCAGAACCTCAAGCTGATGCTCGGTCTGTAAGACCCGGTCGTTCAAGCCCCGTTCAGTCGTCTTCGTCCGGGGTTTGGCGCACCACGCGGTGCACCACGTCCCCTGAAAAGCCCCGCGCCATCAGAAAGCGCACCTGCTTCGCGCGGCCCTGTGGGTCGGCAGCAGGTTCGCCGAAGCGGCGGCGCCACACCTCGCGGGCGCGGGCCAACTCCGTGTCCTGCAGTTGCGCCAGGGCCTGCTGCACTGCCTCGCCACCTACGCCCTTGGCCTGCAGCTCCTGGCGGATGCGTGCCGCTCCCATGCGGCCTGCGCGCTGGTGAACGACCGAGGCCACCACCCGCTCCTCGCTGATGAAATCCCGGGCCTCGAGCTCGGTCAGCATCGCATCGAGATCCTCCCCCTCCTGCACGTGCGGGCGAAGCTTGCGCAGCAGCTCGGCGCGTGAGTGCTCGCGCTGGCTCAGCAGCCGCAGGGCGCGGCCCTTGAGGGAGAGGGTGCCAAAGCCCATGGGTTTCGATCCGCAGTTGAACAACAGGTGAATGGGACGGGGTGGCCGCAAACGACAACGGCCACCGCTCCATGCCAGAGCGATGGCCGCCATCATCCGCTGCAGAGGCTGCCTATGACAGCCCCTGCCTGGCAATGCTCAATGCATCACTCTTCGGATGCTGCAGGAGCCGCCGCTTGCAGCGCGTCGGGCAGGAGCGCAATGCCCAGGCCTTCACGCACCTTGTTCTCGATCTCGCGGGCGAGGTCGGGGTTCTCGCGCAGGAACTCGCGGGCGTTGTCACGGCCCTGGCCGATCTTCTCGCCGTTGTAGGCATACCAGGCGCCCGACTTCTCGACGATCTTGGCGGTCACGCCCATGTCGATGATCTCGCCCTCGCGGCTGATGCCCTCGCCGAACAGGATGTCGAACTCCGCCGTCTTGAAAGGCGGGCTCACCTTGTTCTTCACCACCTTGACCTTGGTCTCGTTGCCGATGGCTTCGTCGCCCTTCTTGATGGTGCCGGTGCGGCGGATGTCCAGGCGCACCGAGGCGTAGAACTTGAGCGCATTGCCGCCGGTGGTGGTTTCGGGGCTGCCGAACATCACGCCGATCTTCATGCGGATCTGGTTGATGAAGATGACCATGCAGTTGGTCTTCTTGATGGTGGCGGTGAGCTTGCGCAGCGCCTGGCTCATCAGGCGGGCCTGCAGGCCGGGCAGCGAGTCGCCCATTTCGCCTTCGATTTCGGCCTTGGGCGTGAGCGCGGCGACCGAGTCGATGACGATCAGGTCCACGGCGCCCGAGCGCACCAGGCTGTCGACGATCTCCAGCGCTTGCTCACCGGTGTCGGGCTGGCTGATCAGCAGGTCGGAGAGCTGCACACCGAGCTTCTGGGCGTACTGCACGTCCAGGGCATGCTCGGCGTCCACGAAGGCGCAGGTGCCGCCCTGCTTTTGCATCTCGGCAATCACCTGCAGCGTGAGCGTGGTCTTGCCCGAGGATTCCGGGCCGTAGATCTCGACCACACGGCCTCGTGGCAGGCCGCCCACGCCCAGCGCGATGTCCAGGCCCAGCGAGCCGGTAGACACCACCTGGATGTCCTCGATCACCTCGCCTTCGCCCAGGCGCATGATGGTGCCCTTGCCGAATTGCTTCTCGATCTGGGCGAGCGCAGCCGCCAGGGCCTTCGCCTTTTCGGTGTTGACGGGGAGGGCGGGGTTGGTGCCTTTGACTGCGACGTCCATGAGAAAACTCCTTGAGAAACAACGGGTTGGATGTTTGCACCTCGTCTGCAATTAACTACAGGCTGGATGCTTGAACAGTAGTTTATGCGAGTCATTGAAGGCCGGCAATGCACTATTTGGTCAGTTTGCCTGACAATATCGGATGCCCGATTTTTTGCCCTCGCCAGCCACCACACGCACCGAAGACGGCTGGCGCCAGACGCACCTGGGCCGCCTGCTCGGCCACGCCATGCGCCGCTTCGACGCCCGGGTGCTTCAGCTCATGGCGCACAACGTGGAGGTGCCGCTGGCCCTGTCCAACCTGGCTGCGCGCGACCAGGTGAGTGCCGCGCATGTGCACATCACCCGCCACCTGGCCCTGCAGGGCGACCGCCTGACCGACCTGGCCCTGCGCGCCGGCATGACCAAGCAGGCCATGGCCACGCTGGTGGACCAGTGCGAGGCCTGGGGCCTGGTCACGCGCGAGGCCGACCCGCTTGACGCGCGCGCGCGGCGCGTATGCTTTACGCCCACGGGCCGCTCCTGGCTGCAGGCCTTCCACGATGCCGTGGCCCAGGCCGAAGCGGAGTTCCGCGCCGAGGTGGGCAAGGATGTGGCCACGGTGGTGGCCATCGGGCTGGAGGCTTATGCGGGCGGTGATGCCGCGGGCACGCAGGCGCCGTGAACGCCGTTCAGGCGGCCGATGGCAACTGGGCTTGCGCCGCGGCTGCCAGCCTGGAGGCATCGATTTCCAGGGCACGCAGCGTGCGCGCTGCCACGCCCTGCGGCATGGCCGCGATGGCGGCCACCACATGCGCGCCCAACAAGGGGCCTGCCTGCTCCTTGCTCGCGCGGGCGAGCGCCTGCACCAATTCCTGGCCAGAGGGCTGGGCGCGGTACAGCCCGCCGGCTGCCAGGGTCTCCAGCGCCGCCGCCGGGGGCAGCGCATCCAGCCCCACGGACTGCAGGGCATCGCGGTACTGGCGCTCGATGGCCCCGCCCACCGCCGCCGGATCGGCACCGACACTCTCGAACGCCCGCCGCGCCGAGCCGTCGGGCAGATCGATGGCGGCGAGCAGGAAATGCTCGGCGCCCGGGGCGGCCTGGCCACGCGACCGGGCATGCGCCTCGGCGCCCGTGCACAGCCGGCTCAGGGTGCGCATGGTCTGGAAACGGTGCTGCAGTTGGCGGAACATGGTGGAACTCCTTGTCTCAGGATCGGGGAACATGGGCTGACAGCCGCTTGTGCGCAGCCTGCTTGCTGACACCCAGCGCCTGCGCGATCTGCGCCCAGGACCAGCCCTGCGCCAGCGCGGCCGCCACGGCTCCGGCTTCCAGCCGGTCGGCCACCAGCCGCAAGGCCACCACGGCGGCCAGCGCGGCCTCGGGGTCTTCGGGCGAAGGAAGGGGGGAGGGTGCCTGCATGCCGTCAACCTTAATTGACAACCCACAGTTCGTCAACCATGGTTGACGAACGGGCAAATCAAGGTGCCCAGGCAGGCGGCAGCGGGGCAGCGGACGCAGGCTCGGCACAGGCCAGCAGCCACTGGCGGAACTGCTGCAGAGTCTGCAGCTGGTTGCGCCCCTCGGGGTAGCAGAACCAGTAGCCAACCTCGCTCTGGTAGCCGCAGCCGGGCAGGGGTTCGCGCACCAGGCCGCTGGTGATCTCGTCCTGCACCAGGCAGCGCGGCACCAACGCCAGCCCCATGCCGGCCATGACCGCGCGGATCATCGACTGGAACTGGTCGAACTGCGGACCGGCCAGCGGATTGAGCCCCTGCACGGCATGCGTCTCGCTCCAGCGCAGCCAGGCCTCGGGCACCGTGACGTGGCGCAGCAAGGTGTGGCGCGCCACGTCGCGCGGGCTGTCGATCGCCCAGTCCGCCACGCGGGTGCGCGGTGCGATCAACGCCACGTCCTGCCCCGTGAGGTAGTGGGCATGCGCACCGGGCCAGTGGCCGTCACCGAAGAGGATGGCGCAGTCGAGCTCGGGCCGCTCGAAGTTGTAGCTGTGCACGTAGGGCACGAAGTGCAGCGTGACCTGCGGGTGCTGCTGCTGGAACTGCGGCAACCGCGGAATGAGCCACTTGGCCGCAAAGGTCGGCAGGCTCGACAGGTGCAGCGCGCCGCCACCGTCATCGCTGGTGATCAGCTCCAGCGTGGCCGCCTCCAACTGCGCGAGCACGGCCCGCACTGCCTTTTCATAGCGCTCGCCCGCAGGCGTCAGCGCCAGGCGCTTGCGGCTGCGCTCGAACAGCGGCACCCCCACCCAGCCCTCCAGTTCCTTGACCTGCTTGCTCACCGCGCTCTGCGTCAGGTGCAGGGCCTCGGCAGCGCGCGAGACGCCGCCGAACCGGGTCACGGTGGAGAAGGCCCGCAGCAGATGCAGGGGCGGCGAAAGGCGTCGGAGGGAAGACATAGTAAGTTCTCAAATCATTCCATATCGGAATGTTATCAGGCACATCCATTGCTTGGTAGAGGGCACCAGATCATTTAATCTCAAACCCCCTCCATAGGAAAATCGCACATGAAACGCCGTCACCTGCTCACCACCCTGGCTGCTGCATCTTTCATTCCTGGAATATCTTTGGCGCAAGAAGGCAAGCCCCTGCGCATCGTCGTGCCCTTCCCACCCGGGGGGGCCACCGACATCACCGTGCGCGCCCTGCAGGAATCGCTCACCCGCATCCTCAAGCAGCCCGTGGTGCTGGACAACCGCGCCGGCGCGGGCGGCTCGATCGGCATGGCCGAAGTGGCGCGCGCCCCGGCCGACGGCCTCACGCTGGGCGTAGCCACCTTGTCCACCCACGGTGTGAACCCCGCCGTCTACAGCAAGCTGCCCTACAACCCGCTCAAGGACTTCGTGGGCGTGACCGAGATCGTCAAGGCCCCCGGCGTGGTCGTGGTGAACCCCGCCGCCCTTCCGGTCAAGGACTTCGCCGACCTGGTGAAGTACCTCAAGGCCAACCCCGGCAAGGTCTCCTTCGCGACGCCCGGCAACGGCACCATCGGCCACATGTGGGGCGAGCTGTTCAAGAGCAGCACGGGCACCTCCATGGTGCACATCCCCTACCGTGGTGCAGGCCCGGCCATCAACGACGTGCTGGCCGGCCAGGTGGCGGTGTACTTCGACCAGGTGGCCTCGTCGCTGCCGCACATCAAGTCGGGCAAGCTCAAGGCATTGGCGGTCTCGTGGCCCACGCGGCTTGACGTGCTGCCGGACGTCCCCACCTATGCACAACTGGGTTTTGCCAACAACAACGACCCCTCGTGGTTCGGTCTGGTGGCCCCTGCGGGCACACCCGCCGCAGCCGTGGACCGCATCCAGCAGGCCGTGGCCCAGGCGCTGCAGGAACCGGCCGTGCGTGAGCGCCTGGCCGGCCAGGGCCTGTACCCCTCGGGCACCACGCCCAAGGAGTTCTCGGCCCAGCTGGTGCGCGAGATCGACAAGATGAAGCGCGTGGCCGCCTACGCCAAGATCGCGCTCGACTGACAACACCCCGCCGGCCCCTGAAGCAAAGGGCCGGCAAAGGCCACAGCCGGCGGGACTGCGGGATCCTTTCAGGGATAACCATAGCCTCCAACCGGTCCGGGCGACTAGGCCAGCCGCCCCTTATTGCGCACACTCTGCCTATGCATGCCGCTTTGAAACTGATCAACCGACGATTCCAGCAGGCCCAGCCCGGTGCCACCGGTTCCCCCGGCACTCCGCTGGCGCCTGCGGCAACCTTCACCTACCTGCCCGGCACCACCGCACTGGTGCTCGACTCGCCGCACAGCGGCACCCGCTACCCCGACGACTTCGGATCCGCCTGCGACCTGCCCACGCTGCGCCGCGCCGAAGACACCCACGTCGAGAAGATCTACGACTTCGCCCCCGCGCTGGGCGTGGCCTGGGTGGAAGCCCACTTTCCCCGCATCTACCTCGATGCCAACCGCGACACCACCGAACTCGACACCACGCTGCTCGACGGTGAGTGGACCGACCCCATCTCCACCGATCCCCGCGTGCTTTCCAAGGTGCGCCTGGGCAAGGGCCTGATCTGGAAGTTCACCGACGAAGGCGAGCCCATCTACAACCGGCAGCTGTCGGTGGACGAAGTGCGCGCACGCATCGACCGCTGCTGGCGGCCCTACCACGGCGCCGTGCAGCAGGCCATAGCCGCCGCACACGCACGCCACGGCTACAGCATCCACATCAACTGCCATTCCATGCCTGCCGTGGCCGCCAGCCACGCCACCGACTTCCCGGGCCTGGTGCATGCCGACTTCGTGGTCGGCGACCGCGACGGCAGCACCGCGAACCCCGCTCTTTCGGCCCTGGTCTGCGAGCACCTGCGCGAGCGCGGCTACAGCGTGGAATACAACCACCCCTACAAAGGCGTGGAACTCGTGCGCCGCTACAGCAATCCTGCAGGCCAGCGCCACAGCATCCAGCTGGAGATCAACCGCAAGCTGTACATGGACGAGACCACGCTGGCCCAGCACCCCGAGGGCATGGCCCGCCTGCGCGCCGACCTGCGCGCGCTGGTGGACAGGCTGCTGGCACACGACCCGCGCTGATCCGTCATGACAGCAGCCCGCTGACGGCCTGGAACAACTGTGGCAGGCTGTCCGCCGTCGCCGTGTTGGAGTGCGCCAGGCCCGCGCGGGACCCGTCCAGGGCCACGAAGGACACGGCCTGGAATCCCAGCGTCTGCCCGGTGTGCACCAGCCAGCCCACGCCTTCCTGGGTCTGCGCCACCCAGCCCAGCACATAGCTGCCCGCAGGGGCACGGCCCAGGCCCTGCAGCGTTTGCACATAGCTGCGGGGCAGGGGCGTGGCTTCGCCCCGCAGCGCCCGCAGGTGCCATTGCAGCCACAGGGCGTCGTCCCGTACCGCCAGGCTCACGGCCCCGGCGGGGGCCAGGATCTCCTGCCAGGCGCGTTCTGGCGCCTCGGGCAGGGCCTGGGGCTGCAGGCGCCCACCCACGACCTCATGGCCCTGGGGCTGGTTGCTGGCATGGCGCAGAGGTGCGCCCACGAACAGGGACAGGCCCAGTGGCTGCGCAACGCGCTGGCGCAGCAGGTCTGCCCAGACCAGCCCCGTGGCAGCGCGCAGCATGCGGGCCGCCAGTGCGTAGCCCGCGTTGGAGTAGGCATAGCCCGGCAATGCCCCTGTGGCAGGGATGGGCGGCTGCTGCAGCAGCCAGTGCAGAAAGAAGGCCTCCACCTCGGCAGGCTGCTGCAGCCCCACCAGCACCTGCACCCCGGCCTGCTGCTCGAACAGACCCACATCCGCCGGGGACGTGAAAGCCATGACACCGGCGCGGTGCTCCAGCAACTCGCGCAGCGTGACGTTGCGGTAGGCGGGCAGCGCCTCGCGGGCCAGCTCGGGCAGCACCTGCGCCAGCGTGCTGTCCCAGCGCAGCAGCCCCTGGTCGACCACGCTGGCGGCCATGCAGGCCGTCATGGCCTTGGTGTTGGAGCCGATGGCCATCAGGTCGCCCGGCTCCAGCAGCGCACCGCCCCCCAGGCGGCGCGACCCGGCCACTGCCGTGCGGATCCCATGGGCGTCGGCCCAGCCCACCGCCGTGCCGACCAGCCTCTCTGACACCAGATCGCTGGCCAGGGACTGCAGGCGCGACGGCTCCGGGTCGAGGAGGTCATCACTACCACCGCCGCCACAGGCGCTGAGCAGGGCGCCCAGCCCTACGGTGGCCAGCCACTGGCGGCGGTGGAGAGCGGCATATGGCGCCGCGGGGTGACTCGGGAAGTTCATGGCATCTCGTACAAGAAAGAAGATGCCGCATTGTTGGAAGCCGAACCTTGGGCTCAGCCAAAGGCCATGGGCCAGCGCAGCGTGAAGCCCACGCCGCGCCCGTGCAGGCCCGGCCCCAGAGTCACGCGGCCGCCCAGGTGGCCCAGGGCCTGCTGTGCAATGGTGAGCCCCAGGCCCGAGCCGCTGCTGCGCGCACGCGGTGAGCGCCAGAAGCGCTCGAACACCTGCGCATGCTCATCCTTGTCGATCCCAGGCCCGTCGTCGGCAATCCACACGACCACGTCGGCTCCCTCCCGCCCCACGCGCAGCAGCACCTCGCGTCCCGCGCCTGGCCCGCAGCCATGCCTGAGGGCGTTGTCCAGCACGTTGCCCAATGCCGACCACAGCAGTTGGCGGTCGAGCGGCAGAACCCAGCTGTCCGGCCCCTCCAGGCACAGCTCCACACCCAGGTCGCCAGCCCAGCGGCTGCGCTCGGCCACGCAGTCCTGCAGCAGGGCCACCAGGTCCAGCGGCGTAGCCTGCGGGGCAGCGGACTCCTCCAGCGCCGCCAGGGTAAGCAACTGCTCACTCAGATGCGCTGCGCGTTGCAGGGCATGCACCAGGGCATCGGCGGCCTGGACCCGCACCGGCCCTTCGGGCGCCTGGAGCAGGACATGGGCCTGGGTAGCGATCACCGCCATGGGCGTGCGCAGTTCGTGGGCCGCGTCATGCACCAGGGCCCTCTCGCGCGCCAGGTGCGCACGCAGCCGCCCCAGCAAGGCGTCGAACGCCTGGGCCAGCCCCTGCAGCTCCCGCTCGCGGGGCAGGCTCTGCAAAGGCCGCAGGTCCTGGGCAGAGCGTGCGGCGATCTGGGCCCCGAGCCGCTCCAGCGGGCGCAGTCCGGTGCGCACCGCCAGCCACAGGGGGAAACCCACCAATGGCAGCGCCAGCAGCACTGACAACGCCAGGTCCTCCCCCATGAAGCCCAGCAGGCGCGCATCGGGCACGCGCGGCTCGGCCACCAGGACGCGCCAGGCACCGGCCGACTCCCAGGCGGCCCAGTACGGCTGGTTGTCAATCACCATCTGCGCGTGGCCCGACGGCCCGGCCAGGGCCACCATGGGTATGCCCGCCGAGCTGCTGTGGAGCAGGTGCCCATGCGTGTCCTGCAACTGCAGCAGCACCCCGTCGCCTTGCAGCAATGCCACGTTGGAGCGCATGGCATTGAGGGTCAGGGCCATTCCGCGCACGAGCGTCCTGGCCTGCGCCGCGCCGTCCATGGACTCCAGCGACCGCGCCAGGCCCCGCGCCAGCTGGTGCACACCGGGATTCGACTCCATGGCGGCGTAGTGGAGATAGGCAGCCTGGGCCAGGAGGGCCAGCCACACCAGGGCCATGGCCGCCATCAAGGCCAGCAAGATCCGGCGCGCGAGGCTGGGGCCCCACCAGCCTTGCCGCAGCACAGGCACCCTCATGGCTGCAGCCGGTAGCCCACACCGCGCACGGTGGCGATGCGCGGCGCGCCGACCTTCTTGCGCAGGTTGGAGACATGCACCTCCAGCGTGGCCGCGTCCAGCGCGTCACCCAGCGGTTCGAGCCGCTGGGCCAGCACGTTCTTGGCGATCACGCTGCCCGGCTCCCGGGCCAGCTCCAGCAGCAGCCGGAACTCGCGCGGCGACAGGGCCAGCGCCACCCCGTCCAGCCAGGCCTCGTGCCGCCGCGGCGCAATCCGCAGCCCGCCCAGCATCCACTCATCGCAGGTCTGGCGCGCGCTGCGCCGCAGCAGCGCATGCAGCCGGGACAGCAGCTCGGGTACATGGAAAGGCTTGAGCACATAGTCGTCGGCCCCACCGTCCAGGCCGTCGATCCGGTCCTGCAGCGCCGTGCGGGCCGTGACCACGATGACGGGCACTGCCATGCCGGCGCGGCGCCAGCGGCGCAGCAGTGCCATGCCCTGGCCATCGGGCAGGGTCAGGTCGAGCAGCACGGCGGCCACCTCGTCGGCTTGGGGCACGGGTGGCGTCGCCGATGCCGTGCGCAGCCATTGCACGGTGAAGCCGTCGAGCTGCAAAGCCTGCAGCAGCGCCTGCCCCAGGTCCAGGTCGTCTTCGATGAGCAGGATGTGCATGGCGCGCATTGTCCATGCCGCAAGCTTGCAGCCAGCCAAAGGCCCCCGTTCCCGGGCCCGGTCGGCAAGGGGCGGCAGTGAACCGATGGCACGCCCTAGAATCCAACACAAGACAAGGCCTGCACCACAGGCCGCCCACCAGGAGACACCCGCATGCGCATCCTCATTGCCGAAGACGACCAGGTGCTGGCCGATGGCCTGCTGCGCACCTTGCGCAGTTCCGGTGCCGTGGTGGACCACGTGGCCAGCGGCAGTGAGGCCGATGCCGCGCTGCTGACCAACAACGAGTTCGACCTGCTGATCCTGGACCTGGGCCTGCCGCGCATGCATGGCCTGGAGGTGCTCAAGAAGCTGCGCAGCCGCGGCTCGGCATTGCCTGTGCTGATACTCACGGCGGCCGACAGCGTGGAAGAACGCGTCAAGGGCCTGGATTTCGGCGCCGACGACTACATGGCCAAGCCCTTCAGCCTGCAGGAACTCGAGGCCCGCGTGCGCGCCCTCACGCGCCGCGGCATGGGTGGCACCAGCAGCGCCATCAAGCACGGTCCGCTGGTGTACGACCAGGCCGGCCGGGTGGCCACCATCGACGGCAAGATGGTGGAGCTGTCGGCGCGCGAGCTGGGGTTGCTGGAGGTGCTGCTGCAGCGTGCCGGGCGCCTGGTGAGCAAGGAGCAACTGGTCGAACGCCTGTGCGAATGGGGCGAAGAGGTCAGCAACAACGCCATCGAGGTCTACATCCACCGCCTGCGCAAGAAGATCGAGCGCGGCCCCATCCGCATTGCCACGGTGCGCGGCCTCGGCTACTGTCTCGAAAAGATCCCGGGCTAGTAGGCCCGTCTCCATTTTGAAAATCTTCCAGCGCGAGCAGCGCTCCCTGTTCGGCGAGATCCTGGACTGGATGCTCACCCCGCTGCTGCTGCTGTGGCCAGTGAGCCTGGCGCTGACCTGGCTGGTGGCCCAGGGCCTGGCCAACAAGCCTTTCGACCGGGCGCTGGAGTACAACGCCCATGCGCTGGCCCAGCTCGTGGGCGTGCAGAAAGGGGCCGTGCAGTTCAACCTGCCCCAGCCAGCCAGCGAGATCCTGCGCGCCGACGATTCCGACGTCGTGTACTACCAGGTCAAGGGGGTGGGCGGCGAGTTCCTATCGGGCGAGCGCGAGCTTCCCGCCCCGCCGTCCGACGAGGTGCCCATGCCCGGCGAGGTGCGGCTGCGCGATGCCGAGCTGCGCGGCATCGACATCCGCGTGGCCTACATCTGGGTGCGCCTGCCCCTCAAGGACAGTCCGCTGGCCCTGGTGCAGGTGGCCGAGACACGTGAGAAGCGCAGCGTGCTGGCCACCGAGATCATCAAGGGTGTGATGCTGCCGCAGTTCGTGATCCTGCCGCTGGCGGTGCTGCTGGTGTGGCTGGCGCTGGCGCGCGGCATCCAGCCGCTGAACCAGCTCGAACAGCGCATCCGCGCGCGCAACCCGGACGACCTTTCGCCGCTGGACGACCGCACCGTGCCGCTGGAGGTCGCGCCGCTGGTTTCTTCGGTGAACGACTTGCTCACCCGCCTACACGATTCGCTGGCCACGCAAAAGCGCTTCCTGGCCGATGCGGCCCACCAGCTCAAGACGCCCCTGGCGGGCCTGCGCATGCAGGCCGACCTGGCCCAGCGCGAGGGTACCAGCACCGAGGAGCTCAAGCGCTCGCTGCAGCAGATCGGGCGCTCCAGCATCCGCGCCACGCACACCGTCAACCAGCTGCTGGCCCTGGCACGCGCCGAGGGCAGCGGCGTGGGCTTTGCGCGCCAGCCCTGCGATCTGGCGCGCCTGGCCATCGAGGTGGTGCGCGACTCGGTACCGCGCGCGCTCGAAAAGCACATCGACCTGGGCTACGACGGGGCCGAGCCAGGTTCGCCCGGTGTCTGGGTGGACGGCAACCCCACGCTGCTCAAGGAACTGGTGCGCAACCTGGTGGACAACGCCATCAACTACACCCCGTCGGCACCCGACCGGCCCGGCGTGGTCACCACGCGCGTGCTGGCCGACACCTTTGGCCGGGTGCTGCTGCTGCAGGTGGAAGACTCGGGCCCCGGCGTGCCTGAATCCGAGCGCGACCTGGTCTTCCAGCCCTTCTACCGCGCTCTGGGCAGCGACGCCGACGGCTCGGGCCTGGGCCTGCCCATCGTGCTGGAGATCGCCCGCAAGCACGGGGCCGAAGTGCTGCTGGAAGACGCCCACCCCGGCATGCAGCCGCCGGGTGCGCGCTTTGGCGTGCGCTTTGCAGCCAGCTAGAACCCGCCGGCCTGAGCCCTCAACCTGGCAACCCGGTTTGGGGCATCATGGAAACCCGCCTTGCCGGAGGCTCCATGCCGCCCACCCCTTCGCCACGCCACCGCTTTCGCAACACCGATACCAAGGTCGTGATCGGCAATTTCCCCTGGTACGAGATGGCCTGGCGCTCGCTGCGCGGCGACTTCAAGCCGCAGTCCGAGCCGGCGGGTGGGTACGCACGCTTCGTGAGCGACTGGACGCAGCCAGTGGACCATGCACTGCTGGCGCGGCGGCACGAAGCGCCGGTGGTGACCTGGCTCGGCCATGTCTCCATGCTGCTGCAGGTGGCCGGGCTCAACCTGCTGATCGACCCCACACTGGCGAGCCATGCCGGCCCGCTGGGGCGCCTTGGCGCCCAACGGCGCGTGCCGCCCCCGCTCACGCCCGAGCAGTTGCCCCGCATCGACGCCGTGCTGATCTCGCACAACCACTATGACCACCTGTGCAGCGCCACCCTGCAGCGGCTGCGTGCGGCAGGACAGAACCCGCGCTTCATCGTGCCCATGGGACTCAAGGACTGGTTCGTGCGGCGCGGGATGCACAACACCACCGAACTCCACTGGTGGGAGACCGTGGAGCTGGCACCTGGCGTGCAGGTGCACTTCACGCCTGCCCAGCACTGGAGCCGGCGCAGCCTGAACGACACCAATGCCACGCTCTGGGGCGGCTACCTGCTGGAGTGGCGCCGGCCCGATTCGGCGGCTGCGCCCTGGCGCTTCCTGTTCCCGGGAGACACGGGCTACAGCGATGACTTCAAGGTTATCCGCCAGCGCATGGGTGCCGTGGACTTCCTGGCGCTGCCCATTGGGGCCTACCTGCCGCGCGACTTCATGAAGCCCATGCACGTGAACCCGGCCGACGCGGTGCAGCTGATGCTGGACCTGGAGGCCCGCCAGGCCATGGGCGTGCACTGGGGCACCTTCGCACTCACGCAGGAGGCCTTCGACCAGCCACCACGCGACCTGGCTGCGGCCCTGGCCGAGCGCGGCGTGCCGGCCGATCGGGTATGGCTGATGCGGCATGGGGAGACGCGGGCGATCCCCTTGCCGTAGCGATCCAGCCGCAGCAGGGTCGAGGACATTCCCGCCAGGACTATGCTGAGTGCCAAACGTCGTTATCCAAGGCGGCACCAAGTCTCCAGAATGGGCCTTTCACCACCACAAGGCCCCCGATGAAACGACGCACTCTGTTGGCCGGGGCCGTCCCCACACCATGGGCTGCAGGCCACGCGTGGGCCCAATCCATGGCAGACACGCGCCCTGTGCGGCTGCTGGTTCCGTTTGCTGCCGGCGGTGCCACCGACATCACGGCACGCGCCATCGCGGGCCCGCTGTCGCAGCGGCTGCAGCGGCCCATCACCGTGGAGAACCGCCCCGGCGCGGGGGGCGCCACCTGCATGGCCGAGGTGGCGGCTGCCGCGCCCGATGGGCTGACCCTGGCCATCGCCACGCTGTCCACGCATGGAGTCAACCCGGCGGTCTACCGCCACCTTCCCTACAACATCGACGCCTTTACGCCTATCACCGAGATCGTCAAGGCGCCCGGCGTGCTGGTGGTCCACCCCGACCTGCCGGTGCGGGACTTCGCGCAGTTCATCCGCTACGTCAAGGCGCAGCCCGGCAAGGTGGCCTATGCCTCGCCCGGCAACGGCACCATCGGACACATGTGGGGCGAGCTGCTCAAGAGCACCACCAACACCTACATGACCCATGTGCCCTACCGGGGCGCGGCGCCGGCGCTGGCCGATGTGGTCGCGGGCAAGGTGCCGGTGTACTTCGACCAGGTGGCCTCGTCGCTGCCGCACATCCAGGCGGGCCGCCTGCGGGCCCTGGCCGTGTCGTGGAAGGAGCGGCTGGCGGTGCTGCCCGGCGTTCCCACCTATGCGGAGCTGAGCCTGTTCTCCAGCAACGACCCGTCCTGGTTCGGCCTGGTCGCACCGGCGGGGATGCCTGCGGCCATGGCCCGGCAGTGGCGCGACGCCGTGGCCGCCGTGCTGCAGGAGCCGGCCGTCAAGGCCCAGCTGGCGGACCAGGGGCTTTTTGGCTCGGGCAGCCTGCCCGAGGAGTTCGGCGCACTGATCCGCAAGGAGGTGGACAAGATGCGGCGCGTGAGCCGCTTCGCGCGCATCGCCCTCGACGGATAGAGAGCGGATCTTCAGGTCACCGTGCGCACCGACATCAGCGCCATGAAGAGAAAGCCGTTGTCCGCAGGGGCACGGTACACCCCTTTTGCACCGAGCAACTGCGCTGCAACGCCCGAAAGCTCCCAGCCGTCGGTGGTGTCCGCCTCCCAGCGTGGCACGGTCAGGGGCAGAAAGCCCTGCTCCTCGCCCCACTCGCGCAGGGCGGGAATGCGGGCCACCACCTTGGCGTGGTTGTGGAAGTTGGCCCAGGCCCAGAGCCAGGTGCCGCTGGTCTTCGAGATGGAACCAATGAATTCGATGTCCGCCACCACGCGCGGCACACCCGCATGGGAGAAGGTCAGCGTGCCAGCCGCCTGGTCATAGTCCCAGCGCTCGAAGCGCGAGATACCATGGTCCGCCTCCAGGGCTTTCTGCCTGGCCGCCAGCGCCCGGTGGCCTTCCGTCACTGCCGCCGCCCAGGCGTCCCGCTGCACGCCAGTCATGGCATCGACACTCTGCGCCATGGCACCCTGGTAGCAGTGGTGGCAGAGGATCTTCAGGTCCAGGCAGCCCTCATTGCGCTCGTTCCACTCGCCGCCCTCCTTGAGCAACTCGGCATTGCAGTCCGCACACCAGGCGTCGGGGAAAAGGAAATCGGGGGCCGGCGCCTCAGAGAACCAGCGCTGCACGGGGTTGCGGCACAGGTGGCCACAAACATAGGTGGGGCTGGCTTCGCCATGCTTTGCGCAGTGGATGAAAGAGGTTTCTTCGGTCATGGGGCTTGCATCCGACAGAGAACAGGGGAGGGCGTTGCCTTGCGCCGGGTACCTGCGCGCCGGTCTCAGCCGCAGTTGCGCAGCGCCTTGCCGGCCAGGACGGTGCGCAGCGCATCGAGCTGGGGGCGCAGCGCATCGGTCACGGCAGGCAGGCGCAGCGTGAAGCCGGGGGCCTCCGGGCGCTCCTGGATCACACGGGCGGTGCGCACGCCCTTCTCGCCCAGTGACGCCAGCTCGCGTTTGGCGGCTTCTTCGGTGGTGAATCGCCCCAGGGACAGGCCGATCTCCCAGGTGCCGCCGGGGCGGTCGAAATCGACCTTGCGGGCGCGCAGCTCGGCGCGCTTCTTGTCCAGGGTCTCCTGGTCCTCGAAGCGCCCCATGTAGACCATCCAGCGGGCCGGCGTGGGCGTGGGCTCCAGCACCCAGCTGCCCTGCGGCAGGCTGGCGGCAGCGGTGCGCAGGGCATCGGCCTGGCGTTCGTCGAACACGCCGGCCTGCAGGCACTCGGCGGCTGCTGCGGAGGGGGGGGCTTCGGCCACCGGGGGCGGTGGGGCCGGGTTGGTCGCCCTGGCACGCAGGATCTGCAAGGTCTCGGGGCGCAACTGCTGGTTCATGCGCTGGGGCTCGCCCTCTTGAACGGGCGCAAAGCCCCATTCGCGCAGGTGCCCGTGCGACCAGGCGTAGTAGCCGCCGTTGGCCAGCAACAGGATCAGGACAGCAAGGCGCAGCATGCGGCTCTTTCTTTCATGAGGGCAGCACCGGGGTGGGCCGCACGCTGATCTCCGAACTGGTGACGGCGTGCATGCCGCTGGCGGTCTGCACCAGCAGCGCGCCGTCCTCGCCGACTCCGTGGGCCATGCCGGCCTGCCCGTCGCTCAGGGTGACGGCACGGCCCTGCAGGATGTCGCGCTGGCCGAAGCGGGCCTGCATGGGGGAAAAGCCATAGCCTTCGAAGGACTGCAGCATGGCCACCAGCGGCGGCACGATGCGCCGCAGCGCCTCGGGGGCCGTGAGGCCGGGCTCCACGTCCTGCAGGCTGGCGGGTGGCATGCTCATGCCATCGCCGCTGCGCGGCAGCACGTTGATGCCGATGCCCACCACCACATAGCGGGCAGCGCTGCCCGTCTGCACGGCACCACTGCCCTGCGGCGCCACAAAACTGGCGGTCTCGACCAGGATGCCGCCGAGCTTGCGGTCGCCGGTGATCCACAGGTCGTTGGGCCACTTGAGCCCGACGCGCGGCTTCTGGCCTTCACCCGCGGCCGGCGGCAGTTCGGGCTGAAGGCTCTCGGCCACGCTCACCCCCACAGCCAGCGACAAGCCCGACCAGTCGGCCGGCGCCAGCGGCAGGCCGAGCGACATCATGAGCGAGGCGCCCACGTCGCTCTGCCAGACCCGGCCCAGGCGTCCGCGCCCAGCCGTCTGCTGCTCGGCCACCAGCAGGGTGGGATCGCACAGGCCCGCGCGCGCACGGCGCATGAGTTCGGTGTTGGTGGAGTCGATGCTGGGCAGCACCTCGACGGAAAAGCCCGGCAACTGGGGCACCACGGCTTCCCAGAGGGCTTCGGCAGGCCAGCGGATGGAAAGCGGGGTCATGGCTTTGCGCGCCGCCCGGGCTGGGCGGCCTTGTGGCCTTTGGCCTCGACGCCGCTTTTTTTGTTACTCTTTTTACGCAGGGGCGCAGCAGGCTCGTCTGGCATCGGAGGGCGCCAGCCCCGCTTGGGCGCCAGCAGGGTGCCCCTGCAGTTGTCGCTGCCGCACCAGCAGGGATACTCGGCCTTGAGCTTCTTGGTGTAG
This sequence comes from Pseudomonadota bacterium, assembly GCA_040387235.1. Taxonomy (GTDB): domain Bacteria; phylum Pseudomonadota; class Gammaproteobacteria; order Burkholderiales; family Burkholderiaceae_C; genus Acidovorax. Next base: position 18,524 of record JAZKEE010000231.1, read on the forward strand.
GGTTCGTCGATGATCAGGCCGTAGTCGTAGTTGAGCTCTTCGCCGGCAGCGATATTGCGCAGCGCGGTGATGAAGATGCGGCCGTCCCGTTCGTCGGCGTAGCAGTTGGGGTTGCAGCTGTGGTTGATCCAGCGCGATGAGTTGCCGCCGAACTTGGCGTCGATCACGCGGTCTTCATCCACATGGAAGTAGAAGGTATGGTTGGGCTGCAGTGGATCATGGGGGTGGCGGTCCTGCGCTTCCTGCCAGCCGATGACCTCGCCCGTGTACTCGACCAGGACTTCGCCCTCTGCAATATCCTGCACGGCAAACACGCCATTGCCATGCACGCCCGAACGCCGCGTCTGGATGCGGCGGCCCGGTGGGTTGGAAGGGGCGGCGGGCGATGCGGTGCGGGGCATGGCAAAAACTCTGTTAACTTGAATATGCACACATGCGCGTGCGCGTGTACGCGTGAGGCACCGAATTGTAGAAGCGACCGGCCGGATGCCGGACAGCCAGACCGGCGAGAAACCAAAAAATGACCAAGACCCTGGTAATTGCAGAAAAACCCTCAGTGGCGCAGGACATCGTGCGCGCACTGACTCCCGTGGCGGGCAAGTTCGACAAGCACGACGACCACTTCGAGAACGACCGCTATGTAGTCACCAGCGCCGTGGGGCATCTGGTGGAGATCCAGGCGCCCGAGGAATTCGATGTGAAACGCGGCAAGTGGAGCTTTGCCCACCTGCCGGTGATCCCCCCGTACTTCGACCTCAAGCCCGTGGACAAGACCAAGACCCGCCTGAACGCGGTGGTCAAGCAGGCCAAGCGCAAGGACGTGACGCAGCTCATCAACGCCTGTGACGCGGGCCGCGAGGGGGAACTGATCTTTCGCCTGATCGAGCAGTACGCCGGTGGCGCCAAGCCCCTGGGCAAGCCCGTGAAGCGGCTTTGGCTGCAGTCGATGACGCCGCAGGCGATCCGCGACGGCTTCGACGCCCTGCGCAGCGAGCAGCAGATGGCGGGCCTGGCCCATGCGGCGCGCAGCCGCAGCGAGGCCGACTGGCTGGTGGGCATCAACGGCACGCGCGCCATGACGGCCTTCAACTCGCGCGACGGCGGCTTCTTTCTGACCACCGTGGGCCGGGTGCAGACGCCCACGCTGTCGCTGGTGGTGGAGCGCGAGGAGAAGATCCGCAAGTTCGTGAGCCGCGACTACTGGGAAATCCACGCCAGCTTCGCCGCCGAGGCGGGCGAGTACCCCGCCAAGTGGTTCGACCCCAAGTGGAAGAAGGGCGAGGACGTGGAGATGCGCGCCGACCGCGTCTGGTCGCAGCGCGAGGCCCAGGCGATTGCCGACGCCGTGCGCGGCCAGAAGGCCAGCGTCACGGAGGAGAGCAAGCCCACCACGCAGGCATCTCCGCTGCTGTTCGACCTGACCAGCCTGCAGCGCGAGGCCAACGGCAAGTTCGGCTACT
>JAZKEE010000232.1:0-16681 GCA_040387235.1 Pseudomonadota bacterium
GCGCCGCAAGCGCCAGCAGACTGAGTTTCCTGATTCGCATGGAGATCTCCTCGTGAGGTGTTCGGCCGTGAGCGCAATAGCTCGCAGGCTGATACGCCCGAGGGCTCCGGTTAGATGCAGTTTTGTGGAGGCGCAAGGGTTAACACCTAGGTAGGCACCCGGCGCGATTCAGTTGTGGCCCGCCGTCAAGCCGCCGTCCATGTCCCCGATCGCTCGGTCACCCAGGCAGGCGGCCGTGTCCGGTAGCCGGAAGGCGATGACCTCGGCCACATCCTCGGGCGCCAGGCTGGCCGTCACCGGTGCACGAGCTGGACTACTTCATATCCGCGCCGCGCCGGCCCTGCAGTGCCAACCGGATCGCTTCCGAATACGGCGTGGTGGGCCTGCCGATGAGGCCGGACAGGTCGCGCGACGTACTGTCCAGTTCGCCCAGCGAGGCCTTCTGGCTTGCATCGACCACCACGTCGACGATCATCTGCGGCAAACCGAAGCCCAGCAGCACCTCTGCGTACTTGCCGCCGGGGAGGTTCTGGTAGGCGACGGGCACGCTCGCCTGGCGTGAGACTTCGGCTGCGAATTCGGCCATCGAGAACGAGACGTCTCCTGCAAGCTCATAGGTCTTGTTCTCGTGGCCCTGCTGCGTGAGCACGCGGGCGGCTGCCTCGGCATAGTCGGCCCGCGAAGCCGAGGCGAGCCTGCCGTCGGCGCTGCTGCCGATGATGGTGCCGTGCGCAATGGCCCCTTCCAGGGCGCCGGTGTCGTTCTCCAGGTACCAGCCATTGCGCAGCAGCACGAAATCGAGCCCGCTGCGCCGGAGGTACTCCTCGGTGCGCTCATGCTCCGCGGCCAGGGACAGCCGCGAGGAGTCTGCTCGCAGCATGCTGGTGTAGGCGAGCAGCTTCACGCCGGCCCGCTTGGCGGCGTCGATGACCGCCTTGTGCTGGCCGAACCGCTGGCCTGGCACCACGGCCGAGATGAGCAGCAGCTTGTCCGCGCCTTCGAACGCCTGGGCAAGCGTCACGGGCCGGTCGTAGTCCGCCTGGCGCACCTGCACGCCCAGGGCGCGCAGGTCGTCGGCCTTCGCGACGTCGCGGACGGTGGCAACGATCTGGTCCGGCGGGACGAGTCGCAAAAGGTGGCTCAGAACAAGGCGGCCCAGGTTTCCACTGGCTCCGGTGATGGCGATCATGCAGTGCTTTCCATGTAAGTTGGGGTGGCTCGAGGGTGCTGCTTCTCTGACGGACTGACGCGATGAAAAGCAGGCCCTGTGCAACCCACGAAAGGACAGGGTGGTGCGTCAGTGGGATGGTGGTTGTGCAGCGTCGAGGGCGGTGTTTCGGGCAGGTGCCTGCTGCGGTTCGTCTCTCACGGCATTGGTGCTGCAATACCGCCGCCGCAGGGCGCAGGAGCGGGCACCTGGATATCGCAAAGGCCGTGCTGCGTAGCCAGGGCATGCGCCTGCATGCCGCCATCTACGGGAATGTTTGCGCCCTGGATCCATGCCGAGGAATCGCTGAGCAGGAAGGCGACGACGGGTGCGATATCGGCGGGGGTGCCCTGGCGCTCCATGGTGCGCATGCGCTCGCCGGCCTGTGCTCCCAATGTGGCGACGAAGTCCTTGAGGATGGGGGTCTGCACCGGGCCGGGGCTGATGGCATTGATGCGGATGCCGCGCGCGCGCCAGGTCCAGCGGTTCTCGGCCGTCCATGCGACGAGTGCCTCTTTCGAGAAGAAGTAGCTGCGGGCGCCTTCGATCCCATGCGTGGCGCAGAAGGCCTCGACGCCCTCGAAGTCCAGCGACGCGCATGCGTTGATGAGCGGCACTGCCAGGGGCCAGCCGGCACCGGCGATGGACGCCAGATTCACGATGGATGCACCTTGCGCCAGGTGGGGTGCCAGCGCGTGGGTCAGGTACTTCAACCCGACCAGGTTGACGCGCAGCACTGCCGCTGCGGTGTGCGTGGGCGGCAGCCCGGCGATGTTCGCCAGCCCGTCGATGCCCGGGGGCAGGCCCGCCACCAGGCGGTCGATGGATGCGCGGTTGCCGAGGTCGGCCTGAAGAAAATCCCTGCTGCCAACAGATGGCGAGCGCACATCGACGCCCAGGACGCGCGCGCCCTGTGCGCGCAGCTGCCGCGCGGTTTCTGCGCCGATGCCTGAACTGGCGCCAGTGACGACGAAGGTCTTATCCTTGAACATGGAGGGGGCCCTGCGGGCGTGAATGGGTCGGCATCAAAGGTTGTTCGCAGCCGCGACGGCAGGGCGGATGGAGCGGCGCATCAGTCCAGAACAATGTTGTGCTCCTTGAAGAAGGCGCCCCACTTCTGGGATTCGCGGTCCATGAACTTCTGGAACTCGGCCGGCGACTGGTTGACGAACTGGAAACCCAGCTCCCCGAAGCGGGTGATGTTCTTCGGCCGTGACAGGGCATGGCCGATGGCCTCGTTCAGGTGCTGCACGATGGCCGGGGAGGTGCCTGCGCGAACCACGGCGCCGAACCAGATGGTCAGCGACACGGCGGCTGCGCCGGCCTCCGCGGTCGTCGGCGTGTTGGGAAGCTGGGGCAGCCTGCGCGGGCCCGCCACGGCGATGGCCTTGAGCTTTTGCGTGTTCACGTACTGCAGGCCGGGGCCGATGCCATCGAACAGAAAGTCCACCTGGCCGCCGATCAGGTCCGTCATCGCCGGGGTGGCGCCCCGGTAGGGGATGGCGCTGACCTGCGCACCGGTGGCCGTGGCGAGCAACTGGCCGAGGATGTGGCCCACCGACCCGTTGCCCTGGGTGGCGTAGTTGAGCGGCCGCTTATGCGAGGCCGCGACCAAGTCCGCGATCGAGTTGACCGGGCTGCCGTACGGAACGTACAGCACCACCGGCATCTGCGGCAGCAGCGCCACGGCGCTGAAATCCACCATCGGGTCATACTTGAATTTGGAGTACAGCAGCTTGTTGGTGCACAGCACCGACATCTCGGCCACCAGCAGCGTGTTGCCGTCCGCAGGCTGCTGCAGCAGGGCTGCGGCTGCAATCGTGCCCGCGCCGCCGGGCTTGTAGTCCACGATCACCGGCCGCCCCGTGCGCTCGCCCACGGTTTCGGTGAGCGAGCGCGCCAGCATGTCGCCCGGGCCGCCAGGCGGGTAGGGTACCAAAATCGTGATCGGCCTGGCCCCGGTGACCTGGGCCCGGGCACTTGCCGCAAGGGCCCCGGCTGCGAGCAGTGAGGCGTTCATCTGGCGTCGATTGAGCATGCGTTTGTCTCCGTTGTGAAATTCATTGTGTGGGGTTCGCTGCCGGGCCGCACCCGGTCATGGCACGAACCAGGAGCTGCGGGCACCCTTGGCGGTGACGACCGATACCGGCTCCATGAAGTTCTGCAGGCCCAGCACCCCCGACTCACGTCCCAGCCCCGAATGCTTGACACCGCCAAACGGCACCAGCGGGTCGGGCGCGGCATGGTCGTTCACCCACACGGTGCCGGCCTGCAGGCTGGCGGCCACGCGCTGCGCACGCTCCGCGTCCTGCGACCAGACCGATGCGCTCAGGCCATAGGGCGTGGCGTTGGCGCGGGCCACGCCTTCTTCGTCCGAGCGAAAGCGCAGGATGGGCAGCACGGGGCCGAAGGGCTCCTCGTCCACCAGCCGCGTGCCCTCGCGCAAGCCCAGGGCAATGGTCGGGGCGATGAAGTAGCCTGGGCGGTCGATGGCGTGCCCGCCCGCCGCGAAATCTGCGCCATCGGCGCGTGCGCCGGCAAGAAATTCCTGAACGATCTGGAATTGCACGGCGTTCTGCACCGGGCCCAGCTGGGTCTGGGCCGCAAAGCCGTCGCCCACGCGCGCACTGCGGGCATACCCGACCAGCCGCTCCACCAGCCGGTCATAAACACCGTCTTGCACATACAGGCGCTTGATGGCCATGCATACCTGGCCGCTGTTGACGAATGCAGCGCCGAAGATGCGCGGTGCGATGGCGTCGATGTCGGCGTCGTCCAGCACCAGGGCGGCGTCGTTGCCCCCGAGCTCCAGGGTGAAGCGCTTGAAGTCCTGCACCGCGCTGTGTGCCACCTTGCGGCCAGTTGTGGTGGAGCCGGTGAAGGTGACCTTGGCGACGGCCGGGTGTTCGCACAACCACTGGCCCAGCTCGTTGCCACCGGCCACCACGTTGAACACCCCGGGCGGGAAGATGCCGCGGCCGATCTCGCCCAGCCTCAGGGTGGCCAGGGGCGTGTAGGGCGAGGGCTTCAGCACCAGGGTGTTGCCTGCATGGAGAGCATGCACCAGCTTGGCCGCAGCCATGGTAATCGGCACATTCCAGGGTGCGATGGCGGCCACCACGCCCAGCGCCCGGTAGTGCAGCGTGGCACGCGAGGTCGCATCGTCCTTCAGGACCGTCGGCTCGATGGCGAGACCGGTGATGCGGCGGATCGCATCGGCGTTGCGGCGTACCTCCGCACGCGTCAACGGCAAGGGGCGGCCCTGCTCCAGCGTCAGCAGGCTGGCCAAAGCTTCTTCGTCGGCAGACATCGCATCCGCGAACCTGCGCAGGGTGTCGGCGCGATCCGCCCAGGTGGTCTTGCGCCAGGGGTCGAAAGCGCTTGCCGCCGCGTGCATGGCCTCATCGAGCTGGGGGCGGCCGGCACCGGCGACTTCGGCAAAAGGCAGCCCCGTGGCGGGGTTCACGACGGAGAATGGCGTCCCCTGCACGCAAGCTCGTCCGTTCACGGTGTGGCTGAACGAAAGTGTCCGGACCCAGTGCTCCTTCTCTGCCATCAGTGCGCTGTTGTACAGATCGGTGCGCATGGTTGCTGCGGGGCGAATGGTGTGCGTGGCGTGCTGGAACGGTTCGGTGGCGCCATGGGAACAGGAGGTCATGGGGCAGATGGTAGGCAGATGGTGGCTATCTGCATAACGCCAATCGGGCATACTCTTTATCCATTTATTGGATACCCCGACAAGGAGGTCGAGATGGACCTGCGCCTGCTGGAGTTGTTCCTCCGGGTGGCCGAGCTGGGCAGCATCAACAAGGCTGCGGCCCATCTGCAGATGCCGCAGCCGACCCTGTCGCGGCACATCGCGGCGCTCGAACACGAAATGAGCAGCCCCCTGTTCATGCGCGGCCAGGGCGGCGTGCAGTTGACGGAGGCTGGCCAGTTGCTGGCAGACCGGGTGCGGCCGCTGTTGCGGCAGTTCTCGATCCTGAAGGAGCAGGTGGGCGAGAAGGCGGCGGGGCAACTGGCCATCGGCACGCCGCCGGCATGGAAGCACCTGTTCACCTCGCCCTTCGTCGAGAGGCTGACCACGGAGCAGCCGGGCATAGCGCTGCGCGTGTACGAGGGGCTGAGCAATGTGCTGCGCGAGTCCATGTTCTCCGGCCTACTGGACATCGCGGTCGTGCCCTTCGACACCCTGCCGCCACTGGGCTATTCGCAGACCTCGCTGGTGCGCGAGCCCATCGTGGTGGCCGGCCGCGGAGGCGGCGCCCTGCGCCCGCAGGTGCCGGTGAACATCCAGTGGCTGGATGGGCAGAAGATGGTGCTGGCCGCGCGCCCCAACGCGCTGCGCGTGCAGGTCGAGAACGCGCTCGAACGCAAGGGCCTGAAGCTGCGGCTGGCAGTGGAAACGGACACGCAGAGCCTGTGCCTGGAGTTTGCCCGCCGCGGTGTCGGCCTGGCCGCCGTGCCGGCCAGCTCGCTGCACGGCCCGGGCAACGGCGACGGGCTGTGCTGGGCGCCGCTCAAGGGCCAGTTCGTGACCTGGGCACTGTGCGAGAACATGGCCCGGGCCCATTCGCAGCCCGTGCGGGAAGGGCGCAGGCTGGCGATCGATACCGTGTCACAGGCGCTGGACTTGAACTCCTGGTTCGGAGCGGAGCGGGCGGTGGTGTAGGCACGCGCCGCGCGCCCCTTGCGTGCGCTGTGTCGCATCACCGGGTTTGCCGGTCTTGTCGGTCTTGTGAGCGGGATGCCAGTGCCATGGTTTTTTCCACTTGCTCATTGCATGGCCTCAATACCCTTCGGGAAGGCTGTCACGCCCGAACACTGAATATCCTTCTTTGGTTTGATGATGCATCTGGCCCAGTGCAGGTAAATCACTGTCATCCTGCGCAAACGGGCAGGGCCCCTCGAATCGCCCGGCAGGGCGCGCATCAGCCGCACCATCACCATCATGGGCGCATGCTTTCAACGCGTGCAGCGCGGTCGATCTGCGGTTGCAGCGTGGCCAGGAATCCGTCCATCGTCTGCTCCTGCAGGTCGACGGATTTTGCGCCGCCGCCTGAAACCACGGTCACGTCGTCGATGCCGATCACGCCCAGGACGAGCCGAAGGTACTGCGTCGCAATGTCGCGGTCCCGGATGGGCGAACCCTCGGTGTAGACGCCGCCCGAGGCCATCAGCAGGGTCGCCTTCCTGCCTTTGACAAGACCGCGGCCGTCGAAGCCGAGTGTCGCGCCCTTGCGCACGATGTGGTCCACCCAGGCCTTGAGCGACGCGGGGACGTTGTAGTTGTAGACCGGCGTCGCGATGACGAGGTGCTCGGCGGCGAGGAGTTCGGCGACCAGTTCATCCGATAGCCGCAGTTCGTCCCTCATCGCCTGCGATTGGTCCGCGGGCGGGGTGAAGTAGGCATGCAGCCAGGGCGCCGTGACGAACGGGAGTTCGGTGTCGGCGAGATCGCGGTGCACGACAAGGCCGCCTGGATGGGCGGTGCGCCATGCGGCGAGGAAGCGCTGGGTCATCTGGCGCGAGACGGACAGGCCGCCCCGAGGGCTGGTCTCGACAACGAGGAGTCGGGTCATGGCAGGTTTCTCTCTTTCTTTCTGTCTTTGTTTCGGAATGGCTGGGCGATGCTTTGCGATGCGTGGGCTGCCGGGAGCGGGCTGCAAGACTCTCGGCAGCAGCCCGCGGGGCGGATGGGGTGGTGGTGTCGTGGAAGGACTTTAGGTGTCGCTGAACTTCTGCGGAAGTGATTAAATAGTGATGTTTTCCATCTGTACGGGAGATGAAGATGATTGGAGGCCTCACCCTGGACCAATTGCGCGTGTTGGTGGCCATTGCCGATGCGGGCAGTTTTTCGGCCGCCGGGCGCAAGCTCAGGCGCGTGCAGTCGGCGGTAAGCCAGGCGGTTGCCAACCTGGAGGAGATCCAGGGCGTGGTGCTGTTCGACCGTCGAAGCCACCGCCCCCAGCTGACCGATGTGGGCCGCGTGCTGGTGGACCAGGCGCGGCTGGTGCTGGCAAGCGCCTCGCGTTTCGAGGCCGTTGCGGCCAGCACGCGGGCGGGTGTGGAGCCGCAGCTGACGATCGCGATCGACCCCCTGGTGCCGACCGCACCGTTGATCGACAGCCTGCGTGCACTGAGCCAGGCCTTTCCCGATCTGCCGGTGCATTTTTCGACCGAAGGGCTGGGTGGGTCACTGCGGCGGCTGCGCAGTGATTCCGCGGCCATGGCACTGTGCCTGCTGCTGCCTGGCGTGCCCGAGGACATTGCCGGCTACCCGTTGCTGCGTACCCCCATGCGCGCAGTCGTCGCACCGGGCCATCCCCTGGCCTCGCTGGGCCGCCCGGCGACACAGAGCGACCTTGCTCCACACGTCCAGCTGGTCCTCTCGGACCCCGCCGAGCCGGGTGGCCCCAACTACGGCGTGGCGGGCACCCGGCTGTGGAGGTTCGTCGATCTTGGTCGCCGATTCGACTTTCTGCTGGCGGGGTTCGGTTGGTGCCGCATGCCCGAGCACCTCGTGGCAACGTCGATCGCTCGCGGGGCACTCACTGCGATCGAGATCCACGAAGACCCCACCCCGCCCGAAGGACTGACGATCTACGCGGCCCACCGGCGTGACCGCGCGCTCGGCGTTGCAGGGCGGTGGCTGCTCGGCGAGTTGCGCCGAAACCTGGTTGTGTGACCGCGTGAAGCGCCGGAGCGCCGCGCATCGTGCCCGTCTGCTGCTGTCCGCCAGCGGCCATTGCGTGAACCTCGGGTGTGAGACGCTGGCGAGGTTGCAGGTGGTCTGGCAACCGGCAGAACGGTTCGCCGCTCTCCCTGGAAACCGACCGGAGCGTCCGGGTTGGAGCCGACCCGGGTGGGCAACTGCCTAGATCGACCTGGTGGCTGGTGGGGCCCCCAGTATCTCCAGCGCCTCTTTCGATATCGCCAGCGACAGCTCCTCCTGCAGGATGCCGGCCTTGAGCACCAGGTGCTGCAGGCGGCGCTCGCGGCTCGGTTCGCGGCCCACAAAGTCGCGCTGCTCGATGCGCTGGTAGACGGCGAGCTTCTCCTGGTGCATGGCCTGGCGGCGGGCGATTTCCTTCTCGAGCCCGGTGGGGCCGATGGCGGCGTCGGCGCGCAGGCGCACCATGAGTTCGTCGCGCAGGGGCGTGGGGTCGCTCTGCTCGGCGATCCAGCGGCGCAGCTCCTTGCGGCCCGCGGGCAGCAGGCGGAACTGGCGCTTGCGGCCGCGGCCGGTCTCGGCCGGCAGGGCCTCGATCCACAGCGCCTCTTCGAGCCGCGCCAGCTCGCGGTAGATCTGCTGGTGCGTGGCGTGCCAGAAGTAGCCGATGGACTTGTCGAAGCGCTCGGCGAGTTCCGAGCCCGAGCACGGGTGCTCGACCAGGGCGGTGAGGAGGGCATGGGGCAGGGACATCGGGCGAAAGGCGCAGGCAGACAGGCAGGAATTCGGACCACCCGATCTTGCCTGAATCGGCGCGTGCCTCCAATGTTTCTGCAACCAGTTGCATAAACGGGGTGGCGCGGCTACATTTGTGCAACTGGTTGCATAAACAAGAAGGAGACCCACGATGAACGCTGTCCTTGCACCGGCCCGGGCGCCGTCCCCGGCCTCGGCCGCTGCCCAAAGCCCTTATCCGCACCTGCATGCCCCGCTGGACCTGGGCTTCACCACGCTGAAGAACCGCGTGCTCATGGGCTCCATGCACGTGGGTCTCGAAGAGGTGGCCAACGGCTTCGAGCGCATGGCCGCCTTCTATGCCGAGCGGGCGCGCGGGGAGGTGGGGCTCATCGTGACGGGCGGCATTGCGCCCAATGAGCGCGGCCGGCCCATGCAGGGCGGGGCCATGCTGGTCAACGAGCATGAAGCAGAGCAGCACCGCAAGGTGACTGCCGCCGTGCATGCCGAGGACGGCAAGATCGCGATGCAGATCCTGCACTTCGGCCGCTATGCCTACCACCGCGACCTGGTGGCCCCGAGCGCGCTGCGCGCACCCATCAACCCCCACGTGCCGCACGCGCTCACGGGCGAAGAGGTGGAGCAGACCATCGAAGACTTCGCGCGCTGCGCAGCGCTGGCCCAGCACGCGGGCTACGACGGGGTGGAGGTCATGGGCTCCGAGGGCTACCTGATCAACGAGTTCATCGCCGCGCGCAGCAACCAGCGCGACGATGCATGGGGCGGCAGCTATGCCAACCGCATGCGTTTTCCCGTAGAGATCGTGCGGCGCACGCGCGAGCGGGTGGGGCCGAACTTCATCATCATCTACCGCCTGTCCATGCTCGACCTGGTGGAGGGTGGCTCCACGCTGGCCGAGGTGATTGCGCTGGCCCAGGCCATCGAGGCGGCGGGCGCCACCATCCTGAACACCGGCATCGGCTGGCACGAGGCGCGCATTCCCACCATCGCCACCAAGGTGCCGCGCGCGGCCTACGCCTGGGTGACGAAGCAGGTGATGGGGCAGGTGGGCATACCGCTGATCACCTCCAACCGCATCAACACGCCCGAGGTGGCCGAGCGCCTGCTGGCCGAGGGCTGCGCCGACATGGTCTCGATGGCACGGCCGCTGCTCGCCGATGCCGACTTCGTGCGCAAGGCGCGCCAGGGCCGGGCCGACGAGATCAACACCTGCATCGCCTGCAACCAGGCCTGCCTGGACCACACCTTCGGCGGCAAGATCACGAGCTGCCTGGTCAACCCCCGTGCCTGCCACGAGACCGAGCTGGTCATCGCCCCCACGGCTGCGAAGAAGCGCATCGCCGTGGTCGGCGCCGGCCCCGCGGGGCTGAGCTTTGCCGTCACCGCCGCGCAGCGCGGCCATGCGGTGGTGCTGTTCGATGCGGGCAGCGAGATCGGCGGCCAGCTCAACATCGCCAAGCAGGTGCCGGGCAAGGAAGAGTTCTACGAGACCCTGCGCTACTACCGCCGCCAGCTGGAGCTGCATGGCGTGGAGGTGCGCCTAGACACCCGCGTGGCCGCGCAGGAGCTGGCCGGCCAGGGCTATGACGAGGTGGTGGTGGCCACCGGCATCCGGCCACGCACGCCCGACATCGAGGGCATCACCCACCCCAAGGTGCTGAGCTACCTGGACGTGCTGCGCGACAAGAAGCCGGTGGGCCAGCGCGTGGCCGTGATCGGTGCGGGCGGCATCGGCTTCGACGTGGGCGAGTACCTCACGCACGAAGGCGAGAGCGGCGCGCTCGCGCCTGAAAAATTCAATGACGAATGGGGCATCGACACCGGCTATGCCCACGCTGGCGGCCTGCGCGCTGCCCAGGTGGAGGCGCCCACGCGCCAGGTGCACCTGCTGCAGCGCAAGGCGAGCAAGGTGGGCGACCAATTGGGCAAGACCACGGGCTGGATCCACCGCACATCGCTGAAGGCGCGCAACGTGGGCATGAGCTCGGGCGTGGCCTACGACCGCGTGGACGATGCCGGCCTGCACATCCGCATCGACGGGCAGCCGCGCGTGCTCGATGTCGACCACATCGTCGTCTGCGCCGGCCAGGAGCCGCTGCGCGAGCTGTACGACGCGCTCGTGGCCGCAGGGCAGAGCGCGCACCTCATCGGCGGTGCCGACGTGGCCGCCGAGCTCGATGCCAAGCGCGCCATCCTGCAGGGCACGACGCTTGCCGCCACCATCTGATCCAACAACCCCACCCCAGGAGACATCCATGACCGAAGCCCCGAAGAACATCCACCCTGCCGTCGCCCGCTCGCTCGACACCTGGCACCACATGGTGGCCAGCCGCGACCTGTCGAACCTGCTGTCCATCGTGCACCCCGACGCGGTGTTCCGCTCGCCCATGGCCAACACGGCCTACACCTCGGCCCCGGCGCTGATGCTGGCCCTGTCCACGGTGATCCAGGTGTTCGAGGACTTCACCTACCACCGCCAGCTGGCCACCGACGACGGCCTGAACATCGTGCTGGAGTTCAGCGCGCGCGTGGGCGACAAGCAGCTCAAGGGGATCGATCTGGTGCGCTTCAATGAAGAGGGGCAGATCACGGAGTTCGAGGTCATGGTGCGCCCCCTGAGCGGCCTGCAGGCGCTGGGCGCCGAAATGGGCGCGCGGCTGGGTGACAAGTTGCCTGCGTTCAAGGCCAAGACCTGACGCGTTCGTAAAAAAGAAAAGACAGGAGACTAAGCCCATGACCGCCACCACCGCGCCGCCAGCATCGATGCCCTGGGAGGGCTCCTACCCCGAGGCCCTGCACGACTACCAGCTCGACCTGGCGGCGCTGCCCGCCAATGCCGCGCAGCTGGCCGCGCAGGCCGCTGCCGACCATGGGGACCAGCCGGCGTTCACCTTCGTGCTGCCCACGGGGGCCAACGTGGTGCGCAGCTTCAGTGAGGTCGATGCCCTGTCCGACGCGTTTGCCGCCTGGCTGGTGCGCGAGCAGGGGCTGCAGGCGGGCGAAGTGATCGCGCTGCAGATGCCCAACTGCCTGCACTACCCCATCGCGGTGTTCGGCGCCTGGAAGGCGGGGCTCATCGTGACCAACGTGAACCCGCTGTACACCGGGCGCGAGCTGCGCCTGCAGCTCGAAGACAGCGGCGCGCGCCTGCTGCTGGTGTGCGACATGTTCCTGCAAGTGGCGCGGCCCGTGGCCCAGGCGCTGGGCGTGCCGGTGCTCACCGCCAGCCTGTGGGACTTTTTCGAGGAGCCTGTGGCGTCGGCCATCCGCGCCAAGATGGCGGGGCCTGCCGACCCGGCCGCCACGCCGCTGCCGCGCATGGTCGATGCGCTGGTGCGCGGGCAGGCACTGGCACCCATCGACCGGCGCAGCCACCCCGTGGCGCTGTACCAGTACACGGGCGGCACGACCGGTCGCAGCAAGGGCGCAGTGATCACGCACGGCAACATCCTGGCCACCTTGCGCATCACGCGCGATTTTCTCGATGCCTACGACGGGCCCAAGCACGGCGAGACCATGCTCACCATGCTGCCCATGTACCACGTGTTCGCCTTCATGGTGAATTTTCTGGTGTTCTTTCAGGTCGGCGCGCGCAACCTGCTGGTGCCCAGCCCGCGCCCCATGTCCAACCTGCAAAAGACCTTCGAGCAGTTCGAGGTGCAGTGGACCGCCGGCGTGGACACGCTGTTCGCCGGCCTGCTGGCCGAGCCCTGGTTCCAGGCCGCGCCGCCCAGGCTGCGCTATGCCTTCTCGGGCGGTACGGCCCTGCGCAGCTCCACGGCACAGGCCTGGCAGGCTGTGGTCTGCCCCATCCTGGAGGGCTATGGCATGACCGAAACGTCGTGCATCGTCTCGTGCAACCCGCCCTCGGCCACGCCGCGCCTGGGCACCGTGGGCGTGCCCATGCCGGGCTGCCGGGTGCGCGTGGTCGATGACCAGGGGCGCGACCTGCCCCAGGGCGAGCGCGGCGAGCTGCTGGTGCAGGGCCCGCAGGTGGTGGGCGGCTATCTGCATGCGCCCGAGGACAGCGCCAGCGCGCTGCTCGGCGGCTGGCTGCACACGGGCGACATCGCGCAGCTGGAGGAAGGCGGCTTCATCCGCATCGTGGACCGCAAGAAGGACATGATTCTGGTCTCGGGCTTCAACGTCTACCCCAACGAGGTGGAGGATGTGCTCGCTGCCCACCCCGATATTGCCGAGGCCGCCGTCATCGGCGTGCCGGACGCCGGCACCGGCGAGGCGGTGCGCGCCTTCGTCGTGCCGCGCAACCCGGCGCTGACGGCCGAGGACGTGGAGCGCCACTGCCGCACCCAGCTCACGGCCTACAAGGTGCCGCGGCAGTTCATCTTCCGCGACCAGCTGCCCAAGTCGCCGGTGGGCAAGATCTTGCGGGCGTCGCTGCGCGAAGCGGGCTGACCTGGTTCCGGTGGGGCGGTTGCACCCACCGCGCATCCCCGAGACTGAACTGAATTGCCTTGGGACTCTGGCTAAGCCACCGTGTCGATCGGGTGCGTTGTGGACGTGCTTGCGCTCTGGGTGGGGTCATTTCCGTGAGCGATTGGGGGCCATTCGATCCGGTTGCGCCCAGCGGCTTTGCCGCGGTAGAGGGCGTCGTCGGCCTCTCGCATGGCGTCCTCGAAGGCATGTGCGCCAGCGAATGGGTTGGAAACCCCAATCGTGACCGTGCAGTGCAGTGGGTGGGCCGTGCCAGTGGCATGGATCGCCTGATTTTCGATGGCTGCGCGCAAGCGCTCGGCCAGGTGCCTGACGCCGTGAACGTCGGAGTCCAGGCAGATGACCAGGAATTCTTCGCCACCGATACGGCCTGCCAGGTCGCCCCGGCGCACAGCGCCCCGAAGTACCTCCGCCATATGGCGCAGCACGGCATCTCCGATGGGGTGGCCATGGGTATCGTTGATGCGTTTGAAGTGGTCGACGTCAATCAGCAGCAGGTACGCAGGCTCGGCCTTGCGGGAGTTGAAATACAGCTGTAGCGCTTCCGTGAGTCCGCGGCGGTTGAGTAGCTGTGTCAGGGGGTCACGCGCAGCGGTGTTGCGCAGCTCATCGGTCAAGCGGCGCAGTACCAGCCAGATGATCGACGGTGGCAAGACCGTGGCCAGGGACGACATGTAGATGTAGAACACCAGTTGAAAACTGCCGTCCATCTGCAGTGCATCCAGACCGTCATCCAGAAGCTTCACGAACTTGAGCGCATTGAGTACGCAGATGCCGCCGATGAGGGCTGCAAAAAATACCATCTCCGCGTACAGATCCCTGGCGAATGTGCGCACGCCATAGACCACGGTGATGACCATGGCCAGGAACAGCAGCGCAGACATGCCGGAGAGCATGGCGTGGCGGGCAACCGGGCCCAGGCCCCATTGCACCAGCACCTGTGCGGCGCTGTAGGCCGCAGCCACTGCCAGCATGGGGCGCCACACAGGGACATGGTGCCCAAAGAAACGCATGGCACCCAGCCAGTAAGCCACCGGTGAGGCCAGTGTGAAGGTGTGATTGACGACGCTCATCAGGCTCCAGGCGGGGTCTCCTTCAGCCAGTTGCAGCACATAGGCACAGCCCAAGAGAAGGTTGCCCATCGCAAAAATGTCCATCCCCATCTTTTTGCCCTGCAGGCGTCTGCTGACGAGCCAGAACATCACCGCAAAGCACAGCAGGTGTGTGCACAGCATGCCGACGAGAATGGTTGCAACCATGTTGACGTTGAGAGGGGGGACGGAGCAGACGGTCTGGGCAGGAGCCTGCGATGCATCACTTCGCAATGGCGGCTCAGGAAGGCTGCGACCAGGGGGCAGTGTAGCCATCAGTATCGCAAAAGATTGTGCGAGTTGAATGATCCTGCGGCCTGGGTGTGCCCACAAGCGAGAGCGCGCTGCCAAACGGGCGCTTGCCATTGCCAGGGTCTGCTGCTGCGAGTTCGTGCACAGGCTCTTTGGATCCTGGAGCCATGCAAATCGCAGGCTCAGATCGAGCTAGTCGAGCTCTGCCTGGACCGCCGCGCTGATGCCGTCCACAAACAAGCGCGTTTTGGCGGGGATCAATCGCCCCGGAGGCATCACCGCGTAGATGCCCCCTTCGCCCCATCCCTGCCACTCGGTCAGTATCTGAACCACTGTTCCTTCTCGCACGGCAGCACTGGCCAGCCAGTCGGGTGTGAGGACGATGCCTGCACCTGCAATCGCTGCCTGCAACAGTGACTCGGAGTTGTCGGCCGACAGCGCGCCGGCAGGCCTGACGGTTCGCTGCTGTCCGTCACGCTTCAGTATCCAATCCGGCCAACTGGCATGGTGGATGAAACTCAGGCAGGCGTGCTGCTCCAGATCGCCCGGGTCCTGGGGCTCGCCGTGCGCGGCGAGGTAGGACGGCGCGGCGTACAGCAAGGTGCGAAACGAGGCAATCTGGCGTGCGATGAGTGAACTGTCGCGCAGCACGCCGACACGGATGGCCACGTCGAATCCCTCTGCGACCACGTCGACATAGTGATCTGAAAAGCGAGCGTCTATCCTGATCCTGGGGTGCTCTCGAAGAAACGCGGGGAAGTGCGGCGCAACCAGTCGCCTGCCAAAGGTGACCGGCAGCGAGATGCGCAGCAAGCCCTGCGGGCTCGACGCGAAGTTGCTCGCCTCCTGGCCAGCGCTTTCCAGCCCGTCCAGCAGTGCGCGAACCCGCTGGTAGTACAGCGTCCCGACCTCTGTCAGCGCGATTTTGCGGGTGGTGCGCGACAACAGGCGAACCCCCAGCCGCTGCTCCAACTGGCCCATTCGGCGCGACACGATCGTGGCATCGCGCCCGACGATCTTTGCGGCCCCGGTGAAGCTGTGCGCTTCCACCACCGCGACGAAGGTGGCGAGTTCGTCAAGGCTCATCCCTGGCGTCGATTCCTGCATTTTTTGCATGACATTCATTCTCCGATGAACGATTGTCATTTTGGAGTGCAGTGATAGTCTCAGCCCCTCAAAAACAGGTTCTTCGGCCCATACCGGGAAAAGGGCCCCTTCCACGCACGCCAAACACAGGCCTTGCCACATGCCGCTCGAACGAATCGCTCCCGGCCTATTTGCCTTCCTCTGGTCGACCGGTTGGATCGCCGCGAAATTCGGCGCCGCAGTCGCGGGCCCCATGGCGTTCCTGAGCCTGCGGTTTGGCGCTGCTGCAGTGCTGATGCTCTTGCTGTGCCGGCTTCAGCGCGTCCCATTCCCACGGGACCTTCGGCTGATGGCGGTGTCCATGCTCTCTGGCGTGCTGCTGCACGGACTCTATCTGGGCGCAGTGTGGTGGGCCATCGCCCAAGGCGTTCCTGCAGGGCTTTCAGGGGTGATTGCAGCGCTGCAGCCTCTGCTCACGGCCGTTCTTGCCGTGCATCTGATTGGAGAGCGGCTCAGCCGCAACCAGAAGACGGGATTGGCCATCGGGTTCGCAGGGGTGGCCGTGGCCATTGCCCCCAACGTTCTTGCAGCAAGCGCTGCAAGCATCGCCGCCTGGGCCATCTTCATCAATGTCCTGGGGATGATCTCGGTCAGCTACGGGACCATCTACCAAAAGAAAAAACTCGGTGGCCATGACCTGCGTGTCGTCGTGACCTACCAATACCTGGGTGCATTGTTCGTCACCTTGCCGCTCTCGTTTCTATTGGACACCTGGACGATCGACTTCGGCTGGGTGTTCTGGTCCGTCATGGCGTGGTCGGTCCTGGCCAATTCCCTGGTCGGCATTCTTCTGCTGCTCTATCTGCTGCGCCAAGGGCAGGCGTCCCGCGCGGCTGCGCTGGTGTACCTTGTCCCCGCGCTGACCGCCTTGCAGGCACTGATCGCCTTTGGGGAGGTTCCCAGCGTGCCGATGGTGATCGGGGCGGCAATCACCATTTTTGGTGTTTACCTGACCAATCGATCTGCCTGAATGGCGGTGGGGGATGGCCTCTCGAGATGCGCAGGGGCGACCTCGCGGACCCTGCGGTGGTGGGATCTCGCAGGCCACCGCCGTGCCTGCATTGCGCCCTCGACAAGAAAGCTTCGGCGGGACGGCTGCGG
>JAZKEE010000233.1:0-3195 GCA_040387235.1 Pseudomonadota bacterium
AGGACGTGGGCCCGCTGATCTCCATGGAGGAGATGAGCCGCTGCATCCACTGCACCCGCTGCGTGCGCTTCGGCCAGGAAGTGGCCGGCGTGATGGAGCTCGGGATGATCCACCGCGGCGAGCACTCCGAGATCACCACCGTGGTGGGCGATACGATCGACTCCGAGCTGTCGGGCAACATGATCGACATCTGCCCCGTGGGCGCGCTCACGAGCAAGCCGTTCCGCTACAGCGCCCGCACCTGGGAACTGTCGCGCCGCCGCTCCGTCAGCCCGCACGACTCCACCGGTGCCAACCTCATCGTGCAGGTCAAGAACCACAAGGTCATGCGCGTGGTGCCGTTCGAGAACGAAGCCGTCAACGAATGCTGGATCGCCGACCGCGACCGCTTCTCGTACGAATCGCTCAACAGCGACGAACGCCTGACAGCGCCCATGCTCAAGCAGGGCGGCGTCTGGAAGACCGTCGACTGGCAGACCGCGCTCGAGTACGTGGCCAATGGCCTGAAGAACATCAAGGCCGACCACGGTGCCAACAGCATCGGCGCCCTGGTCAGCCCGCACAGCACGCTTGAAGAGTTGTACCTGGCCTCCGCCCTGGTGCGCGGCCTGGGCAGCGACAGCATCGACTACCGCCTGCGCAACGCCGAATTCGCGGCGCCCGCAGGCATCCGCTGGCTCGGCACGTCCATCGCCTCCCTGTCCACGCTGCAACGCGTGCTGGTGGTGGGCTCCAACTTGCGCAAGGACCATCCGCTGTTCGCCTTGCGCGTGCGCCATGCCGTGCGCCACGGTGCCCAACTGAGCGTGGTCGACTCCTCCGTCGGCGACTGGGCCATGCCCGTCAAGCACCAACTGCTGCAGGATGCCAGCCAATGGGTGCAGGCCCTCGGGGCCGTCGCCTCGGCCATCGCCCAGGAAAAGAACGTGGCTGCGCCAGCTGGCGCAACCCAGGCCACCGAGGCCAGCTTGGCCATCGCCCGCTCGCTGCTGGGCGGTGAGCGCAAGGCCGTGCTGCTGGGCAATGCCGCCGCACACCATGGCCAGGCCGCAGCGCTGCTGGCCCTGGCCAATTGGATCGGCGAGCAGACCGGCGCCACCGTTGGCTACCTCACCGAAGCCGCCAACACCGTGGGTGCCCAGTTCGCTGGCGCCCACCCTGTGGGCAACGGCCTGAACGCGGGCCAGATGCTGGCCGGCGGCCTCAAGGCCGTGCTGCTGCTCAACACCGAGCCTGCCTTCGACGCGGCCAACGGTGTCCAGGCCAGCGCCGCCATCGGACAGGCGCAGATGGTCGTGACCCTGAGCCCTTTCAAGGCCAACATGGACATCAGCGACGTGCTGCTGCCCATCGCGCCGTTCACCGAAACCTCGGGGAGCTTCGTCAACGCCGAAGGGCGCCTGCAAAGCTTCCACGCCGTGGTGCGTCCGCTGGGCGACACGCGTCCCGCCTGGAAGGTGCTGCGCGTGCTGGCCAATGTGCTGGGCGTGCCCGGTTTCGACTTCGAGACCTCGCAGGACGTGCTGGCCCGTGCCACCAACGCCCCTGCGGGCAAGCTGGCCATGCTGCCGGCCGAGCAGCTGTCCAACGCCGTGTCCCAGGTTCCGCAAACTGCGGCACCCGTGGGTGAGCCGGCGGTGGCCTCCATCTACCAACTCGATGGCCTGGTGCGCCGCGCCACCTCGCTGCAATTGACGGCCGATGCCCGCATGGCGGCCGGTGAAGGAGTGGCGGCATGATCGACGCGCTGTACAACGGGGGCCTGAACCTCCTGCCGTTCGCATGGTGGACGGGCGCGGCCTGGCCCGTGCTCTGGATCCTGCTCAAGATCGTCGTGATCGTCGCGCCCCTGATGGGCGCGGTGGCCTACCTCACGCTGTGGGAGCGCAAGCTCCTCGGTTTCATGCAGGTGCGCCACGGCCCCAACCGGGTCGGCCCCATGGGCCTGCTGCAGCCGCTGGCCGACGGCCTGAAGCTGATGACCAAGGAAATCATCCAGCCTGCGGCCGCCAGCAAGGGCCTGTTCGTGCTGGGTCCGCTGATGGCCATCATGCCTGCCCTGGCCGCCTGGGTGGCGATCCCCTTTGGCCCCGACGTGGCCCTGGCCAACGTCAATGCCGGCCTGCTGCTGGTGATGGCGATCACTTCCATCGAGGTGTATGGCGTGATCATCGCCGGCTGGGCATCGAACTCCAAGTACGCCTTCCTGGGGGCGCTGCGCGCCTCGGCACAGATGGTGAGCTATGAAATCGCCATGGGCTTTTGCTTCCTGGTGGTGATCATGGTCTCGGGCAGCATGAACCTGACCGAGATCGTGATGTCCCAGTCCCGCGGCATGGCCGCCAACATGGGCCTGACCTTCCTGTCCTGGAACTGGCTGCCGCTGCTGCCGATCTTCCTGGTGTACCTGATCTCCGGTGTGGCCGAAACCAACCGCCACCCCTTCGACGTGGTCGAAGGCGAAGCCGAAATCGTGGCCGGCCACATGGTCGAGTACTCGGGCATGGGCTTTGCCGTCTTCTTCCTGGCCGAATACGCCAGCATGTGGCTGGTGTCCATCCTGGCGGCGCTGATGTTCCTGGGCGGCTGGCTGTCGCCCTTCGACAGCGCGCTGTTCAACTGGGTGCCCGGCTGGATCTGGCTGGGTATCAAGACCTTCGTCGTGGTGTCCATGTTCATCTGGATCCGCGCCACCTTCCCGCGCTTTCGCTATGACCAGATCATGCGTCTGGGCTGGAAGATCTTCATTCCGGTCACCCTGGTGTGGCTGCTCATCGTCGGCGGGTGGTTGCTCTCGCCGTGGAACATCTGGAAATAAGCGGGGACACACATGACTGCTGTTGCTGCTGCTGCACCTTTCTCGTTCAAGGACTTCTTCAAGAGCTTCATGCTCGTGGAGCTGCTCAAGGGCATGGCCCTGACGGGCCGCTACGCGTTTCGCCGCAAGGTGACCGTGCAATTCCCTGAAGAAAAGACACCTCTGTCGCCACGCTTCCGTGGCCTGCACGCCCTGCGCCGTTACGACAACGGCGAAGAGCGCTGCATCGCCTGCAAGCTGTGCGAGGCCGTGTGCCCCGCCATGGCGATCACCATCGAATCCGACGTGCGTGACGACGGCTCGCGCCGCACCACGCGCTACGACATCGACCTGACCAAGTGCATCTTCTGCGGCTTCTGCGAAGAAAGCTGCCCGGT
>JAZKEE010000234.1:0-26662 GCA_040387235.1 Pseudomonadota bacterium
TGGGCACCAACGCCGGCCAGATCAAGACCGGCTCGCTGTCGCGCTCGGACCGCATCGCCAAGTACAACCAGTTGCTGCGTATCGAGGAAGACCTGGGCGACATCGCGCACTACCCCGGCCGCGCCGCGTTCTACAACCTGCGCTGATCCCCGCCCGCATGCCGGCCCGGCCGCCTGCCCTGCTGCGAGACCTCCGCCCCTTCGGGGGCGATGCCGTGGCCGGCGCGTGGCTGGTAAGCTAAAGCACCATGGTCAACCGCCTTGTTCCCGTCGTGCTGCTGGCTCTGCTCGCGGCCGTGCATGCCCAGCTCTGGCTGGGGCGCGGCAGCCTGCCGCGCGTGAACGCCATGCAGCGCCAGATCGACGTGCAAAAGGCCGCCAACAACCAGGCGCAGCATGCCAACGAACGCCTGGCCTCCGAGGTGCACGACCTCAAGGAGGGCCTGGACATGGTCGAGGAAAAGGCCCGCAGCGAGTTGGGCATGGTGCGGCCCAACGAAATCTACGTGCAGTTCACGCCGCGCTGAGCGGCGCTGCCCCCGTCCCTTCACACCCATCGATTCCGTGCCTTCGACGATCGTGCTGCTGGGCGCTCCCGGAACCGGCGCACAGGAACTGGCCGATGCCCTTGCGGCGCACTTGGCCGCCACGCCCCCTGCATTGCCGATCACGCTGTCCGTACCGGAACATGCCGCCGCCTTGCCGGAACTGGGCAGGGATGCTTCCCTGGCGCTGCTGATGGGTCTGGACCTGCCCTGCCCGCAAGACCAGCAGGCCGCGCAGCATGCAGCCGACGCCCAGTTGCGCGCGGCGCTGGATGCGGCAGCCATCGCCTACCGGGTGGTGTATGGAACAGGGCCGGCCCGCTTGGCCAGCGCCTTGCGCGCGCTGGGACCCGTGCTGGGCACGCCGGCGAGCGACGCCGTGCCGGCCAGCGCATCCCGCGCGGCCCGTCTGCGCGCCTATGGGTGCGAAAAATGCAGCGACCCAGTGTGCGAACACCGGCTGTTCACTGCGCTGACCCGGCCTCCTGCGCCAGGCTGCGCTTGAGCTCCTTGAGCAACAGCACCACCTGGCTGGAGCCGTGGCGGTAGCCGCCATTGAGCACCTGCACCACGCGCGGCCATTCACCCTGCTGCGCCAGCTCGACGATGGTGGCCGCCTGTTCGTGGAAGTACTGGTGGCGCGCCACCAGCAAGGTGAACGCCGGGCGGTCGCCCAGCAGTTCGGCGCCCACGCCATGCAGCCAGCGGCCCAGGGCATCCTGGTCGGTGCGGCGCACCATGGCCGGGTCCAGCCCCTTGGAGGAGCGGCCTTCGAGGTAGTCCATCAACCGCTCTTTCCAGCGCTCATGGGCGTTGATGGCGGCATCCAGGTCGAGCACGGCCAGGACGGTATCCGCACGCCGGGAATCCTGCGCGAGCGAGCTCTCGTACAGCGCCAGCGGCGGTACTCCCCTGTGGCGGGCCGAGAAGCCCATGACGCGATTCAGAAACCCCATGACAGCCCTTTGGTACAGGCCTTGATGGTAGAGCCGCCGCGCCGTGCGTGCCGGCGGCGATTGTCAACGATGGTCAGAAGGTCAGATGGCCCACCCCACGGTGTGGCGATCGCTGCCGCTACTGCATGCCCGTGGGTGCGGGCGGCTGGATGATGGCCGGCTCCACGAAGATCTGCGCCGCATCCACTGCATCGAAGCGGTACTGCTGGCCGCAGAACTCGCAGCCCACCTCGATCTCGCCCCGCTCGGCCAGGATGCCCTCGGATTCGGCGGCCCCCAGGTTGCGCAGCATGGCGCTCACGCGTTCGCGGCTGCAGGTGCAGGCAAAGCGCGGGCCCGTCTCGCCCTGCTGGGGCTCGAAGCGCACGAGCTTTTCCTCCCAGAACAGGCGGCGCAGGATGGTGTCCACGTCCAGGCTCAGCAGTTCCTCGCGCGTCAGGCTGGCGGCGAGATGGGCGATGCGGTTGTAGTCCTCGTTGTGGCCGATCTGGTCCTCGTTCTCACGGTGCGTGAGGCCGGCGGCCAGGTTGCCCTCGCCCTTGATGGGCATGCGCTGGATCAGGAGGCCCGCGGCCACCTGGTCGTTGGCGCCCAGCACCAGCACGGTGTCGAGCTGTTCGGACTGCAGCATGTAGTGCTGCAGCACGTCCGACAGGCGGTCGAGCTTCTCGTGGTGGTCGCCATGCAATGGCACCACGCCCTGGTAGGGCTGCTGGCCGGGATGGCGGTTCTTGGGGTCGAGCGTGATGGCGCAACGCCCGCCGCCGCCCACGTTCACCATCTGGCTCAGGCGCGCATCGGCCGGCACCTCGCTCGTGACGGTGGCCGTGGCGCGCAGCGAGAGGTCGGACTGCACCTCGGCCACGGCGAGTTTCACCGGCCCGTCGCCGAACACCTGCAGCACCAGCGCGCCATTGAACTTGATGTTCGACTGCATCAGCACGCCCGCCGCCGCCATTTCACCGAGCAACTCGGTGACCGGGGCCGCATAGGCGCCGGTGGCGGAATTGCTGGCGCGCCGGCGCAGGATATCGGTCCAGGCGTCGGTCAGGCGTACGAGCATGCCGCG
This sequence comes from Pseudomonadota bacterium, assembly GCA_040387235.1. Classification (GTDB taxonomy): domain Bacteria; phylum Pseudomonadota; class Gammaproteobacteria; order Burkholderiales; family Burkholderiaceae_C; genus Acidovorax. The sequence continues at coordinate 2,570 of JAZKEE010000234.1, forward strand.
CACGGGCAGGCCATCGAAAAGGAATTTGTGGAGTTCAGACACGCAGGGAGGTTCCGTTGAAAAGTCGGGATGCGGCCAGGTCAGCCCACCCGGTGCAGGCCGCTCTGGAAGCGGCGCGCATTGTCGATGTAGTGTTGCGCGCTCTGGCGCAGGCCCTCGATCTGCTCGGGGCTGAGTTCGCGCACCGCCTTGGCGGGGCTGCCGATGATCATGGAGCCATCGGGAAACTCCTTGCCCTCGGTCACCAGGGCCCCTGCGCCCACCAGACAGTGCTTGCCGATCTTCGCGCCGTTGAGCACGATGGCCCCGATGCCGATCAGCGACTCGTCGCCGATGGTGCAGCCGTGCAGCATGACCTGGTGGCCCACCGTCACACGCTCGCCCACCACCAGCGGCTTGCCGATGTCGGCGTGCAGCACGCTGGCATCCTGGATGTTGGAGCCCGCACCGATGGTGATGCTTTCCGTGTCGCCGCGCACCACGGTGCCGAACCAGACGCTCGTATCCTCGCCCAGCACCACATTGCCCATGACCTGGGCGCTGTCGGCCACCCAGGCCGAAGCGGCCACCTGGGGAATCGCACCATCGAGTTCGTAAATCGCCATACGCAGTGTCTCCAGACAGAAAGTATTGTTCGCATCGGGGCCTGCCAATGGTTACAAAGCGTTTGCGGCGTTCCAGATGGCAGGGCCTAGAATTGTAAGGATGGAGCTACGCCAACGTGCACTGCAGGTCTTGTGCCTTGCAGACCCTGAACAAAAAGCGGCGCAGTCGCTCAGCCTGTACGCGCAGGCTGCTCATCTTTCAATAGCAGATAAAGCCCCTGAAGGCCCTGCGGACCCTGACGCCCTGCCCGGACGCCCGGAGCGCCCGGTGCTGCTGCGGCACACCGAGCTGGCCCGCCGCTCACCCGCCACCCCCGAAGGCCGGGCCATTTTGCTTCACGCCATCGCCCACATCGAGTTCAACGCCATCAACCTGGCGCTCGACGCCATCTGGCGCTTCGACGGCATGCCCGGGGCCTACTACCTGGACTGGCTGCGCGTGGCGGCCGAGGAGGCCACCCACTTCAACCTGCTGCGCGAACACCTGCGCACGCACGGCCACGACTATGGCGACTTCCCGGCCCACCAGGGCCAGTGGACCATGTGCGAGAAGACACAGCGCGACGTCGTGGCGCGCATGGCCCTGGTGCCGCGCACGATGGAGGCGCGCGGCCTGGACGCCACCCCGCAGATCCAGCGCAAGCTGCGCCAGGTGGGTACGCCCGACGCGCTGGCCGCCGTGGACATTCTGGACATCATCCTGCGTGATGAAGTGGGCCACGTGGCCATCGGCAATCACTGGTACCGCTGGCTGTGCACGCGCGAAGGGTTGGATCCCGAGGCGCACTACAGCGTGCTGGCGCGCCAGTACGAGGCGCCACGCCTGAAGCCCCCATTCAACGATGCCGCCCGCCGTGCGGCCGGATTCACCGACACCGAACTGGCGTGGCTCCAGCAGGGCTGAGAACGTGCCCACGATCTTCCCTACAATGCCTCGCGCCCTCCCCACCCCCATGTCCAGCCAACGCACCCACGATCCATGTCCACCCATCCTGCCAATGGAAAAATCTACCCTGCCAGCGCTGCGTCTGGCCAGTCGTCCGTGGCAATGATCGCGCGCCAGGCCATCGTCAATGGCCAGCAGATCGTGGTCGGCTACGAACTGTTCAACCGCTCGCGCACCGAAGCCGCGCACACGGCGGCCAGCGACGTGATCCTGATCTTCAACGCCCTCTCCCATGCAGGCACCGAAGAGCTCGTGGGCAAGAAGCTGATCTTCGTGAACTGCACGCACGAAAGCCTCTCGGGCGGCCACCTGGAATTGCTGGACCCCGACAAGGTGGTGCTGGAGATCCCGCCCCTGGGCCACGCGGCCGCCGACGAGGTGCAGGCGCGCCTGCCCATCCTCACCGGCCTGCGCGACCGCGGCTTTCACCTCGCGTTCAACCACACGGTGCTGCAGTCCACCTACGCTCCGTGGCTGCCGCTGGCCGACTACATCAAGCTCGACCTGTCGGTGCTGGCGGTCGACCAGCTGGCGGTGCTGATCAGCTATGCCGGGCGCCACTCCCAGGCTGAACTGATCGCCGAGAAGGTGGAAACCGCCCAGCAGTACGACACGGTCTCCACCCAGGGCGTGCAGCTGTTCCAGGGCTACTGGTTCGCACGCCCGGCACTGGTCGAGGCGAAACTGCTCACGCCAGCGCAAAGCAGCATCATCCAGCTGATCAACCTGGTGCGCCAGCAGGCCAGCACCGATGAGATCGAGGAAGTGCTCAAGAAGGATGCGGGCCTGGCCTTCAACCTCATGCGCCTGATCAACTCGGCCGGATTCGGCATGAACCGCGAGATCACCTCCTTCCGCCAGGCGGTGATGCTGATGGGCCTCAAGAAGCTGTTCCGCTGGGCGGCCCTGCTGCTCACGGCCTCGCGCACCAGCGGCGCGCCCTCGTCCGTGGGCCAGACTGCCGTGGTGCGCGGCCGCCTGATGGAGTTGCTGGCCCTGGAGACCCTTCCCCCCGAAGAGGCCGACCAGGCCTTCGTCGTGGGCATCTTCTCGCTGCTGGACGTGATGCTGTCCATCCCCATGGAATCGGCCATCGGCCTGCTCAACGTGCCCGAGTCATCCGCCGCGGCGCTGCTGCGGCGCGAGGGCTTCCTCGGCGACCTGCTGAACCTGGCAGAGGCCTGCGAATCCAGTGACGACGCCGTGTTCCACCGCGCTGCCGGCACCTTGCACCTGTCCAGCCAGCAGATCAACCTGGCCCACCTGCAGGCCCTGGCCTGGGCCGATCAGCTCACGGAGGATTGACCCTCTCGTGCCAAGGCGTGCTTTTTGCATACAGAGAGATTGCTGCAGGAGGTCTAGAATCCAATCCAGCACCTCCTCGCCTACCCTCATTCCAAGCGCCCATGTCGACCACCCCTGAACAAGCCGCCTCCGAAGTCGACCCGACCCAGGAGAACGTCGAAGACAGCAACCTGGCCATCATTGCGCGCCAGCCCATCGTGGACCAGCACCGCGCCGTGTATGGCTACGAGTTGTTCGACCGCTCCACTGCCAGCGCCTCGCACACGGCGGCCAGCGATGCCGCGCTGCTGTTCAACGCGCTGTCCTATGCGGGCACCGAAGCCCTGGTGGGCAAGAAGACCGTCTTCATCAACTGCACGCACGACAGCCTGGCCGGCGGCCACCTGGAGCTGATCCACCCCGAGAAGGTGGTGCTCGAAGTGCCCCCGCTGCCCGACGGCGCCACCCAGGAAGAGATCGACGGCCGCGTTCCCGTGCTCGAATCGCTGCGCACGCGCGGCTTTCGCCTGGCGTTCAACCAGCATGCCCTGCGCCGGGCCTATGCCAGCTGGATGCCGCTGGCAGCCTACATCAAACTCGACATGCAGGCCTTCAAGCCCGAGCTGGCTGCGCCCCTGGTCAAGTTCGCCGGCAACTACGCCAAGGCCACGCTGGTGGCCGAGAAAGTGGAGACGCCCGAGCAGTTCAAGATGATGTCCGACCTGGGCGTGAAGCTGTTCCAGGGCTTCTGGTTCGCCAAGCCATCGCTGGTCAAGGCCACCACCATCCGGCCCTCGCAGGCCACCATCATCCAGCTAATCAACCTGGTGCGCAAACAGGCCAGCACGGCCGAGATCGAGGACCTGCTCAAGAAGGACCCCACGCTGTCCTTCAACCTGCTGCGCTTCATCAACTCCTCGGGCTTCGGCCTGTCGTGCGAGATCACCTCGTTCCGGCACGCGGTGATGATCCTGGGCCTGAAGAAGCTGTTCCGCTGGGCGGCGCTGCTCATGACCACTTCGCGCGCCGATGGCTCGCCGCCGGCCGTGGGCCAGACCGCCGTGGTGCGTGGCCGCCTGATGGAGCTGCTGGCCACCGAGCTGCTGCCGCCCGAAGAGTGCGACAACGCCTTCGTGGTGGGCGTGTTCTCGCTCCTGGACACCATGCTCAACGTGCCCATCGAGAAGGCCCTCGAATCCGTGGCCCTGCCCCAGCCGGTGACCGACGCGCTGCTGCACAACACCGGCGTGTTCGCACCCTTCCTGGAACTGACCAAGGCCTGCGAGAGCGGCGATGAAGTGGTGTTTGCCCGCACGGCCGAAGCCCTGCACCTGTCCAACCGCCAGGTCAACTGGGCCCACCTGCAGGCGCTGACCTGGGCCGAAAGCCTCAACGCAGACTGATCGCGCACCGGCCGCGCCACGCAAAAGGGGAGCCAGAGGCTCCCCTTGGTCATTGGCAGGCCTGGCGGCCTGACCCCGTCACTGCCCCTTGATGCCTGCCGTGCGGATGATGCGCAGGTTGCCCTCGGACTCGGCGGCGATGCGCTTGCCGAAGTCGGCCGCCGTGCCACCCAGGGGCACGTTGTCAGCGGCGTCGAGCTTGGCGCGCACCTCGGGCAGGGCCAGCACCTTGTTGATCTCGGCATTGAGCCGCGCCACCACGGCTGCCGGCATGCCCGCCGGAGCGAACACACCGAACAGCGAAGACAGGTTGGCCGCGCCCTGGCCCAGCTCGGCCAGGGTGGGCACGTCGGGCAGGGTGTCCAGCCGGTCGGGGGCGCCCACGGCCAGGGCCTTGAGCTTGCCGGCCTTGATGTGCTGCAGCACGGCCGGCGAGGCGTTGGTGGAGAGGATCTCGAACTGCCCGCTGAGCGCGTCGTTCATCTGCTGGCCGCCGCCCTTGTAGGGGATGTGCGTCATCTGAACACCGGCCGTGTGCATGACCTGCTCAAGCATGATGTGGCCCAGCGATGCCTGGCCCGAGGTGGCCCAGCGGATGCTGCCCGGCTTCGCCTTGGCCTGCGCCAGCAGGTCGCGGAAGTCGCGCGCGGTGCTGGCCGGCGTGCCCAGCAGCAGCACGGGCGAGTACATCACGCTGGCCACAGGCACGATGTCCTTGGCCGGGTCGAATGGCGATGCGCCCAGGTGCGGGTTCAGCGCCAGCGGGCTGATGGCCGCAAAGCCCAGGGTGTGCCCGTCCGTCGCCTTGGCCACGGCATCCAGGCCGATGCTGCCGCTGGCCCCGGCCTTGTTCTCGATCACCACCGGCTGGCCGAGCACGGGCGACAGCTTGTCGGCCAGCAGGCGTGCGACCACGTCGCTCACGCCCCCGGCCGGGTAGGCCACGACGATGCGCACCGGCCGCGTGGGCCAGGCGGGCGCCTGGGCCCGTGCCAGGCCGGGAGCGAGCGCCGCCAGCGCCCCACCCGCCACCACCGCCAGCGCAGCGCGCCGGCTTGCATCCACCGTGTTCTCGGTTGCCATCGTCTTCATTCCCTGTTCCTCAAACGTTTTCTCAGTCCACCTGGAGCTTGCGCTCGCGTATCAGTTTGGCCCATTTGTCATTTTCGCCCTTCACGAAAGCCGTGAACTCTGCAGGGCCGAGGGGGTGCACCTGGGCACCGGCGGTCGCGAACTTGGCCTGGATATCGGGCTGCGCCAGCACCTTGGCCAGTTCGGCCGAGAGCCTGTCGACCACCTCGCGCGGCATGCCGGCCGGGCCCACCAGGCCCTGGAAGCCCACGGACTCCATGGCGGAGAGGCCCAATTCGCGCACCGTGGGCACATCGGGCAGTTGTGGGTCGCGCTGGGCGCCGGTGACGGCCAGGGCCTTGAGCTTGCCGCCCTTGATCTGCGGCAGCAGCACGGTGCCAGCATCGATCAGCAGCTGCGTCTGCCCGCCAATCAGTTCCTGCAGGGCCGGCGCGCTGCCCTTGTAGGGCACGTGGGTGATGTCCATGCCGATGGCCTGGTTCATGAGTTCGCCGTTGAGGTGGGTGGACGTGCCCGCACCGCCCGAGGCGAAGTTGACCTTGCCGGCATTGGCCCGCGCCCAGGTGACCCATTCCTTCAGGTCCTTGGCGGGGTGCGCCGGGTAGGTCACGGCGATGTAGCTGCCCTGGCTGATCTGGCCGATGTAGGTGAACTGCCTGAGCGGGTCGTACGGCAGCTTGCGCTGCAGGTAGGGCGCAATGGCGAAGGGGCCCGTGTTGGCCAGCAGGATGGTGTAGCCATCGGGCTGTGCGCGCACCAGTTCGCCCGCGGCCAGCAGGCCACCGGCGCCGGGTTTGTAATCCACCACGACCTGCTGCTTCAAGGCCTCCTGCAGCGGCGTCTGGATGGTGCGCGCGGCAAAGTCGATGCCGCCCCCCGGCGGGTAGCCCACGATCAGGCGAATGGGTTTGGCAGCGGGCCAGGCCTGGGCCATGGCCAAGCCGGCGCTGGCCAGCAGCAGCAGGCTGATCAAGGGCTTCTTCATGCGTTGTCTCCTCGTTGTTGTTGAAATCTCGGTCCGGGCTCAACCCCGCGGGTGGTGCTGCGCGTGGATGGCCTTGAGCCGCTCGCGCGCCACGTGGGTGTAGATGGTGGTGGTGGAAATATCGGCGTGCCCGAGCAGCAGCTGCACCACGCGCAGATCGGCGCCGTGGTTGAGCAGGTGGGTGGCAAAGGCATGGCGCAGCGTGTGCGGCGACAGCGGCGTGGTGATGCCGGCCACGCCCGCCCATTTCTTCACGATGACCCAGAACATCACCCGCGTCATGCCCGCGCCGCGCTGGGTCACGAACAGGTCGTCGGTCTGCTGGCCGGCGAGGATGGCGCCACGCGCCTCGGCCAGGTAGCGCTCGAGCCAGCGGCGCGCCTCCTCGCCAAACGGCACCAGGCGCTCCTTGCTGCCCTTGCCCATGACGCGCAACACGCCTTCATTGAGCCCCAGCTGGAAGGTCTTGAGCGTGACCAGCTCGGTCACGCGCAGGCCACTGGCGTACATCAGCTCCAGCATGGTCCGGTCGCGCAGACCCAGGGGGTTGCCCAGGTCGGGCGCGGTGAGCAAAGCCTCCACCTGCGCCTGCGACAGGGTCTTGGGCACGCGCAGGGGCTGGCGCGCAGCCTGCATGCGCACGGTGGGGTCGGCGCCGATGCGGCGCTCGCGCAGTGCCCAGTGAAAGTAGCGCCTGAGCACCGTGAGGCGCCGGTTGGCCGAGGTGGCGCGGGTCTCGGCATGGCGCGCCACGAAGTAGCCCTGCAGGTGCTGCTCGGCCGAGCCATCCAGGGCCAGTTCGGGATGGTGCTCGGCCAGCCACTGCGCATACAGCGTGAGGTCGCGCCGGTAGGCAGCCAGGGTGTTGCGCGAGAGGCCGTCCTCCAGCCACAGGGCGTCCACAAAGGTATCGATCGCGTTCAGGCTGGCGGTGAGCATGTAAAAACGATAGCACGTAAAAAAGCCACCCGGGCAGCGGGCGGCTTTGGGGCGAGCGCGAAGGGCGCTTATTCGAGCGCCAGCTTCTGCTTGGCCACCACGTCCTTGTAGACACCGAACTCGGCCTTGATCTGCTCGGCGAACTGCTCGGGCGTGTTGCCGATCACGATGGAGCCGGTTTCCTCGATGCGCTTCTTCACGGCCGGGTCTTCCAGGGCCTTGCGCACGGCGGCGTTGACCTTGTCCACCACGTCCTTGGGCAGGCCCTTGGGGCCCACGATGCCGTAGTAGGCCATGCGGTTCACGGGCTCCAGACCCAGTTCCTTGAACGTGGGCACGTTGGGCAGGCCGGCGACGCGCTGGGGTGCTGCGACCACGATGGGCACCAGGCGGTTTTCCTTGATGAAGGGCAATGCCGAGGGCAGGTTGTCGAAGATCATCGGCACCTGGCCGGCCACCGTGTCGTTCAGCGCCGGGCCTGCGCCGCGGTAGGGGATGTGCGTCACGAAGGTGCCCGAGAGGCTCTTGTACAGCTCCATCTGCAGGTGGCCGATGCCGCCCGTGCCCGACGACGAGTACGAGTACTTGCCTGGCGACTTCTTGAGCTCGGCCACATAGGCCTTGTAGTCCTTGGCCGGAAAGCTCGGGTGCACCGCGATGACGTTGGGCGTGGCCGCGATGTTGGTGATGGGCGTGAAATCGGTGATCGGGTTGTAGGGCGTCTTGGGGTTGATGGCCGGGTTGGCCGCCGTGGTGGACACGGTGGCCACGCCCAGGGTGTAGCCGTCCGGTGCCGAACGTGCTGTTTCGCTGGCACCCACGATGCCGCCGCCACCGGCCTTGTTCTCCACGATCACGCTCTGGCCCAGGGCCTTGCCCAGCGGGTCGGCGATCACGCGCGCGATGATGTCGGTGGTGCCACCGGGGGCGAAGGGCACCTGCAGCTTGATGACCTTGTTGGGGTATCCCTGGGCGGCGGCAGATCCTGCGGCAGCCACCAGCGTCAGCGCGAGCCATTGACGACGATGCATTGATTTCTCCTTCATGGGGTATGACAAACAACAGCCGATGGTATGCGCAATGCGGATCCCGATTCCCTATGGATTCCACATAGGTGATTACCCGCGGGCTGCCACCGCTTCCGTTATCCTCGGAGTGTGAATTACGCCCAGCTCCTGCTCCCCGATTTCTCCCTCATCCTGTGCGGTTATCTGGTGTGCCGCTTCACCGCACTGAACCGCGCCGTGTGGCAGCCGGTGGAGAGCCTGGTGTATTACCTGCTGTTCCCGGTGCTGCTGTTCCAGTCCATCGTCAAGAGCCCGGTGGACATCGGTGCCGCCTCGGGCCTGATCGCCGCCGGCATGCTCACCGGCATCGCCGGCATTGCGCTGGCCTACAGCATGCCGCACTGGCCCTGGCTGGGCAAACGGCTGGACCTGCGCGACCACGCAGCCAGCGCGCAGATCGCGTTCCGCTTCAACTCCTTCATCGGCCTGGCGATTGCCGAGCGGCTGGCGGGCGCGCAGGGCCTCTTGATGATCGCCGTGCTGATCGGCGTGTGCGTGCCGCTGTTCAACGTGGCCGCCGTGTGGCCCATGGCGCGCCAGGGCGAGCACGGCTTCGTGCGCGAACTGGCGCGCAACCCGCTGATCGTGGCCACGCTCTCGGGCCTGGTGGCCAACCTGCTGGGGTTCCAGATCCCCGGCTGGATCGAGCCCACCGTCACACGCATCAGCGCCGCCTCCCTGGCCCTGGGGCTGATGGCCGCCGGCGCGGGCATGCAGTTCGGCCTGCTCACGCGCGGCAAGGCGTTGAGCATCTCGGTGCTGGCCATACGCCACCTGGTGCTGCCCGTGATCGCCTTCGGCCTGGCGCACCTGTTCGCACTCAACCCCGTGCAGACCACGGTGCTGCTGGCCTTCTCGGCCCTGCCCACGGCCAGCACCTGCTATGTGCTGGCCGCACGCATGGGCTACAACGGCCCTTACGTGGCCGGGCTGGTGACGCTGTCCACGCTGCTGGGCGTGGTGAGCCTGCCGTTTGCGCTGGGTGTCCTGCGGTGAATGCCATCCACGCCCTGGTACGCAGACGCCTGCTGGCCGCCGGCCTGCTGGCGGCCAGCATCGCACCGCTGGCCGCTTGTGGACGCAAACCAACCCGTGGGCAGACCGTCCCGTCCGGGGCCACCGTGCTCGCGCTGGGCGACTCGCTGACCTCTGGCGTGGGCGCTTCTACCGACACTGCCTACCCCGCCGTGCTGCAGCGCCTGACGGGGTGGAAGGTCATCAACGGCGGTATCTCGGGCGACACCTCGGCCCAGGCCCTGCAGAGGCTGCCGGACCTGCTGCAAAAGCACCAGCCCGCCCTGGTGATCGTCAGCATCGGCGGCAACGACTTCCTGCGCCGCCAGAGCGCCAGCGCCACACGCGCCAACGTGCACCAGATCTGCGTGGACGCGACGGTCGGCGGCGCGCAGGTGCTGCTGGTGGCCATACCCGAGTTCACGATCCTGGCCACCCTGGGCCAGTTGAGCGACCATGCAATGTTCGAAGACATTGCCAAGGAGTTGGGGATCCCCCTGCACCGCAAGGGATGGTCCGGCGTGCTGGCCGATGCCAGGCTGCGCTCGGACAACATCCACGCCAACGCGGCCGGCTACGAGCTGTTCACGCAGGGGCTGGTGGACACCTTGAAGGACACCGGCCTGCTCGCCCGATAGCGTGCACTGGTACCTGACGCGCGTGGCGATCAGGCGATCAGGCGCAGCGCCGATTCCCAGGCCATCTGCGCGTGGGAAAGCCCCTCTTCCCGGTTGAACTGCGCCGCCGTGCGCTCGCGCACCGCCACCGGCGGGTAGGTGATGGTGCGACCGCCCGCGAGGGCCTTGGTCTGCGCCTGGCAGGCGCGCTCCAGGAAGTAGATGTTCAGGAAGGCCTCGGCGATAGTGCGCCCCGCGGCCAGCAGGCCGTGGTTGCGCAAAATCATCACCCGGTGCGCGCCCAGGCTGGCCACCAGGCGCTCGCGCTCCTCCAGGTCCAGGGCGATGCCTTCGTAGGCGTGGTAGCCGATGTGTCCGTAGAACTTGAGCGCGTGCTGGGTGATGGGCAAGAGCCCCTCTTCCTGGCACGACACGGCGATGCCGTCGGCCGTGTGCGTGTGGATGACGCAAGCCAGGTCATGGCGTGCCATGTGCACGGCAGAGTGGATGGTGAAGCCGGCCGCGTTCACGCGCTCGGCCGCGTCGCCGGCCTCCACCGCCGCACCGCTGGGGTCGATCTTCACCAGGTCCTCGGGTCGCATCTCGTGGAACAGCACGCCGTAGCGGTTGATGAGGAAGTGGTCCGGGGTGCCGGGAATGCGCGCGCTGATGTGCGTATCGATCAGGTCGGTCATGCGAAAGTGCGCGATCAGCCGGTACAGGGCCGCCAGGTCGCGGCGGGTCTGGGTTTCGGCATCCACGGATGCCGCGGGTTCGTTGGTGGTCATGGTGGTGTGCTGGGTTGCGGTGGTCATCGGTTCAGGCCAGCGCCAGGTCCGGTTGCTGGCGGATCATGGCCGCCACGGCCAGGCTCTGCGCGTCGCCCTGGGCTTCGAGTGCGGCGATCACGCCCAGTCGGTCGGCCACGGACTTGTCCTGGTTGAGCTTCATCTTTCCCTCGATGCGGGCGATGGGAATGCGCACCGCCACGATGGCCCGCAGGCGCGAGGCGGTGTGCTCCGCAGCCACGCCTTCGAAGGTCCACTCGCCGCCCAGCGGCGTGTCGTAGGTGGCCACCGTGCGCGTGAGCACGGCGTGGATGGCGGCCGTGTCCTGCACCACCTCGGGCGTGCCCTGCACGTGGATGGCGGTGTAGTTCCAGGTCGGGAAGGTGAGCCGGTTGGCATACCAGCTCGGAGAGATGAAGGCGTGCGGGCCCTGGAAGATCACCAGCGCCGGCACGCCGGCCAGAAGGTCCTGCACCTGCGCATTGCCGCGCGCCAGGTGCGTGGTCAGCAGGCCGTGGGGCCCGCCCTCCTCGTCCACCAGGAACGGCAGGTGCGTGGCGTTGAGCCCCTGCGCTCCATGGGTCACCAGCGTGGCAAAGCTCCACGCGCGCATGCGCGCGCGCAGCAGCGGCTCGTCCTGTTCCGCATAGGCGGGCGGCGTGTACATCGTGCGGCTCCTCAGGCGTGCCTGTGGAACCAGCGCACCGTGTCGTCGAAGGCCACGCCCGCGACGTCGGCCACCGAGACGGCTTCGAGAAAACTGTGTACCGTGCCCTTGTAGATCCGGGATTCCACGTCCACGCCTTCGGCCTTCATCTTGGCCACCATGTCGACGTTGCCGTCGTACAGCGGATCGCACTCGGTGATCACCAGGAAGGCCGGCGGGATGCCGCGCAGGTCGGCATCGAGCAGGTTCATGCGCGGGTCGGTGTAGTCCTCCTTGCGGCCCAGGTAGTTGCGGTAGAACCAGACCATCATGTGCAGCGACAGGCCGTAGTCGCCCGCACCGTAGCGCACCACCGAGTCCTGGTACAGATCGGTGCTGAAGCCCGTGTAGTTGAGCACCATGCCGCGGATGGGGCTTTGGCCCTGGTCGCGAAAATGCAGTGCCGTGCACAGCGAGAGGTTGCCGCCGGCCGAGTCGCCGCCGATGAAGAATTGGTCCTTGTCGAAACCGATCTCGCCGGCATGGGCGATGAGCCAGTCCACCGTGTCGATGCATTCCTCGATCGGCTGGGGGAACTTCGCATCGGGCGCACGCGTGTAGTTGATGCCGATGACCACGATCCCGGCCCGTTCGGCGTACTCGCGCATCAGGCGGTCGTGCGTGTCCACGCTGAACAGCACGAAGCCACCGCCGTGGATGTAGAAGAAGGCGCCGGGCATGCGCTGCTCCTTGGGGTAGTAGGTGCGGATCATCACCTCGCCATGGCGCGTGGGCACCTGGCGCTCGGTGGTGCGCGCCATCACCGGTCCGCCCGCGGTCCAGGGTGCGCGAACCTTCTCGGCGATGTCGCGGCCTTCGGCGATGGACACCGTGTCGCGGCGCGGGAACTTCGATGCATCCGCGGCCATGCGCTGCACGAACAGCTGGACTTGCGGATCGAGGGGGGCAGGCTTGGCACCCTGGGTGGATGCAGCGAAGGCGGGGTCGAGCTGGTTCATGTTGGCGTGTCGTAGCAGTGGTGGAATCGAAGGGCCCGCGCGGGGCTGCGGTGCTAATACCCGCGCGCGGTGTCTACCTGGTTGAAGAGCGCACCACCGGTGCGCATCTGGGCGATGTTGCGAGCCACCTGGCCCACGACCACGTCGTAGGTGGCCATGGTGGCCATGTGGGGTGTGACGACCACGCCCGGCGTGGTCCACAGCGGATGGTCCGGCGGCAGGGGCTCCTGCTCGAAGACGTCGACCACGGCGCCGCGCAGCTGTCCGCTGTCCAGCGCGGCGATCAGGTCGCCTTCGACCAGGTGCTCGCCCCGGCCGCAGTGGATCAGCGCCGCGCCCCTGGGCAGCGCGTCGAAGGTGCGCTGGCCCAGGATGCCGCGCGTCTGCCCGGTCAGCGGCAGCAGGCACACCAGCACATCGGTCTGCGCCAGGAATGCGTCGTACTGCGCTTCACCGGCAAAGACCTGGATGCCGGGTACCTCGCGCGCCGTACGTGCCCAGCCGCTCACGGTATAGCCCAGCGCGGGCAGGCGCGCGGCGATCAGGCCGCCCAGCTCGCCCAGGCCCATGAGGCCGATGCGGCAGGTAGCAGCCGGCGTCTGCAGCGGGCGCTTCCATTCACGCACGCGCTGGCTGGCCAGCGCGGCATCGAGCTTGCGGTGAAAGTACAGCACGCCCCACAGCACGAACTGCAGCATGCCCTCGGCCAGCATGGGGTCGACCACGCGGCACACCGGCAGGCCGCGCAGATCCTGCCCGGCCACCACGTTGTCCACGCCGGCCGCGATGCTGTGCACGAGCTTGAGGTGTGGCATCTGCGCATACAGGTCGGGCGGCGTCTGCCAGCAGACGGCCACCTCGGCCTGCAGGGCACGCGGGTCGGGCCAGGTGCACACATCCAGGGTGGGGTCGGCCGCCTGCAGCAGGGGGCGCAGGAAGTCGAGATTGGCGGTACGGCTCAGGAGGGCAACAGTGGTCATGGGGAATCGATGGAGTGCTGTACCAGCGCGTGCTGCGCCGGCAGGAAGGTGGGGCCGGGGTGGGCCGGCAACGGGGTGGAAAAGACTTGAATGGTATTCATGCCGCCAACCTGTGCTCGAAGAAGTCCAGACCCGGCATGGCCGCCAGCAGCGTGCGCGTGTAGGCATGCTGCGGATCGCTGAAGATCCGGCCCGGCGCGCCACGCTCCACGATCTGGCCGCGCTGCATGACCACCACCGAGTTCGAGATCTCGGCCGCCACGCGCAGATCGTGGGTGATGAACATCATGGTCAGGTTGAGCTCGGCCTTGAGTTCGGCCAGCAGGGCCAGCACCTGCGCCTGGATGGACACGTCGAGCGCCGACACCGCCTCGTCGGCGATCAACAGGCGCGGCTTGAGCGCCAGCGCCCGCGCGATCGAGATGCGCTGGCGCTGCCCGCCCGAGAACTCGTGCGGAAAGCGGTTCACCGCCGATGCCCCCAGGCCCACCCGGTCGAGCAGTGCGGCAGCGGACCTGAGCGCCTCGGCACGCGGCGCGCCGTAGATCATCGGGCCGCGTGCAATCGCATCGCCCACCTTCTGGCGCGGGTTGAGCGAGGCGAACGGATCCTGGAAGATGATCTGTACCTGGCGCCGGTACTCGCGCAGCGCCGCTGCGTCCTGCCCCAGGATGGGCTTGCCGGCGAAGGTGATGCGGCCGCTGTCCGGCTCGATCAGGCGCATGACCATGCGGCCGAGTGTGGACTTGCCCGAGCCCGATTCGCCCACCACCGACACCGTCTCGCCCTCCTGGATCGCGAAATCGATGCCATCGGCCGCCACCACCGTGCGCGGCGGCGCGAACATCCCGGCCTTGGAGACGAAGGTCTTCTTCAGCTGCTCGACCTTGAGCAGTGGTTCGGCCTGCGCGGCAGGCCGGGCCGTGCTGCGCGCCTGGCGGCCTGGCACGGCGGCGATCAGCGCCCTCGTGTATTCGTGCTGCGGGTTGCGCAGGATGGCGTCGCGCGTGCCCTCCTCCACCACGCGGCCGTGGCGCATCACCACCACGCGGTCGGCGATGTCGGCCACCACGCCGAAGTCGTGGGTGATGAACAGCACGCCCATCCTGCGCTCGGCCTGCAGCTTCTGGATGAGGTCCAGGATCTGGCGCTGCGTGGTCACGTCGAGCGCCGTGGTCGGCTCGTCGGCCAGCAGCAGGCGCGGGTTGTTCAGCAGGGCCATGGCGATCATCACGCGCTGGCGCTGCCCGCCCGAGAGCTGGAAGGGGTAGCTGCGCACGATCTGCCGCGGCGACGGCAGGCCCACCGCATCGATGATGGCGATGCAGCGCTCCTCGATGGCGGCGGCGCTCAGGTGCTGCGCGTTGTGCAATTGCAGCGCCTCGGCCACCTGTGCGCCGATGCGCTGCAGCGGGTTCAGCGCGCTCATGGGTTCCTGGAACACCATGGAGATGCGCTCGCCGCGCAGCTTGCGCATCTGCAGCGGGGTGAGTCGGGTGAGGTCGGTGCCGTCGAGCAGGATGCGGCTGTTCTTGTCGATGCCCACGCGCGGTGGCAGCAGGCCCAGGATGGCGTGTGCCGTCATCGACTTGCCCGAACCCGATTCGCCCACCAGGCAGACGATCTCGTTCTCGGCGATGTCCAGCGACAGGCGGTCCACCGCATAGTTGCGGTCGCCCGAACTGGGCAGCACGATGGACAGGCCCTGGATCGACAGCAGGGGAGCGGCGGGATTGGTGGAGGTCGTCATTGGCGGGAGATCCTCGGATTGAGCACGTCGTTGAGGCCTTCGCCCACGAGGTTGATGGCCAGCACGGTCAGCAGGATGGCGATGCCCGGGAAGAAGCTCATCCACCAGGCTTGGCGCAGCATGGTGCGGGCCGCGCCGATCATGAAACCCCAGCTCATGAGGTTGGGGTCGCCCAGGCCCATGAAGCTCAGCGCGCTTTCGATCAGGATGGCGCTGGCGATGCTCAGCGAGCCCGCCACGATGATGGGCGACAGCGCATTCGGCAGGATGTAGCGCACGATGAGGGACAGCGGCGACTCGCCCTGGCAGCGCGCGGCCAGCACGAACTCGCGCTCCTTGAGCGCCAGGAACTCGCCGCGCGTGAGGCGCGCCACCTGCGGCCAGCTGACCAGGGCGATGGCCACCACCACGGTGCGGATCGAGGGCTCCAGGATGGCCACCAGCAAAATGCACAGCATGAAGGCCGGGATGGTCTGGAACAGCTCGGTGAAGCGCATCAGCCACTCGCCCACGCGCCCACCCACATAGCCCGAGAGCGAGCCCACGACCACGCCGATGATCAGCGCCACCAGGGTGGAAGTGACGCCAATCATCAGCGACACGCGCGTGCCGTGCGCGATGCCGGCAGCGATGTCGCGGCCCAGGCTGTCGCTGCCCAGCAGCATGCCCTCGGTCTGCGGGGGCGTAAACGGCGCGGCCACCGTGTCCCAGGGGTCGCCCGGAAAGAAGAAAGGGGCGCTGGCTGCGAGCACGATCACCGCCAGCAGGATCACCAGGCCGAGCATGCCGCTCGGGTGGCGCACAAAGGATTTCAGGGTCTGTTTCATCGGGGTTCTCCGCGCCGCTCAGGCGGCCTGGATGCGGGGGTCGATCACGCGGTACAGCAGGTCGGTCACCCAGTTGAAGAAGATCACCAGCACCGACAGCACGAGGAACACGCCCAGCATCACCTGGTAGTCACGCTGCAGCACGGCGTCGTAGGTCAGGCGCCCCAGGCCCGGCCAGGCGAACACGGTCTCGATCACCACCGAGCCGCCGATCAGCGTGCCGGCCTGCACGCCGGCCATGGTCACCACCGGCAGCAGCGCATTGCGCAGCATGTGGCGCCAAAGAATGCGGCCTTCGGACGCGCCCTTGGCGCGCGCTGTCTTCACGTAGTCCTGGTGGCTCACCTCGATGATCGAGGAGCGCATCAGCCGCGCATAGATGGCCAGGTACAGCATGCCCAGCGTGAAGGCCGGCAGCGCCAGGTGCCTGAGCTTGTCCACCACGGCGGCCCAGCCGCTGATGCTGGTGCCGATGGTCTGGTAGCCGAAGGCCGGCAGCCAGCCCAGTTGCACCGAAAACAGCAGCACCAGCATCAGGCCCAGCCAGAAGACAGGGGTGGCGTAGATCACCAGCGCGAGCAGGCTGATCAGCGTGTCCGACAGCTTGCCGGCGCGCACGCCGGCCAGTGCCCCCAGGACGACGCCGCCCACCAGCGAGATGGCAAAGGCCGAAAGCGTGAGCAGCAGCGTGGCGGGCAGGCGCTCGGCGATGGCACTGGCCACGGTGCGCTGCTGGCGGTGCGAGTAACCAAGGTCCAGCGTGACGATCTTGCCCAGGTAGGTGGCGAGTTGCGTCGCCATGGGCTTGTCCAGGCCGTAGTCGGCACGCACGCGTTCGAGGAAGGCCGCGTCGGTGGCGCCGGACTGCCCGGCAATCACCAGGGCCGGGTCACCGGGCGCAGCGCGCACCAGCATGAAATTGAAGACGGCTATCAGCAGGATGACCGCCACCATCTTTGCGAGCCGCACGCCGAGCGCGCCGAGGCCCTTGAGCCATTGAAGATTCATAAGTCATGCCCGGGCGCCGGGCGCGGCGCGTGCCTTGGCGGCACGCTGCCGCACCCGTGTCCCATCAGCCCTTGAAGTAGACCGTGTCGAAGCTCTCGTGGATGCCGATGGCGCTCGTCACCAGGTTCTGGATGCGCTTGTCGTGGATGGTGGGGAAGTCCATCTCCACCAGCCAGGCGATGGGCACCTCTTCCACGATGATCTTCTGCATCTCGCTGTAGAGCGCGCCGCGCTTGGCCTCGTCGACCTCCACCGCGGCCTGGTCGGCCAGCTTGTCCACCTGCGCGTTGGAGTAGCCCACGGTGTTGGTGAACAGGATCTTGCGGATGTTGGAGGTCACGTAGTTGCGCGTGACACCCAGGGCCGGGTCCCCGAACTGGTAGAGCCACGAGAGGTTGAGCTCGTAGTCCCAGTTGCTGATGCGCTGCGTGTAGCTGCCGGGGTCGGTGGACTCCAGCGTGACGGCGATGCCCACCTTGGCCAGCGACTGGCGGATGTACTCGCAGGTGCGCTGCACCATTTCGCCATAGGGCGAGACGGGCAGGCGCACGGTGGTGCGCACGCCCTTGGCGTCGGGCTTGAGGCCCATCTCGTCGAGCAGGGCCTTGGCCTTGTCGATGGAGAAATCGTACTTCTTGACGTTGGGCTCGTAGTACTTGGTCTTGGAGTTCACCGGGCCGGTGGCGACCTTGCCAAAGCCGTAGAGGATCTTGTCCTTGATGAAGTTGCGGTCGATGGCGTGCATCACCGCCTGGCGGAAGCGCTTGTCGTTCAGCGGCGCCGTGCGGTTGTTGATCTCCAGCCACATGATGGGCGCGAAGTACTCGTAGCCCTTGGTCGTGACGGCCAGGTTGTCCTTCTTGGCCAGGCGGTTCGCATCGAACAGCTCCAGGTCGGTCCACTGCGTGAGCTGCACGGTGCCGTTTTCGAGCGCGAGGGCACGCGATGCGCCATCGGGAACCACGCGGTAGATGATGGCGTCCAGGTAGGGCAGGCCGGGCTTGAAGTAATTTTCGTTGCGCACCAGGTGGATGTGCGAGCCGCGCACCCATTCCTTGAGCTTGAACGGGCCCGAGCCGATGGGGTTGAGGTTGGCCGGGTTCTTGATGATGTCGGTGCCGGCATAGATGTGCTTGGGCATGACCGGCAGGTTGGAGATGTCGAAGGCGCCGATGAAGGGGCCGAAGGGTTCTGCCAGCTTGAAGACCACGGTCTGCGCATCGGGCGCGGTGATCGACTCGCAGCGGCCGAAGATGGCCTTGGCGCGCGGGTGCGTGACGGGCAGGAATTCCTTGACGGTGTAGAGCACGTCGTCGGACGTGAGCGGCTTGCCGTCATGCCACTTGGCATTGGGCTCGAGCTTGAAGGTATAGGTCTTGCCGTCGCTCGAGATGGTCCAGCTCCTGGCCAGGCTGGGCATGGGCTTGAGGTTGACGTCGTAGGTCAGCAGGCTCAGGAAGATCTTGCCCGAGACCATCTGCGTGGGCGTGAGCTGGCTCACCGCGAGGTTCAGGATCGGCGGCTCGGGCTGCACGATGGAGTTGAGCGTGCCGCCGCGCGTCTGGCCGTGCGCTGCGGAGATACCGAACGGAAACTCTGCCAGGCCCAGGGCGCCGGTCGCGAGCAAATACTTGTGGAACTCACGTTTGTTCATGGTGATCCTCAGGGGGTTGGACGTGGACTCCCGCACGGGTTGCGCGGTGTGTTGATCGCGAATTCAGTGTAGGCAGCGGGCCCCGCAAAGGCGGCGCCTTTCGAGCCGAGTTCTGTTTCGCTTGGGCCATCCTTGTGATGGCTTGACGGCGGGACTTGCGCGCGTCACAGTCCGGCAGATTGCTTTGGCGCGCTTCTTGCGTGCCGGGAGGGAGTGATGAACAACCGCTTGACTACCGCCCGCAGCGTCGTTTTCCAGGACTACCAGGACATTCCCAGGCCGGTCTCCATGATCATCGTGGAGCACGATCCTGAGCCGTCCATGATCGTTCCCCGGCACTCGCACCCACGCGCGCAACTGGCCTATTCGGTCAAGGGCACGTTCACCCTGCACACCGAAGAAGGCGCGTGGCTCGTGCCACCCAACCGCGCCGTGTGGGTGCCCGGCGGGGTGGAGCACGAGATGCATGCGCGCGGGCAGGCCGTGTCCAACCGCTCGCTCTACATCCAGCCCGACGCCTCGCCCGATCTGCCCACCGAGTGCTGCGTGATCGAGGTCTCGCCGCTGATGCGCCACCTGATCATCGAAGCCATCGACATCCCCCTGCTCTACGACGAGGCCGGCCGCGACGGCCGCGTGATGCGCCTGATCCTCGACGAGATCTGCGGCGCCCCCAAGATCCCGCTGCACGTGCCGATGCCGCGCGATGCGCGCCTGCTGCGCATCTGCAGGGCCCTGCTGGCCGACCCCAGCCACGATGGCGACATCGAGTACTGGGCCCACCACGGTGCGCTCGGCAGGCGCACGCTCACGCGGCTGTTCCGCGACCAGACCGGCATCACCTTCACGCTGTGGCGCCAGCAGGTGCGCCTGATGGAGGCGCTGCGCCGCCTGTCCTCGGGCACGCCCGTCACGACCGTGGCCTTCGACCTCGGCTACGAGAGCCCCAGCGCGTTCTCGGCCATGTTTCGCCGCGTGATGGGCAAGACGCCGCGCCACTACCTGGGGCGCAGCGACATGGACCTGGATTGACACCCTGAAGTGGTGCAGTCCGTTCAGTGGATGCACCATGAAATGCAAAAATCCCCGCATGGCCGGCACCATGCGGGGATTTTTTCTGCCCAGCCAGCCAACCTCAGCCCAGGCGGTTGACCCCGCACCAGCGCGCCATGAAGACCGCGAGCACCGCCACCGTCTGCACCATGCTGTCGATGGAGACCCATTCGTCGATGCCATGGATGTTGGCGCCGCCCGAGGGGCCATAGCAGATGGCCGGGGTCTCGCCGTAGAGGTTGAAGAACTTGGCATCGGTAGTGCCGGTGAAGGCCGTGGGCACCAGCTCCACCCCCACGATGTCCTTGTGGCATTGCGATATCGCCACCACGATGGGCGCATCGGGCGGCACGTCACAGCCGTCGGCCTGGAAGCCGCCGTAGACCACCTTGTAGCTCAGCGCGTCGTGCGCGGGGTGGGACGCATAGGCGGCAGCCAGCACGGCCTCGATCTCGGCCTTGGCCTTGTCGACCTTCATGTCGGGATAGAAGCCGATGCGCACGTCGGCCCGGCAGGCCGAGGGCACGGACGAGGCCCACTCGCCGCCGCTGATCTTGCCCAGGTTGAAGTTCACCGGGTGCTGGTGGTGCGCATAGTTGCGGTAGCGCGCGCTGGGCGCGTTCCAGCGCGCTTCGAGCTTCTTGAGTTCGCCGAACAGGTACATGGTGAAATCGATGGCGCCCACGCCGGTCTGCGCGACCGAGGCGTGCACGGGCTTGCCCAGCACCTCGATCGCCAGCCACAGCACGCCCATCTGGCAGGTCATCACGCCGTTGTCCGCCACCGGCTCGGTGATCACCGCAGCATCGGCGCGGTAGCCTTCCACCAGGCAGGCCAGCGCGCCATTGCCGGTGCACTCCTCCTCGATCACGGACTGGAAGTACACCGGCGAGGCAGGCTCCAGGCCCATGGACTTGAGCGCCTTGTAGGCCATGGTGTAGGCCACGATGCCGGCCTTCATGTCCGAGGCGCCGCGCCCATAGAGCCGGTCACCCTCGACACGGCCGGAAAACGGTGAGCCCGTCCACAGCACTTCGGCGCCCGTGGGCACCACGTCGATATGGCCATTGAAGATCAGCGAGTTGCCCTTGAACGGACCGCTCGGGCGGTGGATGCCCACCACGTTGGTGCGCCCCTCGTACGAGACCAGGGAGGGCGAGTAGCCTGGGTGGGCCTTGAGCTTTTCCTCGTCGATCTGGAACTCGTCCACCTGCAGGCCCAGGCCGGCGAAGGCCCTGGCCATGAAGCTCTGCGCGCTCTGCTCCTGGCCCAGCAGCGAGGGGTGCGTGACCAGCTCGCTGAGCATGGCGACGGCTTCGCCGCGCAGCGCGTGGGCGGCGGCAACGATGGCGGTTTCGCTCGCCACGAATTCAGGGGTGGTGGTGGTTTCTTGCATGGAAACCATTCTTTCACCGGGCGCACGGGCGCGATGTTCAGAACGGGCCGCGCACTGTCGCAATCGCGCCGATCACTGTGCCAGGGCCCACGCCACATGCTCGCGCACCAGCGCACTCTCATGCCCGGCGCGCGATTGCAGGGCGCTGCGCAGGCCTTCGTCACCGGGGTCGGCACGCAGCGCGTTGCCCAGCGACACCGCCACGTTGCGCAGCCAGCGCTCGTGGCCGATGCGGCGGATGGGCCCGCCCTCGGTCATGCGCAGGAAGGTGGCCTCGTCCCAGGCGAACAGGTGCACCAGCTGCTGGCCCGACAGGCCACTGCGCTCGTCGAAATCGGGCAGGCGGCTCACCTGCGCGAACTTGTTCCAGGGGCAGGCCAGCTGGCAGTCGTCGCAGCCGTAGATGCGGTTGCCCATGGCCGCACGGAACTCCACCGGGATGGGGCCGCCGTGCTCGATGGTCAGGTAGGAGATGCAGCGGCGCGCGTCGATGCGGTGCGGCGCGATGATGGCCTGCGTGGGGCAGATGTCGATGCAGGCGCTGCAGTTGCCGCAGTGCGCAGTGACGGGTGCGCTCTCGGGCAACTGCATGTCCACGTAGATCTCGCCCAGGAAGAACATCGAGCCCGCCTCGCGGTTGAGCACCAGCGTGTGCTTGCCACGCCAGCCCTGGCCGCTGCGCGATGCAAGTTCGGCCTCCAGCACCGGGGCCGAATCGGTGAACACGCGGTGGCCGAAGGGGCCCACGGCCTGGGCAATGCGGTCGCTGAGCTTTTGCAGGCGCGCGCGCAGCACCTTGTGGTAATCGCGCCCCCGGGCATAGACCGAGACGATGCCCTCTGCGGGGCGCGCAAGGCGTGACAGCTCCACCGCCTGCCAACCCTCCATGGCCTTGCCGCGCGGCAGATAATCCATGCGTGCCGTGATCACGCTCACGGTGCCGGGCACCAGCTCCGCCGGACGGGCGCGGCGGGTGCCGTGGGATGCCATGTAATGCATCTCGCCATGGAACCCCTGGGCCAGCCACTGCATCAACCCCTCTTCGGCGGCAGACAAATCCACCCCCGCCACGCCGATTTGGGAAAATCCCAGCTCGCGGGCCCACTCCTGCATTTGAGGAACGAGTTGACTGTTGCACCACATACCGGCCAGATTGTAGAAAGCCCCGCGCCCACGGCCGCGCAGGAAAGCCCTCGCACCTGGCACTGGCACAGCGAGGACGACACCGCGGCCTTTGCGCAGGCACTGGCCTCCCAGCCCACTTTGCTGGCCCATGCCTTCATCACCCTGCACGGCGACCTGGGTGCGGGCAAGACCACTCTGGTGCGCCACCTGCTGCGCGCATTGGGCGTGCAGGGCCGCATCAAGAGCCCCACCTATGCCGTGGTGGAGCCGCACGAGGCCGCGGGCCTGGCCCCGCACGCCACCACCGTCTGGCACTTCGACTTCTACCGCTTCGACGACCCGCGCGAATGGGAAGATGCCGGATTCAGGGACATTTTTGCCAACCCGGGCCTCAAGGTGGCAGAATGGCCGGAAAAGGCTGCAGCGCTGACCCCGCCTGCCGACCTTGCTATACACATTGAAGCAATTGACGACACGGAAAGGCAAGTCACCGTGCATGCACACACCGCCGCCGGCCAACGGCTGCTGCAAGGACTCTGAACGAATGAAGCTGCCCGCCCGCCCGGCACCCCGCCAACCGTCTCGCCGCACCCTGCTGCAGACGGGCAGCCTGGTGCTTTTGCTGGGCACACAGCAGATCGCCCGCGGCGCCACCATCCTGGCCGTGCGCGTCTGGCCCGCCCCCGAATACACGCGCGTGACCATCGAGTCCGACGGCAAGCTGGTGGCCAAGCAGTTCTTCGTGACCACGCCGCCGCGCCTGGCAGTGGACATCGAAGGCATCGACCTGAGCCCCGAACTGCGCGAGCTGGTGGCCAAGGTCAAGCCCGACGACCCGAACATCGCCGGCATCCGCGTGGGCCAGAACGCGCCCAACGTCGTGCGCCTGGTGGTGGACCTCAAGCAGCCCGCCATGCCCCAGGTGTTCACCCTGCCCCCGGTGGCCGCCTACCAACACCGGCTGGTGTTCGACCTGTATCCGGCCGAGCCCGTGGACCCGCTGGAGGCACTGATCGCCGAGCGCCTGCGCGATACCACAGGGGGCAGCCGTGCATCGCCGCCGCCCGTGGCCGCAGCAGCCCCTGCGCAGCCTGCCGCCCGTCCGCCCCAAGCAGCGCCTGCCCCGCCATCGGCCGAGAGCGACCCGCTGGGTGACCTGATCGCCCAGCGCGCCAACCGCCCGGGCCCGGCACCGGCCGCCCCTGCGGACCCGGCCCCACCGCCTGCCGTGGCCGTGGCCCCGCCTGCGAAAGGAGGCAACCGCGCCACGTCCACGCAGACCGACCGCATCATCATCGTCGCACTGGACCCCGGGCACGGTGGCGAGGACCCCGGCGCCATCGGCCCTGGCGGCACGCGCGAGAAGGACGTGGTGCTGCGCGTGGCCCACCTGCTGCGCGACCGCATCAACGCCACCACCGTGGGCGGCAACCCCATGCGCGCCTTTCTCACGCGCGATGGCGACTTTTTCGTGCCCCTGGGCACGCGCGTGGAAAAGGCCCGCCGTGTGCAGGCCGACCTGTTCGTGAGCATCCACGCCGACGCCTTCACCACGCCGGCAGCCCGTGGCGCCAGCGTGTTCGCGCTGAGCCAGAGCGGCGCATCGAGCACCGCCGCGCGCTGGCTGGCCAACAAGGAGAACCAGGCCGACCTGGTGGGCGGCCTGAACGTGCAGAGCCAGGATCGCCATGTGCAGCGCATGCTGCTGGACATGAGCACCACGGCGCAGATCAACGACAGCCTGAAACTCGGCAGTGTGCTGCTGGGCGAGATCGGCAACATGGCCAAGCTGCACAAGCCGCGCGTGGAGCAGGCCGGTTTCGCCGTGCTCAAGGCACCGGACATCCCCAGCGTGCTGGTGGAGACCGCCTTCATCAGCAACCCCGAGGAAGAGG
>JAZKEE010000235.1:0-2858 GCA_040387235.1 Pseudomonadota bacterium
AAGGGTGGCACCGAAGAGCAGGCCGCCGAGTTCGTGGGCAAGCTGTACAAGAACGTACCCATCCTGGCCAAGGGCGGGCGCGATGCCACCGCCACCTTCCTGCAACGCAACCAGGGCGACGTGCTGATCACCTTCGAATCCGAAGTGGTCTCCATCGACCGCGAGTTCGGCGCCGGCAAGGTCGATGCGATCTACCCATCGGTGAGCGTGGTGGCCGAGAACCCCGTGGCCGTGGTCGAGCGCACCGTGGCCAAGAAGGGCACGGCCACGCTGGCCAAGGCCTACCTGGACTACCTGTACTCCGAAGAAGCCCAGGAGATCGCGGCCAAGCACGCCATCCGCCCGCGCTCTGAAACCGTGCTCAAGAAGTACGCCGCCACCTTCAAACCCTTGAAGCAGTTCACCGTGGCCAAGTACTTCGGTTCGCTCAGCGATGCACAGAAGGTGCACTTCAACGACGGCGGCCAGTTCGACAAGCTCTACACGCCCGGCGCCAAGTAAGCCATGACCGCTGCGACCTCTGTGGCCGCGCGGGGTGCCATGACGGCCCCTGCGCAGGCCGGCCGGCGTGCGTCCAAACGGGTGCTGCCCGGCTTTGGCCTGACGCTGGGCTACACGCTCTTCTACCTGAGCATCATCGTGCTGATCCCGCTGTCGGCACTGATCTTCAAGACCTTCACCCTGACCTGGGAGCAGTTCTGGGCGGCCATCAGCGCGCCGCGCGTGCTCGCGTCCTACCGGTTGACCTTCGGCGCCTCGTTCATCGCCGCCATCGTCAACCTGTTCTTCGGCCTGCTGATCGCCTGGGTGCTGGTGCGCTACAAGTTTCCCGGCAAGAAGATCGTCGATGCGCTGGTGGACTTGCCGTTTGCGCTGCCCACGGCCGTGGCCGGCATCTCGCTGACCGCGCTTTTGGCCAGCAACGGCTGGGTGGGGCAGTACCTGGAGCCGCTGGGCATCCAGCTGGCCTTCAAGCCCGCGGGCATCGTGATCGCGCTGATCTTCATCGGCCTGCCCTTCGTGGTGCGCACGGTGCAGCCGGTGCTCGAAGACGCCGAGAAAGAACTCGAAGAAGCCGCCACCTGCCTGGGCGCCACGCGCTGGCAGACCTTCACCAAGGTCATCCTGCCCTCCATCACCCCCGCGCTGCTCACCGGCTTTGCCATGGCGTTCGCGCGGGCGGTGGGGGAGTACGGCTCGGTGATCTTCATCGCCGGCAACATGCCCATGGTGTCTGAAATCACGCCGCTGATCATCATCGGCAAGCTCGAGCAGTACGACTATGCCGGCGCCACCGCCGTGGCCGTGGTCATGCTGGTGATCTCGTTCATCCTGCTCCTGGTCATCAACGCGCTGCAGGCCTGGCAGCGGCGCCACGCGGGGGCACCGGCATGAGCGCTACCACCAACTCCCGCACCGTGCGCCGGGCGCGCGCCGGTACTACCGAGGCGCCCTGGGTGCGCTACACCCTGATCACCGTGGCGCTGCTCTTCATGCTGCTGTTCCTGGTGCTGCCACTGGCCGCGGTGTTCGCCGAGGCGCTGCGCAAGGGCTTCGGCGCCTACCTCGACGGCCTGCGCGAGCCCGATGCCTGGTCGGCCATCAAGCTCACGCTGATCACGGCGCTCATCGCCGTGCCGCTGAACCTGGTGTACGGCGTGGCGGCCGCCTGGTGCATCGCCAAGTACGAGTTCAAGGGCAAGGCCTTTTTGACCACGCTGGTCGACCTGCCGTTCTCGGTATCGCCCGTGGTGGCAGGCCTGGTCTACGTGCTGATGTTCGGCGCGCAGGGCTGGTTCGGCCCCTGGCTGCAGGCGCACGACATCAAGATCATCTTTGCCGTGCCAGGCATCGTGCTGGCCACCGTGTTCGTGACCTTTCCGTTCATTGCGCGCGAGCTGATCCCGCTGATGCAGGCCCAGGGCAACGACGAGGAGCAGGCCGCCATCGTGCTCGGTGCCACCGGCTGGCAGACCTTCTGGTACGTCACGCTGCCCAACATCAAGTGGGGCCTGCTGTACGGGGTGATCCTGTGCAATGCACGGGCCATGGGCGAGTTCGGCGCGGTGTCGGTGGTCTCTGGCCACATCCGCGGGCAGACCAACACCATCCCGCTGCACGTCGAAATCCTCTACAACGAGTACCAGTCGGTCGCAGCCTTCGCCGCCGCCTCGCTGCTGGCGCTGCTGGCGCTGGTCACCCTGGTCATCAAGTCGATTGCCGAGTGGCGCAACGAGCAGGCACTCAAAGCCGTGGCCGAGCTGCCGCCCGAGCGCCCCGCGCCCGCCACCGCCCCCTCTGCGCGCTGAAGGAAGAAGAACACCATGAGTATCGAAATTCGCAACGTCAGCAAGCAGTTCGGCGACTTCCATGCCCTGCGCGACGTGAGCCTGGACATCGCCTCGGGCGAGCTGATCGCGCTGCTCGGCCCCTCGGGCTGCGGCAAGACCACGCTCTTGCGCATCATCGCGGGGCTGGAGACGGCCGACGTGGGCACCATCCACTTCTCGGGCGAGGACACCACCGACGTGCACGTGCGCGAGCGCAACGTGGGCTTCGTGTTCCAGCACTACGCGCTGTTCCGCCACATGACGGTGTTCGAGAACGTGGCCTTCGGCCTGCGCGTGAAGCCCCGCAGCGAACGCCCGAGCGAGGCCCAGATCAAGAAAAAGGTCACCGACCTGCTCAAGCTGGTGCAGCTCGACTGGCTGGCCGAGCGCCACCCCTCGCAGCTGTCGGGCGGCCAACGCCAGCGCATCGCCCTGGCCCGCGCCCTGGCGGTGGAGCCCAAGGTGCTGCTGCTCGACGAGCCCTTTGGCGCGCTGGACGCCAAGGTGCGCAAGGAACTGCGCCGCTGG
>JAZKEE010000236.1:0-17389 GCA_040387235.1 Pseudomonadota bacterium
TGCCGATGTAGATCCAGCTGCCGGCGGTCATCTGGCCGTACATGAACAGGCCCTTCTGGTCGAGCTCGTTGAAGTGCTCCCAATTGGCCCACTTGGGCACCAGGTTCGAGTTGGCCAGCAGCACGCGCGGCGCATTGGCGTGCGTCTTGAACACGCCCACGGGCTTGCCCGACTGCACGAGCAGGGTCTCGTCATCGTTCAGGTCCTTGAGCGAGGCCAGGATCTGGTCGAAGCATTCCCAGTTGCGCGCGGCGCGGCCGATGCCGCCGTACACCACCAGGTCCTGCGGGCGCTCGGCCACCTCGGGGTCCAGGTTGTTCTGGATCATGCGGTAAGCGGCTTCGGTGAGCCAGCTCTTGCAGGTGAGCTCGGTGCCGCGCGGCGCGCGGATCACGCGCGAGGCGTCGTGGCGGGGGTCGCTGGAGGTGGCGGACAGGATTGCGTCGTTGGCGTTCATGGTGATCTCCTGGTCAACGGGTGCGAAAAGCGGTGGATGGATAGGGTCTTGGACAGCTCAGGCGTGGCTGGGCAGACATTGCGTGAGCGGTGCGGGCCAGGCCGATTCGAGCGCCCACAGGCGCATGGCCTCGATGTCGGGCGCCAGATAGCGGTCCTGCTCGAGGAAGGCCACGCGCTGGCGGATGGCGGCGAGCTGCGCTTCGATGA
Organism: Pseudomonadota bacterium; assembly: GCA_040387235.1. GTDB lineage: Bacteria > Pseudomonadota > Gammaproteobacteria > Burkholderiales > Burkholderiaceae_C > Acidovorax. The sequence continues at coordinate 667 of JAZKEE010000236.1, forward strand.
GCGCGGAACTCTTGAGCCAGGGGGTTGCGGCGGCACCCGGCGCGGGCACGCGCTCGAAGTCGATGCCCTGCGCGGCGGCCATGGCCTCGATGCCGACGATGACGGCGGTGTTGCGCACCATGTCGCCCAGGCGGCGTGCACCGTAGGTGGCCATGGACACATGGTCCTCCTGGTTGGCCGAGGTGGGCAGGCTGGTCACGCTGCTCGGGTGGGCCAGGCACTGGTTCTCGGCCGCAAGCGCGGCGGCGGTGACCTGGGCGATCATGAAGCCCGAATTCACGCCGCTGTCGCGGATCAAAAAGGCAGGCAGGCCGGACAGGCCTGTGTCCAGCAGCAAGGCCATGCGGCGCTCGGAGATGGCACCGATCTCCGACACGGCCAGCGCAATGATGTCGGCCGCGAAGGCCACGGGTTCGGCGTGGAAGTTGCCGCCCGAGATCACCTCGCCCGTGTCGGTGAACACCAGCGGGTTGTCGGACGCGGCATTGGCCTCGATGCGCAGCACGCGTGCGGCGTGGGTGAGGTTGTCCAGGCACGCGCCCATCACCTGGGGCACGCAGCGGATGGAGTACGGGTCCTGCACCCGGCCGCAGTTGGGGTGCGAGGGATCGATCTCGCTGCCCTCGAGCAGGCCGCGCACGGCGGCGGCCACGGCGATCTGCCCGGCCTGGCCACGCGCCTCGTGGATGCGCGCGTCGAAAGGCTTGACCGAGCCCTTGATGGCTTCGAGCGACAGCGCGCCCGACACCAGACCGCCGGCCAGCACGCTCTCGGCCCCGAACAGGCCGGCCAGCGCCAGCGCCGTGGACACCTGCGTACCGTTGAGCAGGGCCAGTCCTTCTTTGGGGCCGAGCACGAATGGATCGAGGCCCACGGCGGCCATGGCTTCGCGGCCACCCACCACCTTGCCGTCGACCTTGGCCTGGCCTTCGCCGATGAGCACGCAGGCCATGTGGGCCAGGGGTGCCAGGTCGCCCGAGGCGCCCACCGAGCCCTTGGCCGGGATCACGGGCAGCACGTCGGCATTGGCCAGGGCCAGCAGCGCATCCACCAGAGCCGGACGCACGCCCGAGTGGCCGCGCGCCAGGCTCACGGCCTTGGTGGCCAGCACCATGCGCACCACCGGGTCGGGCAGCGACTCGCCTGTGCCCACGCTGTGCGAGAGCACCAGGTTGCGCTGCAGCTCGGCCAGGCGGTCATGGGCGATCTTGGTGCTGGCGAGCTTGCCGAAGCCGGTGTTGATGCCGTAGACCACCTGGTCTTCGTCCACGATGCGCTGCACGGTGGCTTCGGAGGCCTGCATGCCGGCCAGGGCTGCAGGGTCCAGCGACAGGCGCACGCCACCGGCGCTCACGCGGCGCAGTTCGGCCAGGCTCACCTGTCCGGGGCGCAGCACCAGGGTGCTTGGGGATACAGAGGTTGCAGTGGTCATTGGTTGGTCCTGTATATACAAGTTGGCACAAGCGAAAATGGAGGCTCGCAGCAGGCAAACCCCAAGAAATCTATTCAAAAACCGGGTTGCCGTCCGCCCGGAAGCGGCTCCCCAGCCGGTAGCGCGACGACGGGTGCAGGCAGCGCACCATGGTCACGGGCACACCCCTGCTCCAGGTGCGCCGCGTGAGCAGCAGGCACGGCTGGGCCGGGTCCATTTCAAGCAACAACGCCTGGTCGGCCGTGGGCAGCACGGCATCGACCACATGCTCGACCTGGTCGAAAGGCACGTTGCGCACCAGGAACTCCGAGGGCTGCAGCAGCGTGAAATCCTGCTGCGCGAACTGGGGCACGACGCGCGGGTTGACGTAGCGGTCTTCCAGCTGCACGGGCAGCCCGTCCTCCAGATGCACGCAGACGGCGTGGAACACCGATTCGCCGGTGCGCATGTCGAGCGCTGCCGCCACCTCCATGGTGGCCGAGACGCGCTCCACCGTGAGCACCTTGCAGCGGTAGTCGTGTCCGCGCTGGCGGATCTCGCTGGCCAGGTTGGCGATCTGCAGCAAGGTGGACTGGGGCTTGTCCTCGGCCACGAAACTGCCCACGCCCGCCACGCGCACGATGCGGCCCTGCTCGGCCAGTTCGCGCAGGGCGCGGTTCACCGTCATGCGCGACATGCCGAACTGGGTCACCAGGTCGTTCTCGGACGGCAGGCGGTCGCCGGCCTTCCAGGAACCGTCCTGGATCTTGCGCGCGATATGGTCCTTGATCTGCTGGTACAGAGCCAGCGCAGACACCTCGGGCTGCGCTGCGGGCTGCTGCGTGGCCTTGGGGCGCGGGGCGCGGGCGGTGGAAGCGGTTGGCATGGCGGTGGTCAGCCCAGGCAGCTCAGTGCGCGTCCGCCGCCATGGATTCGGCGCGGATCTCTTCGGTCAGGCGCGCCTTGAGGTCCATGAACTCGGGCGAGGTCTTGATTGTGTAATGGCGCGGGTGCGGCAGGTCCACCGCCAGCTCGGTCTTGATGCGGCCGGGCCGGGCACTGAACACCGCCACGCGGTTGGCCATGAAGATGGCTTCGTCGATGTCGTGGGTCACGAACATCACGGTCTTGCGCTCGGCCTCCCAGATGCCCAGCAGCAGCTCCTGCATGAGCACGCGGGTCTGGTTGTCCAGGGCGCCGAAGGGCTCGTCCATGAGCAGGATCTTGGGGTCGTTGGCCAGCGCGCGGGCAATGGCCGTGCGCTGCTGCATGCCACCCGAGAGCTGCTTGGGAAAATGCTGCTCGAAACCGCGCAGTCCCACCTTGGCGATGAAGTAGTCGGCACGCTCCTTCTGCTGCGCCTCGGGCATGCCGCGCTCGCGCAGGCCGAAGCGGATGTTCTGCTCGATGGTGAGCCAGGGGAACAGCGTGTAGCTCTGGAACACCATGCCGCGGTCGGCGCCCGGGCCTTCGACGGGGCGGCCGCCCAGCAGCACGCGGCCAGAGGTGGGGTGGTCCAGGCCCGCCACGATGCGCAGCATGGTCGACTTGCCGCAGCCCGATGGGCCGAGGATGGTGACGAAGTCGTTCTCCTGCACGTCGAAATCGACGGGCAGCAGGGCCTGGGTCACCTGCCCCTTGGGGCTGACGAAGGTGCGCGAGACACCTTGGATGGACAGCAGCGGGCTCATCGCAGGGCACTCCACGCAAACAGACGGCGGTTGACGAACTTGAAGAAGGTATCCGACACCAGCCCGATGAGGCCGATGACGATGATGCCGAAGATGATCTGGCCGGTGTTGAGCAGCGCCTGGCTGTCGGTGATCATGTGGCCGATGCCCGAGGACGAGCCGATCAGCTCGGCCACGATCACATAGGTCCAGGCCCAGCCCAGCACCAGGCGCAGGGTCTCGGCGATGTCGGGAGCGGCACCCGGGATCAGCACGCGGCGCACGATGCCTGTGGGACTGGAGCCCAGCGTGTAGGCCGCCTCCACCAGGTCCTTGCGGGCATTGCCGACGATCACGGCCACCATCAGGATGATCTGGAACACCGAGCCGATGAAGATCACCAGCAGCTTCTGCATCTCGCCCAGGCCGGCCCACAGGATCAGGAGCGGAATGAAGGCCGAGGCCGGCAGGTAGCGGCAGAACGATACGAAGGGTTCCAGGAAGGCCTCCACTCCCTTGTGGGCGCCCATCGCGATGCCCAGGGGCACAGCGACGATGGCTGCGAGGACGAAGCCGCCGAGCACGCGCCACACGGTCATGCCGATGTCGTGCAGAAAGCCGAACTCGGTGAACAGCAGCCAGCCCTCCTTGGCCATGGTGACCGGGCTGGCCAGGAACGTGGGCGACACGAAGCCCCCCAGTGTGAACACGGACCAGGCGGCGAAGAACAGAATGAAAAACGCCACTCCCAAGACCAGCCGCGTGCGGGTGCTCACAGGTTCTAGCGGGGCCAGGGCCCGGCGGCGAGGCCGCTCTGGCTCCAGCGAAGGTGCAACACCCATCACGCGACTCATGGTTCGATCCTTTGGTGGTTACTTACTTGATGAAGCTGTCGTCGAACATCGCGGGGAAGTTCTCTGGTGCCTTGCGGATCACACCGGCCTCAAGCAGGATGGCGCCGGCATCCTTCATGAAGGAGGTCAGCTCACCTGCGAAGAACTTCTGGTTCGCCGCCTTGTCCTGCCAGCGCAGGAAGGCCGAGGACTTGGCGAACGCCTCGCCCGTCTGCTTGACGGCGGCGCCCATGATCTCGTTGGACTTGGTCGGGTCGGTCTTGATCATCTCCAGCGCGTCGAAGTACGAATTGGCCAGCGCCTGGGCAGCCTTGGGGTTGGCCTTGAGCCACACGGGGTCGCAACCCACGGTGTCCATCACCATCGGGTACTCGATGGTGGTGGCCAGGATCTTGCCGGCGGCGGGGTTGGCACGCACCGTGGACAGGTAGGGCTCATAGGTCATGGCGGCGTCGTTCTGTCCCGACACGAAAGCCTGGGCGGCAGGCTGGGGCTCCAGCGAGACGAGCTTCACGTCCTTGAGGCTCATGCCGTTCTTGGACAGCATCCAGGCCAGGCCGAAGTACGGGGCGGTGCCCGGCGCGCTCACACCGATGGTCTTGCCCTTGAGGTCGGCAAAGCCCTTGACGTCGTTGCGCACGGCCAGGCCGTCTGCACCGTAGGACTTGTCGAGCTGGAAGATCTGCACGATGGGCACGCCATTGGTGTTCCATGCGACGTGGGTCTCCACCGTGGTGGCTGCGCACTGGATGGCCTTGGAGGCCAGGGCCAGGTGGCGATCCTTCTGGGGGATCATCTTCAGCTCCACGTCCAGGCCGTTCTTCTTGAAGATGCCGGCCTTGTCTGCCAGGGTCAGCGGGGCGAAGCCCGTCCAGCCGGACATGCCCAGGACTATCTTGGTTTCCTGGGCCTGGGCCGGTGCGGCCAGTCCCACCACACATGCAACCGCCGCTGCCAGCGACGCCATCTTCACAACCATTCGGCTCATCATCAGCTCCTGTAGGGGAAAAAAGTACTTTTGTTCATCCGCAGGGAAACAGGCCTTGCTTCCTGGCACCGATGATGGAGGTTCTATCGTACCTGTCTATACAGGGTAAACGCTAGGAAACCGGACCCTCGGCCCCAAGAAACCGCCCCGCTTCCCGTCTCTTGGGAACGCCCTGCGGGCCATCCCATGGTCGGGCCCGCACGGGGCGCTGGCCGGTGTTTCACCGGCACAGCCATTTAGCAAATTGCGGGCCAATGCCTGGCACCCTGGCTGCACCAAATCGGTGCAACCCAGGGCCGTCAGCCCAGCAGCGTGCGCGCAATGATGTTGCGCTGCACTTCGGACGACCCCTCGTAGATGCGCAGGATGCGCGCATCGCGCACATAGCGCTCCAGCGGCATCTCGCGCGTGTAGCCATAGCCGCCATGGATCTGCAGGGCCGCATCGGCCACGAAGCCCACCATCTCGGAGGCATGCAGCTTGGCCATGGCCGACTGCAGCGTGAAGGGCTGGCCGGCTTGGCGCAGCGCAAGTGCCTGCAGGGTCAGGCCCCAGGAGGCCTCCAGGCGCAGCTTCATGTCGGCCAGCATCCACTGCAGGCCCTGCTTGCTGGCGATGGGTTCGCCGCCGACCTGGCGCTCCTTCATCCAGCGCATGGCGTCGGCCAACGCCGACTCGGCAATGCCCAGGGCCGTGGCCGCCACGTCCAGGCGGCTGTTGTCGAGCACCTTCATCGCCGTCTTGAAGCCCGAGCCCTCGGCGCCCAGGCGGTGGCTGACAGGCACGCGCACGCCGTCGAAGGCCACCTCGAAGGCATGCGCGCCCTGGATGCCCATGAGTTTCTCGGGCGAGGAGATGTGGACGCCCGGGCTGCCGGTCTCGACGATGAAGGCGCTGACGCCGCGCGCGCCGGCATTCGGGTCGGTCTTGGCAAAGACCACGAGGAATTGTGCCTCGCGGGCGTTCGAGATGAAGTGCTTGACGCCATCGATGCGGTAGAAGCCCCCCTCGCGCACGGCCCGGGTGCGCAGGTCGGCTGGGTGAGATCCACCGCGCGGCTCGGTCAGCGCAAAGCCCGCGAGCCACTCGCCGCTGGCCGCGCGCGGCAGAAAGCACTGGTGCTGTTCGGCGCTGCCGCCCATGAGCACCGCATCGGTCCCCAGGTAGTGCGCGCCGATCATCGACGACGTGGCCGCGCAGGCGCGCGCGATCTCCACCAGCGACAGCAGCATGGCCGTGGCCGAGACACCCGCCCCGCCCAGGTGCTCGGGCAGGTTCATGCCCATCACGCCCAGGGCCGCCAGCTGGGGCATATGGCAGGTGGTGGACAGGGACTGTTCGTCGATCTCGCGGGCGCGGGGCGCCAGCACCTCGGTGGCAAAACGGGCCACGGCGTCGGCAACGCCCTGGTCTTCAGGGGTCACGCCCAGGCGGTTCATCGGGCTCATGAAAAAGCTCCTCGTGGAAGGTGGAAATCAGACCGTGCCGAACAGCCCGGCCTCGTGCAGCGCCTGCAGGCGCTCGCTGCCGCAGTGCAGCAGCGCGCCCATGAGCTCATCGGTATGCTCGCCGAGCGCGGGCGCCGGCTCGGCGCGGTTGGGCGCGGAGCCGCCGAACTTCACAGGCTGCGTGGGCACGCGCAGGCCCGGTAGGCGCGGGTCGTGCACCTCGCGCAGCAGGCCACGTGCCCTGCCCTGTTCGGATTCGAGCGCCTGGGCCGTGGTCCACAGCGGGCCGCCGGGCACACCGGCCACCTCCAGCGCGGCCACCACCTCGGCCACCGGTCGTTGCGCGGCCCAGGCTTCGATGGCCGCAGCGAGCACGGGTTCGTTGGCATGGCGCAGCTCGTCGCTGGCGAAGCGCGCGTCCTCTGCAAACGCCGGCTCACCGATGACTTGCGCCAGCGAGGCGAAGAGCCTGTGGTTGAGCACGGCGAGTGCGAAGTGCCCGTCCTGCGCGCGGTACACGCCGAACGGCGCCGAAAACGCATGCCGGTTGCCGCTGCGCCGCGGGCTCTGCCCGGTGAACAGGTAGCGCCCCACGCCGGTGACGAGAAAGCTCAGCGTGGCATCGAACATGGCCACGTCCACGTGCTGGCCCTCGCCCGTGCGGCGCTGCTGGAGCAATGCCGCGAGCGTGGCCCAGGAGGCGAACAGGCCTGCGACCACATCGGACACGGCTTCGCCCACCATGGTGGGGGCGCCCTCGGGGTCGCCTGTGGATTCCATCAGGCCGCTCATGGCCTGCACAATGATGTCGTAGGCCGGCAGGTGCGCCAGCGGCCCGGTCTGGCCGAAGCCCGAGACACTCACGTAGACCAGCTTCGGATTCACGCCGCGCAAGGCCACGGGTCCGACGCCCAGGCGCTCGGCCACGCCGGGGCGGAAGTTCTCGACCACCACGTCTGCCGTCGCGGCCAGGGCGGCGATGGTTTGCGCCGCATCGGGGTGCTTGAGGTCCAGCACCAGGCTCTTCTTGTTGCGGTTCAGGGCGGTGAACAGGCTGCTCATGCCTTCGCGCATGGGGCCGATGTGGCGGTAGTCGTCGCCCGTGGGCGGCTCGATCTTGATGACCTCGGCCCCCAGGTCGGCCAGCAGGGCCGTGGACAGCGGGCCCGCAAGCACGCGGCTGAAGTCGAGGATGCGCACGCCGTCCAGCGGGCGGGAGGCTACGGTCATGGCGGGGTCTCCATCAAATGAATGTCAGGAGCCCATGGTTGCCGATCTCTGCATCAAAATAAAATATTCAATCTTGATACAAAGGATCAACCATCTTGATCAACATCAGCCTGCGCCAGCTCGAGTACTTCGTGGCCGCTGCCCAGCACGGCGGCGCGGCGCGGGCCGCGCGTGCGCTCTGCGTATCGCAGCCCTCCATTTCCAAGGCCATCGCCGACCTGGAGGCGCTGTGGAACGAAGCGCTGTTCGTGCGACGCCACGCGCGCGGGCTGGATCTCACGGCGGCAGGCCGGCTGCGCCAGCGCGAAGCCCAGGTGCTGCTGGAGAAGGCGCGCGCACTCGAAGGGCCGCGGCGCGAAGAAGAAGCCGGTCTGCTGCGCCTGGGCTGCCTGTCCACGCTGGCCCCGCGCTACCTGCCCGAGATCCTGGTGCGCATGCGCGAGCGGCACCCGCAGGTGGAGATCGAGGTGCACGAGGCGGACACCGAGACCCTGTTGCAGATGCTGGAGCGCGGGGCCCTCGACACCGCCCTGCTCTACGACCTGGGCCTGGCGCGCGCCGTGCGGCTGGAGGCAGTGACCTCCTTCGTGCCCTATGCGCTGCTGCCGGCCAGCCACGCGCTGGCCGCGCGCAGCAGCCTGCTGCTGAGCACCCTGGCACAGGAGCCCTTTGTCCTGATCAACCTGCCGCACAGCCGGGAGTATTTTCTCTCGCTGTTCCGACAGGCGGGCGTCACACCGCGCATCGCGCACCAGACACCCTCCATCGAGATGGTGCGCTCACTCGTGGCCAATGGCCTGGGCGTGTCCTTGCTCACTACGCGGCCGGTGCGCGACTGGAGCTACGACGGCAAGCGCCTGGCCTGCAGGCGCCTGCGCGGGCCGCTCGCAGCGCAGTCTGTGGTGCTGGCCACCCCAGGGCAGCAGGGCCAGGAGAACCCGCGCTCGGTGCTGTTCGCACGCATTGCCAAGGCGGCCTTCGCGCAGCAACGCGACGCGATGACCGCCCCCGGATCGGTTTCGCGTTAGCTCAGCCCTTGGTGGGCGCCACCTGCGCCGGTTCGGCCGGCAGCGTGATCAGCACCGACAGGCCCGGCGATGCATTGCGCAGCTCGAACTGCCCGCCATGCGCTTGCGCCACCAGCCGGCACAGGTACAGCCCCAGCCCCACGCCGCCCGTGGCGCGCTGGCGCGCGACGTCGGGGCGGTAGAAGGCCTGGGCCATGCGCGCCAGGTGCTCGGGCGGCACGCCGGGGCCATGGTCGCGCACCTCCAGTTCGACGCCCGAGGGGGTGCTGCGCAGGTGCAGCTCGGGCGGCGATGCCGTTGGCTCGCAGTGGCGCAGGCTGTTGTCCAGCAGGTTGCGCAGCACCAGGCGCAGGCGCCCGCGGTCCAGGGCCAGCACCGGCAGGGCGGGGTCCGCGATGACCACGATGTCGTCGGCGCAATCGTGCCGCACCTCCAGCTCGGCGATCACCTCGCGCGCCAGTTCGGGCAGGTTGGTCGGTTCGCGGTGCAGCGCGGCATGCCTGCCCGCCAGGCGCTCGCTCTCCAGCAGGTCGGAGATCAGGTGGGCCATCTCACCCAGGTCGCGCATCAGCGCCTCGCGCTGGGGGCCCACGTCGGGGCTCTCGGGCAGCAGCTCGGTGTTCAACCGTGCGCGCGTGAGCGGGCTGCGCAGCTCGTGGCTCATGGCCAGCAGCAGGGCGCGCTTGGCCTCCAGCATCTGGTGGATGTCCTCGCCCATGGTGTTAATGGTGACGGCAAGCTGGCCCAGCTCGTCGGGCCGGTGGGCGTGGCGAACGGGGATGGGTTCGCCGAAGTCCCCTTCGCCGAAGCGCCGCGCGCCGCGGCGGATGTCGTCGAGGGGGCGCAGGAGGTGGCGCACGTAGACGTACGACAGGCCCGTGAGCAGCAGCAGTACCGACAGGGTGACCCAGGCAACGCGGGGCTTTTGCTCCCAGGTCATCGCGTTGAGACCGAATTCGATGAAGTGGCCATCGGCCGTGGTGCGTTGCAACAGGCGATGGCCATCGTCGCTGTCACCCAGCCAGCGCCGCTCGGGTCGGTCCTTGTCCTTGTCGCGGCCAGGCCGGTCGCGCATCCAGTCGGGACGCGGAGCATCGGGGTGCGATACCCAGTTGACCACCGGACCTTCGATGCGCAGGTGGATGGGCAGGCGCTGCACGATGGCCTGCGCACGCTCCACGCTGGGCGGGCTGCCGATCTCGCTGGTCAGGCGGTCCACATAGTCCATCAGCAGCGGCCGCGCGGCCTCGCGCCAGCCGACCGACAGTGCCTTCTGCACGCCCCCCACGAAGGTGATGGTCGTCATGCAGGCCAGCACCAGGAACAGCAGCACCAGGCGGATGCGCAGCGAATGGCCCACGGCATCGCGCGCGCGCCGGTGCCAGGGGCACGGCTGGCCATCCTCGCCCACGCCATGGCGATGGTGGTGGCGCCACCAGCCGCGCCGCGGTGCTGGCGGCCCATCCCCCGGCAGCTCTGCCGTGGCGTGCCGGCCCCAGCGCCTCATGGCGGCGCCTTTCGCAGGGCGAGCGAATACCCCGCGTTGCGCAGCGTCTTGATGCAGTCCAGCGGCTCGAGCTTCTTGCGCAGGCGGCTGACCACGATGTCCACCGCACGGGTGTAGAGCTCGGCCTCGTGCCCGCGCAGCTGGTTCAGGATGTCGTCGCGGCTGAACACACGACCCGGCTCGCGCGCCAGCAGGTGCAAGAGGTCGAACTCGGTGCCGGTCAGCTCCACCGCCACGCCCTGGCGCAGCACGCTGCGGCGGGCAGCATCGATGTGCAGGCCCTCGAATTCCAGCGGCCCCTGTCCGTGCCCACTGCCCGGCCCGTCGCTGCGCCGGCGGCGCAGCACCGTTTGCAAGCGCGCGACCAATTCGCGCGGTTCAAACGGCTTGGGCAGGTAGTCGTCGGCACCCAGTTCCAGCCCCACCACCCGGTCCATCACGTCGCCGCGCGCGGTGAGCATGACGATGGGCAGATCACCCTGCTTGCGGATGGTGCGGCACAGCTCGAAGCCATCCATCTCGGGGAGCATCACGTCCAGGATGGCGGCATCAAAGCCGCCCGCCGCGAGTTGCGCCAGCCCCTCGCTGGGCCTGAGCGCATGCGTGAGCTCCAGCTCGAAGCGCTGGAAATAGGTCGCCAGCGGCGGGCCGAGCTGTGCGTCGTCGTCAATGAGCAGGATCCGGTGCATGGCCGATTCTAAGAAGGTCGTGGGGTATCGGCGTTTTCAGGCGTCCAGCTCACCGCCCAGGGCACGGTGGCGCACGATGAGCTGGCGCAGGCGGTGCTTGGCGCCCGTGTGCAGGGCGTCGAAGCGGTCGGCCGCGTCCAGCAGCGCAGGCAGCGTGAGGGCAGCATGCTCGGGCTGCCGCGCCAGCAGGCCCATGGCGTGCTCGCGGTCGAAGCGGGGGCCCCAGACGAGCGACATCAGCTCGTCATGGGGGTCCGACAGGCCCGCCAACAGGTGGGGGCCGTGCATGCGCACACGCTGGGTGAGCGTGTGGATGGGTTCCAGCGTGGGTGACATGCGGGGCTCCCCGTGCTCAGCCGCGGGACATCCAGCCGCCACCATGGCGACCGCGCTTGTCCATCATCTCGCGCACCTTCTGCTGCTGCTCGGGGTTCAGGCTGTCGTAGAAGTTGGCCATGGCGGTGATCACCTCGGGGCTGGCGGTCTGCACGGCACGGGTCTTTTCTTCCATCAGGGCCTGGGCGCGTGCACGGTCGAAGGTGGCGCCGGCGACGATGGCCTGCACCTCGGCGCGCGGGTCAGGGGTCTTGCCCTTGAATGCAGCGCGCTGGGCCTGCAGGGTGTCGGCCAGGGCGTTGAGCTTGACCTTCTGCGCATCATTGAGGTCCAGCTTGCTGCTCACGCGGTTGACGACCTTGCCGCGGATCTCGGCGATCTTCTCGGGGCCCATCTCGCCATGGCGGTGGCCCGCGCAGGCGGTCAGCCCGCCCAGGACGATGGTGGCGCCGAACACGCCGGCCAGGGTTTTCTTGATCCAGGGTTTCATGGTGCAGTCCTTTCATGGACGGTGTTGAACATGGGTCCTATGGTGCGCCTGGGCGGTTTTTGGGGGGTCTCGGGGCAGTTTCGGTTTATTTCAGAATGTATCTACGCGGGACGAGGTGCAGGGTGCATCGCGGACGGCTTGCTGTCCATGCTGGCTGCATGCCTTGGTTCAGGACGGAGGTCGGGCGCACATCCCTGCTCCGGCCCTCAACCCGGCACACAGCACCCAGAGCAGCAAAAGCCAGCGCACCGCCACAGCAACCCGGCCACGCTACGATTCACCCCTGACACCTCCAGGCTCACCGCGCTTTCGCCCTGAATGAAACCAATTCCCAAACGATCCGCCACACCCCGCTACGAAGCCGTGGACGCCCTGCGTGCAGCGGCCATGGTGTGGATGGCAGCCTTCCACTTCTGCTTCGACCTGGCCCATTTCGGCCTGTGGCCCCAGGACTTCCGCAACGACCCGGTATGGACCACGCAGCGCACCCTGATCCTGAGCCTGTTCCTGTTCTGCGCCGGCCTGGGCCAGGCCATTGCGCTGCACCAGGGGCAAAGCCTGGAGCGCTTTGCACGCCGCTGGCTGCAGATCGCCGGCTGCGCCCTGCTGGTGAGCCTGGGCTCGTTCTTCATGTTCCCGCGCAGCTTCATCTACTTCGGTGTGCTGCACGGCATGGCGGTGATGCTGCTGATCGCCCGCTTCAGCGCCGGATGGGGCGCCTGGCTCTGGCTGTGCGGCCTGGTGGCACTGGCCCTGCCCGTGGCGGCCACCTACCTGCTGACAGGGCCCTTAAGCGAGCTCGCGCCGGCCTTCAACGCCCGCACGCTCAACTGGCTCGGCTTGGTGGCGCGCAAGCCCTTTACCGAGGACTATGTGCCGCTCTTTCCGTGGCTGGGCGTGCTCTGGTGGGGCCTCGCCGCTGGTCAGTGGGCTCTGCGCAACCCCGGCGGACGGCTTCTGCAGGTGCGCCTGCCGGCCGCCCTCAAACCGATGGCCGTGCTTGGCCGCTGGTCCCTGAGTTTCTACATGGTGCACCAGCCGGTGCTGATCGCGGTGGTGATGGCCCTGGCATGGATCTTCAAACCCTGATCCACCCAGACCCCCATGAAAAAACGCGGCCGAGGCCGCGTTTTTGCTGCAAGGCACACCACAAGGTGTGCCCGCAAGGAGCCGATTACTCGACCTTGGCCTTGGAGCGCAGCTCTTCCTGGTACTTGGCCAGCTTTTGCTGTTGCAGCTGCTGGGCGACCTGGGGCTTCACGTCTTCGAGCTTGGGCAGCTCGGCCTGGCGCACATCGTCCAGGCGGATGATGTGGTAGCCGAACTGGCTCTTGACGGGGGTCTGCGTCATCTTGCCCTTTTCGAGCTTGATCATGGCTTCGGTGAATTCCGAAACGTAGCTCGACGGGCTGGCCCAGTCCATGGCACCACCGTTGGCACCGGAGCCTGGATCCTTGGACTGCTTCTTGGCGATCTCTTCGAACTTGGCGCCCTTGTTGATGGCGGCAATGGCGGCCTTGGCATCGGCTTCCTTTTCGATCAGGATGTGGCTGGCCTTGTATTCCTTGCCGCTGTTGGCGGCCACGAACTTGTCGTACTCGGCCTTGACTTCCTCGTCCGTCACGGGGTTGTTCTTCTGGAAGTCCATGAACAGTTCACGGATCAGGATGGTCTGGCGTGCCAGTTCCATCTGGCCCTTGAAGTCGGGGGAGGCTTCCAGGCCGCGCTTCTGGGCTTCCTGCATGAACACTTCGCGGGTGACCAGTTCGTCCTTGATCTGGCCTTCGACTTCCGGCGTCACGGGACGGCCCGAGCGCACCAGTTGCTGCTTGAGCACTTCAGCGCGTTCCTTCGGAATGGCCTTGCCATTGACGATGGCGATGTTCTGGGCGGAAACGGGCAGGGCCATCGTGCCCAGCACGGCAGCGGCCACGAGGCCGGACAGGAGCTGTTTCTTCATGCGGAATCCAAAAAATGAGAAAGTAATTGCCAGCTGAAATCCGGCAGATGAGGACAATGGGGCCGGTTCAGAGAATTTCAATGGCGAGGGCGTGGACGCCCGCATCCAAAAATTCCTGCAGCGCATCATACACAAGGCGATGGCGCGCCACCCGGCTCTTGCCTGTAAGCAAAGGTGAGGCGATCCGCACCCGGAAATGGGTGCCGAAACCCGTGCCGTTGGCCCCCACATGCCCGGCGTGGTCGGCGCTTTCGTCGATCACTTCGAGCGCCGTGGGCGCCAGGCGTTCGACCAGGCGCCCGTGCATCTGCCGGGCCAGGCTGGGCGTCGTGGTCGTATCGGTCGTGGCCAGGGTCGTCATGCAGCAGGCTCGTCGTTCTTGAGATGGGGTGCAATATAGATGCCCTGGGCCACCAGGAAGACCAGCGGGAACGCATAGCCCCAGAGCTTGAACTCCACCCAGGCCTCGGTGCTGAAATTGAGCACCACATAGGCGTTGATCGCCGACATGAAGGCACAGTAGAGCACCCAGGCCACGTTCAGGCGCATCCAGACGCCATCGGGCAACTCCATTTGGCTGCCCAGCAGCAGCTTCAGGTAGTTCTTCTTCAGAATCCACAGTGCCACGGCGAGCGCAATCGCCATGGCGCCATAGAGCACCGTCGGCTTCCACTTGATGAAACGGTCATCCTGCAGCACCAGCGTGAGCGTGCCGAACAGCAGGATCAGCGCCAGCGTCACCTTCTGCATGGTCTGCAGCCGGCGGTCGATCAGGTAGACCAGGGCCATCTGCACCACCGTGGCCGCCATCAGCACGCCGGTGGCCACATAGATGTTGTAGAACTTGTAGGCAGCGACGAACAGGACGATGGGAAGGAAGTCGAGCAGGATTTTCATGGGTGGCGGGATCAGGAGGCGCCGGACTCGAAGTCAAGGGATGCCGAATTCATGCAGTAGCGCAGGCCGGTGGGCTGGGGGCCGTCTTCGAACACGTGCCCCAGATGGGCCCCGCATTGTGCACACACCGTCTCGGTGCGCACCATGCCATGGCTGTGGTCCACGATTTCCTTGATGGAACCGGGCACGGCTTCGGAGAAGCTGGGCCAGCCACAGCCCGCGTCGAACTTGGTGTGCGAGTCGAACAATGTGGCGCCGCAGCAGATGCAGTGGTAGCTGCCATCGGCCCAGTGGGCCTCGTACTTGCCGGTGAAGGGGCGCTCGGTGGCGGCAAAACGCGTCACCTGCAGGGCACCGCGTTCGGCACCCTTTTCTTCGAGCACGGCTTGCCATTGGGCATCGGTCTTGTGAACGGGATAGGTCATGATGAACAGCTGATCTCGATGGTGGAAGCCCATGCGGGCGGGAAGGCAGCGTAGGACTCGTGCCCGGGATGCTCCTCAAATGGGCGCTCCAGCAGTTGCTGCAAGGTTTGGAGTGGGACGAAGTCGCCAAGTTTCGCTGCGCGGATGGCCTCTTCACACAAATGGTTGCGCAGCACGAACTTGGGGTTGCTGGCCAGCATGGCCTCCGACGCACGCTTGCGATCCGCCAGCCGGGGCTCGGCAAGGTATTTTTCCAGCCAGGTGTCCCAGGCCGCCTGGTCCGGCACCATGCCGCGCACGGGCTCGAATTCCCCCGAGCCCACGGCATGGGAAAGCCGGCGCCAGAAAATGGGATAGTCCACGCCGCCCTTGGCCAGCAGCACCAGCAGACCGTCGATCAATTCGGCATCACGCTCTTGCGCGGTGCTGCCCAGGCCCAGCTTGGCGCGCATGCGGGCCATGAACTCGGCAGGGAAAATCGTCTTGTACGACTCCAGCGCCGCCATGGCCAATTCCTGATCTCCGATCAGTGGCAGAAGTGCCTGCGCCAGGCAGAACACATTCCAGTACGCCACATTGGGCTGGCGGTTGTAGGCGTAGCGGCCCTGGGTGTCGCTGTGGTTGCAGACATGGCCGGGCACGAAGGAATCGAGGAACTGGAACGGCCCGTAGTCGATGGTCAGGCCCAGGATGCTCATGTTGTCGGTGTTCATCACGCCGTGGCAAAAGCCCACGGCCTGCCACTGCGCCATGAGCACCGCCGTGCGCTCGCTCACCGCCTGCAGCAACGCGGCGTATGGATTGCCGGCCAGATCGCTGCGCCCCCGGCATTCGGGGTAGTAACGGTCGATCACGTAGTCGGCCAGGGCCTGGAGCTCCTCGCCCATGTCGTTGGCCGAGAAATGCTCAAAATGGCCGAAACGGATGAAGCTCGGCGCGACGCGGGTCACCACGGCCGCCGTCTCGACCTCCTCGCGCCGCACAGGCGCAGGTGAGCCCGTGATGCACAGCGCACGCGTGGTCGGCACGCCCAGGCCCTGCATGGCCTCGCTGCACAGAAACTCCCGGATGCTCGAGCGCAGCACCGCCCGGCCGTCGCCCATGCGCGAGTACGGCGTGCGGCCTGCGCCCTTGAGCTGGATCTCAAGCCCCCCCGTGGTCTCGCCCAGCAGGATGGCCCGGCCATCGCCCAGTTGGCCCGCCCAGATGCCGAACTGGTGCCCGCTGTACACGCTGGCCAAAGGGTGCGAGCCCGGGAGCACGGCATTGCCCGTGAGGGCCTGCAACGCCGCATCGCTGCGCAACCAGGCCTCGTCAACACCCACCAGGCGCGCCACGCTGGCACTGGTACCCACCCAATGGGGGTTGGGCAGGGGCGTGGGCTGCAGTTCGGTAAAGAAAACCGGCCCCAGGGCGGCAAAGCCGCGCTGCCAGACCAGGCCGGGTGCGGCGGTAGCTGCCTCGCTGTCGAAGGACATGTTCATGTCCGGATTGTCTCCCAGGGGCCATGCCCCGCTGGCAGGCGGGGCATGGCGATGCCTCCAGCCGCTGCTTTGTGACCAGTCGTTTCAATGGTTGCAATGATCGTATCCCACCTGGAACCAAGGCCAGCCGCCTCCTTTTGACGCAAAAAATTGGCAATTTCCTTTATAGGAAGGTCATTCATTGCTATCTTTTTTGTGCACCACCAGCCACAGCGAATACGGGTAAACCCAGCCCTTCTACCCTATTTATTATTTCTAAAACTGGAACAGTTAGTTCGCGACTGGGTGGTTTTTCTTTGATCACCC
>JAZKEE010000237.1:0-15962 GCA_040387235.1 Pseudomonadota bacterium
AGTTCCAAGGTTTTGACCCTATCGTCTAGAGGCCTAGGACATCACCCTTTCACGGTGAGTACCGGGGTTCGAATCCCCGTAGGGTCGCCAAGTTGTAGCGCTTGGCCTGTGTCACGAAGATGCAGGCGAAAGCTATCTACCAGGAGTGGTAGTTCAGTTGGTTAGAATACCGGCCTGTCACGCCGGGGGTCGCGGGTTCGAGTCCCGTCCACTCCGCCATCATTAAAGGGTTACGTCAGCAATGGCGTAACCCTTTTTTCTTTTCTCGCGTGGCTTGGGTATTAATCCGGTCGAGGTCGAGCGGCCGCGCCGGCTGGTATTCAAGCTGCGTTGTGGCTGATATACCGATAAGGTGTTTTCAGGGGAGGCCGCTTTGGTTCAGCGAACGGATGAGGGCAGGTAACCGAAGCGCGCGCGAAATCGCTCGGCAAAGCGCGCACGCGACTGGTAGCCCGAGGCCTGCGCAATGAGCGGGATGCTCCACGACGTGGTCTGCACCAGCATCATCGCGTGGTGCATGCGCACATCGATCAGCAGGTGATCAAAGCGCATGCGCTCGTGGGCGAGGCGCCTGCGCAGCGTGGCTTCGCTCATGGCGAGCGCGCGCCCAGCCTCGTGGGCCGTCCAGCGCCTCTCGGGCGCCTCGCTGATCAGGGTGCGCAGACGTCCGGCAGTGCTGTGCAGCGCGCCTGGCGCAAAGACATGGCCGCGTTCCGAGAGGGCTGCAAGCAGGTCCATCAGCCGGTACTGCAGCCGCTCATCGCCCACGCGCTGCACCTCGACGCTGGCGTGCACGTGCCGCAGGGTCGAGGCGAGGTCGTCGTCCAGCGGCATCAGGCGAAAAGACGCCGTGCGCGGCTCCCTTTCCACCTGGTCGGGTGGTCGGGCGCGATGGAATGCCTCCAACAGCATGGTCGGCAGCGTCAAGAGGATCGAGCGAAAGCGCTGTTCGCTGCCACCTGGTGTCTTCACGAGGTCCGCGCGGGTGTTGGGCTCGACGAGCAGCAGCGATGCCGGAGAGTCCACTGCCACCTGTGCAGCGCCGTCGTCGAGATCAAGCCGGCCTGCCGTCACCAGCACCACCGCAGCCTCGTGGAACACGAAACGCGGCGTGTGCTGCGGCTGTTTCAGGCAGGGCTGCGCCAGCGTGCACAGGCTGCGCCGCAGCACGGGCGCACCCGATGGGAGTTGCCAGGGCAGGGCCGTGCCGTCGGCTTCTTGCGGCGAGCGCGTGCCGGTGGAAATGACCTGCCCGGGCGGCATCCTGCCAATCGCTCAGCCAACCGACACCGCAGGATTGAGGCTGTACAGCCCCGTGAGGCTGGCTTGGCCGAGCACTGGGGCCTCGGCCAGCGCCGCGCGCACGCTGGCGCCCGTCAACGGCCCTGCGACGGCGAGCGTGGGCGTGGCCAGCGCATAGACAGTGAAGATGTAGTGGTGCACCAGGGTGTCGTTCCACGGTGGGCAGGGGCCGTCGTAACCGTAGTAGTCGCCCTTCATCTGTTCGTCACCCGCGAACCAGCCGGTGTAATCGTTGATGCCGTGGCGCGCACCGCCGGGTGCGGCGGGGCCGGGCTTGCCCCGTGGCGTCACTGCGCTGGAATGGGCACCGGCAGCGATCTCCCGGGTGTCGGCAGGCAGGTCGAGCAGCAACCAGTGGAAGAAATCCACGCGCAGCAGCGTCGCGGGCACTTCGCGGCCCTCCTGGTTCACGTCGTCGCCACGGCTGGGCACGTCGGGGTCGTGGCAGACCACCACGAACGACTGGGTGCCCTCGGGTGCGCCGCTCCATGCGAGGTGCGGATTGCGGTTGGACGACAGTGCGACATGCGTGGCGGCGTCGGGCACCGCGAACGCGAATTCGCCAGGGATCGCCTGGCCGTCATGAAAGCTCTGGCTGGTGAGTTGCATGGTGTGTGTCCTGTGTTGGGGGTGGAGAATGGCCTGCTGCCGAATTCTAGAGACATGCAGCATCAGCGATATGCCACAGCCAATCAAACGAACTCCCGATCCGCTCAATGTGACGGGGTTCGAGCCTTTGCCTGCCGGCCGTGCCGTCAACGGTCGTGCATTCGTTCCGCGCAGAAGTCCCGCACCACCTTCAGGGCGGGGGCCTCGGTGATGCCTTCCAGCGTAACGAAGGCGAACTGCGAGGTCAGTCGCAGCGGGCGGCTCAGCCGCAGCTCCGCCAGTTCGCCCCGGTCGATCAGCGCGCGTGCCACTTCGACGGCGCCCAGGAACACGGCGTCGGTGGTGCGCACCACTTCGAGCAGGCAGGCCGCCTCGTCGGATTGGAGCTGGATGGCTTCGTTGAAGTGCACGGACTGGCCGAAGTGGGCATTGAGGCTTTGCACCGCTTCGTCGCTCAGGCCCGTGCCGCTGGCGGCCAGCGGGTACTGGCGCAGCTGAGCAAACGACACCTGCGCGGCCCGGTGCAGCGGATGGCCGCTGCGGCAGACGAAGCCCAGGCGCATTTCCGGGAACAGGTCCACGTTCAGGTCGTCGTACGGGGGCAGGGAGCGCCGGTGGATCACCAGCGCATCCAGGTCCCGGGCGCGCAGGCTCTGCAATTGCAACTCTGCCGGGCCGCTGGAGAGCTGGACCTTGATGCGCGGGTAGTGCGCGAGCATGTGTTGCAAGAGCGGCACGGCCAGCATCGCCGTCGGTGCGGGGCCCAGGCCGAGCTTCACTGTGCCGACCTGCAGGCCTGCGAGCAGGCTGGCGCTGCGCTTGAGCTCCGACAACTCCAGCCCGATGCGCCGGGCCCGCGCTGCGACCAGGGCACCGAGTGGCGTGAGCTCCTTGCGCTTGCCGGCGCGCTCGATGAGCGGGGCGCCCAGTTCGTCTTCCAGCGCCAGGATGCTGCGGCTGAGCGCGGGCTGCGTGAGGTACAGCTGCTCCGCCGCCCGGCTGAACGAACCGGTTTCGGCAACGGCGAGCAGGTGGTCGAACTGCTGGAGATTCATGGTGCCGCCTCGCTAATCATGAGAAACGGTAATGCATTTTCAAATAATTATGCATTGGACGGCATGAAAAGCGCTGTTTAGCATCGCCCTGCAATCCACTCACTGCGAAGGCGATCCATGGTTTCACATCCTCTTCTCGGCAGCCTGGCGATGGGCCTGTCCGCTCTGGCTGCCATGCCGCTGCAGGCCCAGCAGGCCTATCCGTCCCGGGCCATCACAGTCGTGGTGCCGGTGGCCGCGGGCGGTGCCGCCGATGGCCTGGCACGCGCCTGGGCCGACCACGTGGGCAAGTCGCTTGGGCAGCCCGTGGTGGTCGACAACAAGCCCGGCGCCAATGGCGGCATTGCGGCCAGCTACGTGGCCAAACAGCCCGCCAATGGCTACACCCTGTTGTTCGGCAGCACGTCGAACATGTCGCTCAACCGCTTCTCGTACAAGACGCTGGCCTACAACCCGGTGAAGGACTTCGACCCCGTGCTCATGCTGGCTGGCACCTCTCAGGTGCTGGTGGCCAGCCCGGCCTCGGGCATCAAGTCGCTCGATGACCTGGTGCGCATGGCCCGTGCCCAGCCCGATGCGCTCAACTACGGGTCGGCCGGCAAGGGCAACTCGACGCACCTCAACGTGGAGTTCCTGGTCCAGCACTACGGCCTGAAAATGACCCATGTGCCCTACAAGGGCGCAGCGCCCGCCATGGTCGGGCTGCTTGGCGGCGAGACCCAGGTCACGGCCGATGCCATCACCAGCGTGGTGCCCCAGACCAAGGGCGGCAAGGTGGTGCCGCTGCTGGTGTTTGGCGGCCAGCGCTCCCCCGCCTTGCCCCACGTGCCCACGGTCTACGAAGCCGGGCTCAAGGACTTTCCGGCAGGCGGCTGGTACGGCCTGATGGCGCCCAAGGGCACGCCCAGGGAGGTGATTGCCCTGCTCAACGCCGAGACCAAGAAATTCTGGGCCGACCCGGCCACCAAGGCGCGCATGGATGCGCTGTTCATGGACCCGCCCACGGCCCTGGGTCCTGACGCGGTGGCCAAAACCATGCAGGACGAAGCCCTGGTCTGGGGGCCGATCATCACGCGGCTGGGCATCCAGAACGAATGACCTTCCCATGCAGCGCAACACGATGTCCGACATGCCTTCTTCCTCCCCCATCGACGCGGCCCGCATCGCGCAACCCCGGGTGCACCTGCCGCGCAGCGAAGATTTCCTGCTCTGGTCGCCGCCACTGCAGTCTTACGGCTACCGCATCGTGGACCAGCTCTTCGCCACGCGCACCGTGCGGCGTGGCCCCGTGGCCAGGCCTGCCGTGCGTGGCCGAGAGCTGCAGCTGCGCTATGCCCACGCGGGCGAGCCGCGCACGGTCGAGCACTTCATGGACCGCAACAGCGTGGCCGGCCTGCTCGTGGTGCGCGACGGCCAGGTGGTGCTGGAACGCTATGGCCTGGGTCTGCAGCCGGGCGAGCGCTGGAGCACCATGTCCACCGTGAAGTCGATGACGGCGCTGCTGGTGGGCGCCGCCGTGCGCGACGGCGCCATCGCCAGCGTGGACGACCCGGTGGTGCGCTACCTGCCGCAGATGCAGGCATCCGGCTATGCGCATGCCACCGTGCGGCAGCTGATGACCATGTCCTCGGGCGTGGCCTGGTCCGAGGTGTACACCGACAAGCTTTCCGACGTGAACCGCTACAGCAAGTCGCTGGCGGACAAGGTGCCGGGCGGGGTGCTGCGCATGCTGCAGGCTGTGCCCCCGCAGCACGCGCCCGGAAGCACGTGGCACTACAACACCGGCGACACCTACCTGCTCGGCTGCGTGCTGTGCGCAGCCACGGGGCAGACCCTGGCCGACTACCTGTCCGCTCGCATATGGCAGCCATGCGGCATGGAGGACGATGCCTACTACACGCTCGAATCGGAGGGCGGCCAGGAGATCGCAGGCAGCCGCGCGGGCATGTCGCTGCGCGACATGGGGCGGCTGGCCTCGCTGGTCGCGTTGAACGGGGTGCAGGACGGCGAACCCATCCTGCCGCCAGGCTGGGTGGACGCCATGGCCACACGCGCCTTCGGCATTCCCGAGGATTTCCATCCCGCCCGGCGCTCGCTGGGGCTCACGGGCTACGGGTTCGGCTGGTGGCTGACCGATGACGGCGCCATGCTGGCCATGGGCCACTCGGGCCAGCGCATCTACATCCACCGCGCCGAAAAGCTGGTGGTGGTGAACCTCGCGGTCTACCCCGAGCCGCGCTACGTGGGCGCGCACGAGCACGACCGGGACGCTGAGCTGCACAGCTTCATCGGGGCCTGCCGCGCGGCCTGAGCGGCGTTCGCGGGGCAGGGTGCGAATGCGCAAGGTGGGCCACATTCACAACTGCAACTTGCCAATCCTTCAATGCTGTAGGGGCTAGTGGCTTGCCAATGCCCAGCCTACAGTCGGATGCCATCCCAGACGACGGAAAGGACCACCCGATGAAGCAAGCACTTGCCGCGACCATGGTGTCGCTCACCCTGGCCGCACCCTGCGCGGCAGAGACCGGCCCGCAGCCGCTCAAGATCACCCGCAACGGCACCCAGCCCTCGGCGCGTGGGCCGGTGGACTACTTCACGGGATCGGTGCGCGTGGATTCGCCCTTTCAGGCCGAGGGGCCGGCCCGCGTGGGTGGCGGTCACGTCACCTTCGAGCCTGGTGCCCGCACGGCCTGGCACACCCACCCGCTGGGGCAGACGCTGCTGGTGACCAGTGGCGTGGGCCTGGTGCAGCGCTGGGGCGGGCCGGTGCAGGAGATCCGTCCGGGCGACGTGGTCTGGATTCCGCCGGGTGAAAAGCACTGGCACGGCGCCACCCCCACCACGGCCATGGGCCACTACGCGATTGCTGAGCGGCTCGATGGCAAATCGGTCGACTGGCTGGAAAAAGTGACCGACGCACAGTACGCGGCGGCGCGCTGAGCCACCTCACCGCTCTGGTGCAGGGCGTGGTCCTACAGCAAATCAGGACGCTGCCGCCATGGCATTGCGGCGCGATGCACCCAGCATGGACCGATCCTTCCCCCCACAGGAAAAACGACATGGAACATACCATCGAGCTTCCGGACGCGCCGCAGCTTCCTCCCCTTCTCCCCATCTCCCGGCGCGACCTGCTGATCGTTGGCGCCGCCGCATCGGGTGTGGTGGCGGGCGCTGCCGCACCCGCTGGAGCCCAGACAACGCAGGTGGCGCCCCAGCCACCCGGCGTCACCGTTCCCACCCCCATGGCCAAGGTCGCGTTCATCGTGAACAGCCAGCCACGCGAGCTGGAGGTGGACACACGCACCACGCTGCTCGACGCCTTGCGCGAGCACCTGCACCTCACCGGCACCAAGAAGGGCTGCGACCATGGCCAGTGCGGTGCCTGCACGGTGATGGTGGATGGCCGGCGCATCAACTCCTGCCTCACGCTGGCCGTGATGCACGAAGGGGCGCAAGTCACCACGGTGGAAGGCCTGGGCACGCCGCGCAACCTGCACCCCATGCAGGCGGCCTTCGTCAAGCACGACGGCTACCAGTGCGGCTACTGCACACCGGGCCAGATCTGCTCGGCCGTGGGCGTGCTCGACGAGATCCGCCGCGGCATTCCGAGCCACGTGAGCACCGACCTCACGGCGCGGCCCCTGCTGTCGGCCGATGAACTGCGCGAGCGCATGAGCGGCAACATCTGCCGCTGCGGCGCGTACTCCAACATCGTCGATGCCATGACCGAAGTGGCCGGCATGGCGGGAGGCCGATCATGAAACCCTTTACCTACGAACGAGCCCAGTCGCCTGCAGAGGCGGCCGCCGCTGTCGAGCGCGTACCCGGCGCCAGGTTCATCGCGGGCGGCACCAACCTGCTGGACCTGATGAAGCTGCAGATCGAAACCCCCGTGCACCTGGTGGACGTGAATGCGCTGCAGCTCGACAGGATAGAGCCCACGCTGGAGGGCGGTCTGCGCATCGGCGCGCTGGCGCGCAACACCGACCTGGCCGCGCACGAGCGCGTGCGGCGCGACTATGGCGTGCTCTCGCGCGCACTGCTGGCGGGTGCCTCGGGCCAGTTGCGCAACAAGGCCACCACAGCCGGCAACCTGCTGCAGCGCACGCGCTGCCCCTATTTCTACGACACCAACATGCCCTGCAACAAGCGCCAGCCGGGCAGCGGCTGCAGCGCCATCGGTGGGGTCACGCGCCAGCATGCGGTGATCGGCACCAGCGCGGCCTGCATCGCCACGCACCCGAGCGACATGGCCGTGGCCCTGCGTGTGCTCGACGCCACGGTGGAAACCGTGCGCGGCGATGGCCGCACACGGGTGATACCGATCGCCGATTTCCACCGCCTGCCTGGCACCACGCCGCACATGGAGACGGTGCTCGCGCCCGGTGAGCTCATCACATCCGTGACGCTGCCCAAGCCCGTGGGCGGCACGCATATCTACCGCAAGGTGCGCGATCGCGCGTCCTACGCCTTTGCGCTCGTGTCGGTGGCAGCCATCGTGAACCGCAACGGCACCGGCCGCATCGCCCTGGGCGGCGTGGCACACAAGCCCTGGCGCATGGCGGCGGCGGAGGCCGAGATGCCGCAAGGCGCCAAGGCCGTGGCCGCGAAGTTGCTGGCGGGTGCCCAGCCGGGCCACGACAACGCATTCAAGCTGACGCTGGCCGAGCGCACCATCGCCGCCGCCCTGTTGCAGGCAAGGAGCTGAGCCATGAAGTTCGATACCCCCGCCACCACCAACCCCATCGACCAGCTCAAGTTCGTGGGCCAGCCCACGGACCGCATCGACGGGCCGATGAAGACCAGCGGCACCGCGCCCTACGCCTACGAGCGCCACGATGTGGTGCAGAACCCCGCCTACGGCGTCGTGGTCGGCTCGGCCATCGCCAAGGGCCGCATCGAGTCCATGGACCTGCGTGCCGCGCAAGGTTCGCCGGGCGTCATCACCATCGTTACGGCGCAGACGGCTGGCAAGCTGGGCAAGGGCCAGTTCAACACGGCGGCCCTGCTCGGCGGCCCCGAGATCGCGCACTACCACCAGGCCATCGCGCTGGTGGTGGCCCATACCTTCGAGCAGGCGCGCGCTGCGGCGCAGCTCGTGAAGGTGCAGTACAGCCGCACCAGCGGCCGCTTCGATCTGGCCGCGGCGCGGGCATCGGCGCAAAAACCGCCTGAACAGGACGGGTCCCCTGCCGACACGCGCAAGGGCAATTTCGACAAGGCCTTCGATGCCGCACCCGTGCAGCACGATGCGACCTACACCACGCCCGACCACTCGCACGCCATGATGGAGCCGCATGCCTCCACAGCGGTCTGGAAGGGCGACAAGCTCACGGTGTGGACTTCCAACCAGATGATCGACTGGAGCGTGGGCGATCTGGCCAAGACGCTGGGCATCCCCAAGGACAATGTGCGCCTGGTCTCGCCCTTCGTGGGCGGCGGCTTTGGCGGCAAGCTGTTCATCCGTGCCGACGTGCTGCTGGCAGCGCTGGGCGCCAAGGCCGCACGCCAGCCCGTGAAGGTGGCGCTGCAGCGGCCGCTGGTGGCCAACAACACCACCCACCGTCCCGCCACCATCCAGCGCATCCGCATCGGCGCCGCCCGGAACGGCAAGATCAGCGCCATTGCGCACGAGAGCTGGTCGGGCGACCTGCCGGATGGCAAGCCCGAAACGGCCGTGAACCAGACGCGGCTGCTCTACGCCGGCGCCCATCGGCTCACCACCACGCGACTTGCCGTGCTCGACCTGCCCGAGGGCAACGCCATGCGCGCGCCTGGAGAGGCGCCGGGCATGATGGCGCTGGAGATCGCGATGGATGAGATGGCGACCAAGCTGGGCATCGACCCGGTGGAGTTCCGGGTCATCAACGACACCCAGGTGGATCCCGAAAAGCCCGAGCGGCCCTTCTCGCAGCGCCAATTGATCGAATGCCTGCGCACCGGCGCCCAGCGCTTCGGCTGGAACCAGCGCCGGGCCGAGTCCGCCCAGGTGCGCGACGGTCGCTGGCTGGTGGGCATGGGCGTGGCGGCAGCCTTTCGCAACAACATGGTGATGAAGTCGGGGGCGCGGGTTCGCCTGAGCGAGCGCGGCGTGGTGACGGTCGAGACCGACATGACCGACATCGGCACCGGCTCGTACACCATCATCGCGCAGACCGCAGCCGAGATGCTGGGCGTGCCCGTCAACAAGGTCATGGTGCGACTGGGCGATTCGGCGTTTCCGGTGTCCGCCGGTTCGGGCGGGCAGTGGGGTGGCAACTCGTCCACCGCCGGGGTGTACGCTGCCTGCATGAAGCTGCGCGAAGCCGTGGCGCAGAAGCTCGGTGTGCCGGTCGACGGTGCCGTGTTTGCCGACGGCATGGTGCGCTCGGGCGAGCGCTCCGTGCCACTGGCCGAGGCCGCCGCAGGCGGCGAGCTGGTGGTGGAGGACTCCATCGAGTACGGCGACCTGCAAAAGAAGTTCCAGCAATCAACTTTCGGCGCGCACTTCGTGGAGGTGGGCGTGGACGTGGCCACCGGCGAGATCCGCGTGCGCCGCATGCTGGCGGTGTGCGCCGCGGGCCGCATTCTCAACCCCAAGGCTGCGCGCAGCCAGGTGATCGGCGCCATGACCATGGGCGTGGGCGCCGCGCTGATGGAGGAACTGGCCGTGGACAAGCGCCAAGGCTTCTTCGTCAACCACGACCTGGCGGGCTACGAGGTGCCGGTGCATGCCGACATCCCGCACCAGGAGGTGATCTTCCTGGATGAGACCGACCCGGTCTCATCGCCCATGAAGGCCAAGGGCGTGGGCGAGTTGGGCCTGTGCGGTGTGGGGGCGGCGGTGGCTAACGCAGTCTTCAACGCCACCGGCGTGCGGGTGCGCGACTACCCCGTCACACTGGACAAGCTGCTCGACAAGCTGCCTGAAGTGACCTGACGATCAGTTAGACAGCTCGCGCAGCAGCTCGGTTTCGATCTGGATCTGCCGCGCGTTGTTCTGCAGCTCGGGGCCTTGTACCAGGAAGGTGTCTTCCACCCGCTCGCCAAGGGTGCTGACCTTGGCCAGCTGCACGCTCAGGTGGTGCTGGGCCAGCACACGGGCCACCAGGTAAAGCAGGCCGGCGCGGTCGCTGGCCGAAATGGCCAAGAGCCAGCGCTGGGCCTTCTCGTCCGGGCGCAGGGTGACGCGCGGGGCGATGGGGAAGCTCTTGACCCGGCGCGAAACGCGCTTGCGCGTGGGCTCGGGCAGGGGTCCGCCTTCCTCGATCACGTGCACCAGGTCGCTTTCCACCATATGGGTCAACTCGCGGTAGTGGCCGGCCTGGTCGTCGGCCACGATCTGGAAGGTGTCGAGCGCATGCTGGTTGTTCGCCGTGTGCACGCGCGCATCGAGGATGCTGAAGCCCGCGCGGTCGAAGTAGCCGCAGATGCGCGCGAACAGGTCTTCCTGGTCGGGGGCGTAGACCATCACCTGCAGGCCGTCGCCGGCCAGCGACTGGCGTGCACGCACCACGGCGCGCGGTGCGCCCACGTGGCGCGACAGGTGGCGCGTGTGCCAGGCAATGTCGGCGGCCTCGTGGCGCATGAAGTAGCTCACGTCCAGCGTGGCCCACAGGGCCTTGTGCGCCTCGAAGGGCAGGGCGCTCAGCGCCAGCAGCACCAGGGCCTCGCGCTTGCGCGCCTCGACCTCGGCTGCCGCATCGGGCGCTCGCCCGCCCAGCGCACGCAGCGTGGCGCGGTACAGGTCTTCCAGGAGCTTGCCCTTCCAGGCGTTCCACACCTTGGGGCTGGTGCCGCGGATGTCGGCCACCGTGAGCAGGTACAGCGCCGTGAGGTAGCGCTCGTTGCCCACGCGCCGGGCGAAGGCGGCGATCACGTCGGGGTCGCTCAGGTCTTCCTTTTGCGCGATGCGGCTCATGGCCAGGTGCTCGCTGACCAGGAATTCGACGAGCTGGCCGTCTTCACGGTCCACCTTGTGCTGGCGGCAAAAGCGCCGCACTTCCATGGCGCCGATCTGCGAGTGGTCGCCGCCGCGGCCCTTGCCGATGTCGTGGAACAGTGCGGCCAGGTACAGCAGCCAGGGTTTGTCCCAGCCACCGGCCAGTTGCGAGCAGAACGGGTATTCGTGTGCATGCTCGGCCATGAAGAAGCGGCGCACATTGCGCAGCACCATCAGGATGTGCTGGTCCACCGTGTAGACGTGGAACAGGTCGTGCTGCATCTGCCCCACGATGCCGCGAAACGCCCACAGGTAGCGCCCCAGCACCGAGGTCTGGTTCATGAGCCGCATGGCATGCGTGATGCCGGCGGGCTGCTGCAGGATGCGCATGAAGGCGGTGCGGTTCACCGGGTCGCTGCGAAAGGCGCCGTCCATCACGCCACGGGCGTTGTACAGCGCCCGCAGGGTGCGGGCCGACAGGTCCTTGAGCCCCACCGTGGTCTGGTAGAGCAGAAAGGTCTCCAGGATGGCGTGCGGGTCCTTGAGGTACAGGTCGTCGCTGGCCACCTCGATCAGGCCCGATTTCTCGAGGAAACGCTCGTTGATGGGGCGCAGTTCGTGGGCCGAGGGGTTGAGCGCTTCCTCGATGTTGAGCAGCAGGATCTGGCTGAGCTGCGAGACCGCCTTGGCCGCCCAGTAGTAGCGGCGCATCATGGCCTCGCTGGCGCGCATCGGCAGGCGCGAGCCATCGGGCGCCTGCGAGCGGTAGCCGAAGGACTCGGCCACGGCGGTCTGCAGGTCGAACACCAGGCGATCCTCGTGGCGGCCGGCCGCCGCGTGCAGGCGCGCGCGGATCAGGCACAGCACCGCCTCGTTGCGCTCGATCTGGCGCACCTCGAAAGCGGTGGCCATGCCGTTGGCGGCCAGTTCCTTCCAGGTGCTGCCCAGGCCGGCGGCGCGCGCCACCCACAGGATCATCTGAAGGTCGCGCAGGCCGCCGGGCGACTCCTTGCAGTTGGGTTCCAGCGCATAGGGGGTGTTTTCGTACTTGTTGTGGCGCTGGCGCATCTCCAGCGTCTTGGCCACCAGAAAGGCCTGGGGGTCCATCTGCTCCAGGTACAGGGCCTGGAATCGGGCAAACAGTTCGGTGCTGCCGCAGATCTGGCGCGCTTCGAGCAGAGAGGTCTGCACCGTCACGTCGGCGGCCGACTCGGCCAGGCACTCGGCAACGGTGCGCACACTGGAGCCGATCTCCAGCCCTGCATCCCAGCAGCTGCCGATGAAGGCTTCGAGCTGTGCGCGCAGCACGCTGCAGCCATCGGCCGCGCGGTCGTCGGGCAGCAGCAGCAGCACGTCCACGTCGGAATACGGAAACAGCTGGTCGCGGCCAAAGCCACCCACCGCCACCAAAGCCAGGTCGGCCGGCAGCTCGGAGCGGCGCCACAGCTGCTGCAGCAGGTCACCCGCCAGGGTGGAGAGCTTGCGCAGCAGCACGCGGATGCCGCGCGTGGACGCGCCCGTGGCCTGGATGGAGGCCATCAGCGCCGCCTTGTCGCGGCGGTAGGCGTCCCTAAGGGCGTGGATGTCGGTCATGGACGGAGAGGGCTGCAAAGTCGGTGTGGCCATGAATTTTTATCCACGCAAGAGTCGTGCGCAGCGGATCCCCCGCCAGCGCGCGGGCTTATGTCTTGGTCGCTGTCACAAAGGACGGCAAAGGCGGCGAGCCGGCCGACAGGGTCATCACCTCGTACCCGGTCTCGGTCACCAGTACCGTGTGCTCCCACTGGGCCGAGAGGCTGTGGTCCTTGGTGACGATGGTCCAGCCGTCGTTGCCATGGTCCTTCACTTCGCGGCGGCCGGCGTTGATCATGGGCTCGATGGTGAAGACCATGCCGGGCCTGAGCTCGTCGAGCGTGCCGGGCTTGCCGTAGTGCAGCACCTGGGGCTCTTCATGGAAGCGCTGGCCGATGCCGTGGCCGCAGAACTCGCGCACGATGGAAAATCCCAGGCCTTCGGCAAATTTCTGGATGGCGTGGCCGATGTCACCCAGGTGGGCGCCGGGCTTGACCTGCACGATGCCATGCCACATGGCGTCGAAGGTCACCGCGCACAGGCGCTTGGCGGCGATGGAGGTTTCGCCGATCAGGTACATGCGGCTGTTGTCGCCATACCAGCCTTCCTTGGTGATCACGGTGACGTCCACGTTCACGATGTCACCCTTCTTCAGGGGCTTGTCGTTGGGGATGCCATGGCACACCACGTTGTTGACCGAGGTGCACAGCGACTTGGGGTAGGGCGGGTAGCCCGGCGGCTGGTAGCCCACCGTGGCCGAAATCGTGCCTTGCTGGGCCATGCATTCGGCGGCCAGCCGGTCGATTTCGTTGGTGGTGATGCCGGGCTTGATGTGGGGGGCGATGTAGTCCAGCACTTCAGACGCCAGGCGGCATGCCACGCGCATGCCCTCGATGTCCTGTGCAGTTTTGATGGTGATGCTCATTCCGGGATTATCCCATTGCGGTGAAGAACCTGTTCACGACCTCGCAGGGGATCGCGTTGGAGCGCAATCGGGATGAGTGGATGCTTCGGATGCGCCGCATGGGCTCGTGCCCATGCAAGCAGCCGGGGCCTCCAATCGCCCGATTTCGCTCCAACCCTTCGGGCAGTGGCCTTGCCGGGCGGTCTGCGGCGTTGCGGCGCTTGGTTGTGCCGGGCTATCAACTGCGCACCGCGCCTGGCATCCCATCCCGCCAAGGCCGCTGCGCGACCCCTGGGAGATCGTGAATAGGTTCTGATGCTGCATGAGGTTGAGCGCCGCCGGTTAAAATGGGGGGCTAACCGCCACCAAGCCTGCGTTTTTCGGATGGCGGCGGCGCCCACCGTACCCCTCACACCCCAACAGGCCGCTACCGTGACCTTGCACATGACCACGCTGGCGGGCGGCAACGCCCTCAGCACCTTTCGCGCCCAGCAACTCCAGCCTGCCCTCGAGGCCATCCACCCCAAGATCACCGGCATCGCAGCGCGCTTCGTGCACCTGGTGGCCACCGATGCGGCACCTTCGGCGGTAGAGCAGGAGCGCCTGGCGGCCCTGTTGACCTATGGCGACCCTTATTCCGGCCCGGACAATGGCGCGGTCATCGTCGTCACCCCGCGCCTGGGCACGCTCTCGCCCTGGGCCTCCAAGGCCACCGACATCGCGCGCAACTGCGGCATCGCGATTCGCCGCGTGGAGCGCATCACCGAATACCGCGTGGCCCTCAAGTCCGGCCTCTTGGGCGGCACGCCCGAGCTGAGCGCCGAGCAGGTGGCCCAGGTCGCCGCCCTGCTGCACGACCGCATGACCGAATCGGTGGTGCCCGACCGCAGCGGCGCAGCAGCCCTGTTCACCGAACTGCAGCCCGCGCCCATGGAGCACGTGGATGTGCTGGGCGGCGGCCGCGCCGCGCTGGAGGCCGCCAACACCCGCTTCGGCCTGGCCCTGGCCGAAGACGAGATCGAATACCTGGTCAACGCCTTCAATGGCCTGGCGCGCAACCCGAGCGACGTCGAGCTGATGATGTTTGCGCAGGCCAACAGCGAACACTGCCGCCACAAGATCTTCAACGCCGAGTTCACCATCGACGGCGTGGCGCAGGACAAGAGCCTGTTCGGCATGATCCGCAACACCCACCAGCTGGCGCCCCAGCACACGGTGATCGCCTATTCGGACAATGCCTCCGTCATGGAAGGCCACCAGGTCGAGCGCTTCCTGGCGCGCATGGGCGATGCCGGAACGGTGGGCTATGCCAAGAGCGAAGCCACCCAGCACGTGCTGATGAAGGTGGAAACGCACAACCACCCCACGGCCATCTCGCCCTTCCCCGGCGCCTCCACCGGCGCCGGCGGTGAAATCCGCGACGAAGGCGCCACGGGCCGGGGCTCCAAGCCCAAGGCCGGCCTCACCGGCTTCACCGTGTCCAAGCTCTGGGGCAGCGAGGTCGGCAAGCCCGAGCACATCGCCAGCCCGCTGCAGATCATGGTCGAAGGCCCCCTGGGCGGCGCGGCGTTCAACAACGAATTCGGCCGGCCCAACCTGGCGGGCTACTTCCGCGAGTACGAGCAGAACGTTGGAGGCGTGCAGCGCGGCTACCACAAGCCCATCATGATCGCGGGCGGTGTGGGGGTGATCGACGCCGGCCTCACCCAAAAGATCGAATTCCCCGCCGGCTCGCTGCTGATCCAGCTGGGCGGCCCGGGCATGCGCATCGGCATGGGCGGCAGCGCGGCCAGCTCCATGGCCACCGGCACGAATGCGGCCGAGCTGGACTTCGACTCCGTGCAGCGCGGCAACCCCGAGATCGAGCGCCGCGCCCAAGAGGTCATCAACCACTGCTGGGCGCAGGGCGAAGCCAACCCCATCCTGGCCATCCACGACGTGGGTGCGGGCGGCCTGTCCAACGCCTTCCCCGAGCTGACCAACGACGCCGGCCGCGGTGCGCGCTTCGACCTGCGCGCCGTGCCGCTCGAAGAATCGGGCATGGCGCCCAAGGAAATCTGGAGCAACGAGAGCCAGGAGCGCTATGTGTTGGCGATTGCCCCCGGCTCGCTGGCCCAGTTCCAGGCCTTCTGCGAGCGCGAGCGTTGCCCGTTTGCCGTGATCGGCACGGCCACCGAAGAGCGCCAGCTGGTGCTGGACGACACGGCCGTGACCGGCGGCGACCAGAAGAACCCCGTGGACATGCCCATGAACGTGCTCTTGGGCAAGCCGCCCAAGATGCACCGCGACGTGGCCACGGTGGAGCGTGAGTTCGCGCCCATGGATTTGACCGGCGTGCCGCTGCAAAAGGCCGTGATCGACGTGCTGGCCCACCCCACGGTGGCGTCCAAGCGCTTCCTCATCACCATCGGCGACCGCACGGTGGGCGGCCTGTCGCACCGCGACCAGATGGTGGGCCCCTGGCAGGTGCCGGTGGCCGATTGCGCCGTGACCCTGGCCGATTACAAGGGCTTTGCCGGCGAGGCCATGAGCATGGGCGAGCGTACGCCGCTGGCTGCCATCAACGCCCCCGCATCGGGCCGCATGGCCGTGGCCGAGG
>JAZKEE010000238.1:0-31994 GCA_040387235.1 Pseudomonadota bacterium
GCATGTTGCGCGTGCGGAACACGTCGCGCACCATGCCCTTGGCCTTGTGCATGAAGAACTTGCGGCCCTGCTGGGTCACGATGCCGGCGGCATCCTGGCCCCGGTGCTGCAGCAGCAGCAACGCGTCATAGATAAGCTGATTGACGGGCGCGGTACTGACGACGCCGACGATTCCACACATAGTTCGTTTCCATCCGTTTGCGGGAACATCCCCGCTGCAAACCCACGACAACAGCTTCTGGCCGTTGCCGCCTCACGAAGGCAAGTGCCTCGTAAATTCTTCCGGAAGCGCCGGTTTCAACCCTTCGAGCACCTGGGCCAATACCGGCGCGCCCCGCGATTCCTGCCACCAGGCCGCTTCGTGCAGGGGCGTGAGCCCTGCCACCACAGCCACGGCCAGCAGCAGCACCATGCCCCTGAGCACCCCGAAGACGGCACCCAGCGTGCGGTCTGCCGGGCGCAGCCCGATCGACTCCACCAGCTTCTTGGCCACCCAGGCCAGAAAGCCGCACGCAAAGACCGCGCCGATGAACACCAGCGCAAACCCCGCCGCATACCGCAGGCCAGCGGCCGATTCGCCCATGGGCAGCAGCGCCGCCACGTCGTCGGCCAGCCACTGCGCCACAAAGAACGCGGCCACCCATCCCACCAGGGACAGCACCTCATACACCAGGCCACGCCAGGCCCCCATCAGCATGGAGGCGAGCAGCACGGCCACGAAAACCCAGTCCAGCGCGGCCATCACCGGCGCAGCCTGCTCCAGCATCAGAGCGTCAGCACCGACGCCGACAGTTCCAGCGAGCGGATCTTGCCGGCGGCCTTGTCCGCATCGGCACGGTTGTTGAAGGGGCCCACACGCACCCGGGTGCGCTTGCCATCCTTGGTATCCACCACCTGCACGAAGGTCTTGAGGCCGGAGCGCTCCAC
The DNA here is from genome assembly GCA_040387235.1 of Pseudomonadota bacterium. Taxonomy (GTDB): domain Bacteria; phylum Pseudomonadota; class Gammaproteobacteria; order Burkholderiales; family Burkholderiaceae_C; genus Acidovorax. The sequence goes on from JAZKEE010000238.1 coordinate 928, forward strand.
CTTGGTGCGCGCCTCGCGGGCCTTGTCCGCGTCGGCGAACGCCCCCACCTGCACGATGAAACGGGCGTCCTCGGCGCTGGCCGAAGCCACGGCGGCTGCGGCCGGCGCCGCGGTGCGGCCCTCCAGCAACGCGCGGGCGCGGGCGGCCTCGTCGTTGGCACGCGCCGGCACTGCCGGGGCGGGCGCTGGCGCGGCCGCCACCACTGCCGGCTTGGGCTCGGGCTTCGGCTCCGGTTTCGGTTCGGGCTTGTGCTCTGGCTTGGGCGCGGCTGCCACCACGGGCGGCTTGGGCACCAGTGCGGGCCTTGGGCTGGCAATGATCTCCTCGCCTTCGCTCAGGCCATTGCCTGCGCTGCCGCTCTGGCCCGAAGCGCTGCGGCTGCCAGACGGCGGGGTTGCAGGGCTGGCTGGCGCGGCCTGGCGTGCCACGGCTGCGGAGGCCGGTGCGGGCGACGGGGCCTGTGCGGCAACAGGCGCGGGCACGACCACGGGCGCGGTCTTGTTGCGATCGGGGATCTCGATGGGGATGTCCACCGCGATGGGGCGCGGCTGGGTGTCGAACAGCAGCGGAAAGCCCACCACCCCCAGGGCCACCAGCACGGCAGCGCCGATCAGGCGGTGGCGCGCACGCCGACGCATCGCTTCGATGCTTTCGGCCGGGGGCGCGGCGCGTGAGCGCTTGGCCGGCTTGTCGGCCGGTGCGGGTTCACTCTGACCTGGCCACCGAAACTTGAAAAATGCCATGGAGTTGCGACTCGTGCGGGGCGCTCACGCACCCAGATGTTTGGCGTGCAGGCGGGGAGTGCCGTTGACCAATACCCCGCCCACCGTGAAGAACGAGCCAAAGACCACGATTCTATCAGCCGGGCCTGCCGCCGCCACGGCGGCCTGCAGTGCCTGCATGGGGTCTTGGTGCACGCTGGTGACCACCTCTCGGCGCCCGCCAGCCACCATCTGCAAGGCATTCCACTTCTGCTGCAGCGCCGCCCCCGTCTCGGCCCGGGCCGTGGGCAGGCTGGTGAAGTACCAGCGGTCCACCAGGGGGCCCACCTTGGCAAGCATGGCGGCCAGGTCCTTGTCGGCCATGGCGCCGAACACGGCGTGCGTAGTGGGGAAAAAGCCCATCGCATCCAGGTTGGCCGTGAGGGCCGCCACCGAATGCGGGTTGTGCGCCACGTCCAGCACCAGCGTGGGCTCGCCCGGAACGATCTGGAAGCGCCCGGGCAGCTCCACCATGGCCATGCCGGTGCGCACGGCCTGGGCCGTCACGGGGATGCGCTCGCGCAGCGCCTCGAAGGCGGCCAGCACGCCCGCAGCGTTCACCAACTGGTTGGCGCCGCGCAGCGAGGGGTAGGCCAGGCCTGCGTAGCGCCGGCCCCGGCCGGCCCAGCTCCACTGCTGCTTGTCGCCCGAGACGTTGAAGTCGCGGCCCGAGCGCCACAGGTCGGCGCCGATCGCCGCGGCATGGTCCACCACGCTTTGCGGGGCCATGGGGTCGCTCACGATCACCGGGCGGCCGGCGCGCATGATGCCAGCCTTCTCGCGGCCGATGCTTTCGCGGTCCTTGCCCAGGAATTCGGTGTGGTCGATGTCGATGCTGGTGATGATGGCGCAGTCGGCATCGATGATGTTGGTGGCGTCGAGCCGCCCGCCCAGGCCCACCTCCAGGATCGCCAGGTCCAGGCGCGCCTGGCTCATGAGCCGCAGGATGGCCAGCGTGCTGAACTCGAAATAGGTCAGCGAGATGGCCTCGCCGCCCTGCACGCGCGCGGCCTCCACCGCCGCGAAGTGCGCCACCAGGTCCGCCGCAGCCACGATCTCGCCGTGCACGCGGCAGCGCTCCTCGAAATGCACCAGGTGGGGCGAGGTGTACACCCCCGTGCGGTAGCCCGACTGCAGGCCCACGGCCTCCAGCATGGCGCAGGTCGAACCCTTGCCATTGGTGCCTGCCACGGTGATCACCGGGCAGTCGAAGCGCAGCGCCATGCGGCGGGCCACTTCGCTGACCCGGTCCAGGCCCATGTCGATGTTGTGCGGGTGCAGCTGTTCGCAATGCTGCAGCCAGCCTTCCAGGGTGTCGATATTATTGGTGTGCATACAGCCCGCGATTGTCGCCGAGCCAGCCATCGCGCACATCTTCCAGCCCTATTTCCCCATGACAACAGCACGCACCATCACCCTCTACGGCATTCCCAACTGCGATACCGTGAAGAAGGCCCGCACCTGGTTCACCGACCAGGGGCTGGACTACACATTCCATGATTTCAAGAAGCAGGGCGTCCCCGCCGACCGGCTGCCCGGCTGGCTGACTGCCGTGGGGCGTGACAAGCTGGTGAACCGCCAGGGCACCACCTGGCGCAAGCTCGACGCCGACACCCAGGCCGCTGTGCAGGACGACGCCAGCGCCAGCGCACTGCTGCAAGCCCAGCCCAGCGTGGTCAAACGGCCGGTGGTGGAGTGGACGCAGGGCGGCACGATCCATATTTCGGTCGGTTTTGTGCCCGAAACCTGGAACGAATGGGGAGCAGCAGGCTCAAACCACTGAAATCGCCTGGATGCCGTGCACTGAAACCGGAGATATTGCACAAATCTTTACGCAGTTTTACGGCCTGCCCACCCGGTATTGACGGGTAGCGCCTAAACTTTTCAACAGTCTGGTGCGTTATGTACCGACCTGAAAGGAGTTTCTCCATGAAAAAGATCGTCGTTTTTTCCGCCATGGCAGCCATTGCCTCCATGGCCGCAGCCCAGGAACAGGGCCGCGTGCTCTCGACCACCCCCATCGTCCAGCAGGTGGCCGTGCCCCAGCAGGTATGCAACAACGAAACCGTGTACAGCGGCAACCGCACCACGGGTGGTGGCGCGGTGATCGGCGCCATTGCGGGCGGTGCTGTCGGCAACCAGATCGGCAAGGGCAGTGGCCGCGCGGCCGCCACGGCACTGGGCCTGATCGGTGGCGCCGTGCTGGGCAACAACATCGAAGGCAATGGCCAGCCGCAGTACGAGAACGTGCAGCGCTGCCAGAACCAGACCTACTACGAGAACCGCACCGTGGGCTACAACGTGACCTACGAATACGCAGGCCGCCAGTACACCACGCGCACCCAATACGACCCGGGTCGCTGGATCCCCGTGAGCGTGCAGCCGGGCCAGACCTATTCCACGGAACCCTCGTACCAGCAGGGCTATGCACAGCCAGGCGTGGTCACGTCGACCTACCCCGCGCCGCCTCCCACCTATGTGACGCCCCCGGTGACGGTGATCGAGTACGGCTACGACCGCTCGTACCACCACCCGCGCAATCCTTACTGGCGCTGATTCGGGCGGGCAGCCCGGGCAGCCGGCGGCATGAGCACGCCGCCGGCCCAGTGACCATTGCCGTTGACGGCTACCCTCCCCTTGCGCCAGTCTTCAAAGAGCCCTTCGGGGCTCTTTTTTTTGCCTTGCGCCGGGTCGATGGCTCCAATGCGGCACGCTGGCCTAAAATCAGGGGTTTCCCCTCTAACCAACGCGCATCCATGACCACCGAAAAAATCGACGGCGTGTCCGTCACCACCCAGGCCAATGTGTACTTCGACGGCAAGTGCGTGAGCCACAACATCACCTTCCCCGATGGCACGAAGAAGTCGGTGGGCGTGGTGCTGCCCGCCTCGCTGACCTTCAACACCGGCGCACCCGAGATCATGGAATGCGTGGGCGGCGAGTGCGAATACAAGCTCGACGGCACCGACGCCTGGGTCAAGTCCGGCGCGGGCGAGAAGTTCAGCGTGCCTGGCAACTCCAAGTTCGAGATCCGCGTCGCCAGCGCCTACCACTACATCTGCCACTTCGGCTGAGCCCCGAGAAAGCCCTGAACGACATGGCCACCATCCTCCAGAATCTGCCCCTCAACGAGAAGGTCGGCATCGCCTTCTCCGGCGGCCTCGACACCAGCGCCGCACTGCGCTGGATGAAGAACAAGGGCGCCGTGCCCTACGCCTACACCGCCAACCTGGGCCAGCCCGACGAGCCCGACTACGACGCCATCCCCGCCAAGGCGATGGAATATGGCGCGGAGAAGGCGCGCCTGGTGGACTGCCGCACGCAACTGGCACACGAAGGCATTGCCGCCTTGCAGGCAGGCGCCTTCCATATCAGCACCGCCGGCGTCACCTACTTCAACACCACGCCGCTGGGCCGTGCCGTCACCGGCACCATGCTGGTGGCCGCCATGAAGGAAGACGACGTCCACATCTGGGGCGACGGTTCGACCTTCAAGGGCAACGACATCGAGCGCTTCTACCGCTACGGCCTCTTGACCAACCCATCGCTCAAGATCTACAAGCCCTGGCTGGACCAGCTGTTCATCGACGAGCTGGGCGGCCGTGCCGAGATGTCGGCCTTCATGACCAAGGAAGGTTTCGGCTACAAGATGAGCGCCGAGAAGGCCTACAGCACCGACAGCAACATGCTGGGTGCCACGCACGAAGCCAAGGACCTCGAATTCCTGAACAGCGGCATTCGCATCGTGAACCCCATCATGGGCGTCGCGTTCTGGAAGGACGACGTGCAGGTCAAGTCCGAGGAAGTCTCGGTGCGCTTCGAGGAAGGCCAGCCCGTGGCCCTGAACGGCGTGGAATTCAGCGACCCCGTGGCGCTGATCCTGGAAGCCAACCGCATCGGCGGCCGCCACGGCCTGGGCATGAGCGACCAGATCGAGAACCGCATCATCGAGGCCAAGAGCCGCGGCATCTACGAGGCCCCCGGCCTGGCGCTGCTGCACATCGCCTACGAACGCCTGGTGACCGGTATCCACAACGAGGACACGATCGAGCAGTACCGCCTGAACGGCCTCAAGCTCGGCCGCCTGCTCTACCAGGGCCGCTGGTTCGACCCCCAGGCCATCATGCTGCGCGACACCGCCCAGCGCTGGGTAGCGCGCGCCATCACCGGCACGGTCACGCTGGAACTGCGCCGCGGCAACGACTACTCGCTGCTGAACACCGAATCGCCCAACCTGACCTACGCCCCCGAGCGCCTGAGCATGGAAAAGGTCGAGGATGCGCCGTTCTCGCCCGCAGACCGCATCGGCCAGCTGACCATGCGCAACCTGGACATCATCGACACCCGCGCCAAGCTCGGTGTTTATTCGCGCAGCGGCCTGCTGTCGCTGGGTGGCAATGCCGCCCTGGCGCAGCTCAACGACGAGCGCAGCGAGTAACATTCGACGCCGTCGACAGTTAAAAAGCCACCCTCGGGTGGCTTTTTCTTTGGCGCAAGGCAACTACAACGGTTACACGACCACCGGTTCCGGCTCCAGCCGGATGCCGAAGCGTTCGTACACGCTGGTCTGGATGGCCTTGGCCAGGGTCATGACTTCGCCGCCGGTCACGCTGTGGGCGCCGCGCCCGCGGTTGACCAGCACCAGGGCCTGTTTTTCGTACACGCCGGCCTTGCCGATGGACTTGCCCTTCCAGCCGCAGGCGTCGATGAGCCAGCCGGCGGCCAGCTTGATGCTGCCGTCGGGCATGGGGTAGTGCACGATCTTGGGTTCGCGGGCGATGATGTCGGCGCACTGCTCGGGCGAGACCGTGGGGTTTTTGAAGAAGCTGCCGGCATTGCCCACCACGGCCGGGTCGGGCAGCTTGGCGCGGCGGATGTCGCACACCCAGTCGAACATCTGCTGCGCCGTGGGCTGCCCGATGCCGGCCTCGGCCCTGCGGCGCTCCAGCTCCAGGTAGCCCAGCACCGGCTTCCAGGGCCGCGGCAGCCGAAAGCGCACGTGCGTGATCACCGCCCGCCCGGCCAGGCCCATGCCGCGCGGCAGGCCGCCGGCCACCTCGGGTTGCGAGGGGGCGTGCTTGAAGACCGAATCGCGGTAGCCGAAGGCACACTGCGCGGCATCGAGCGTGAAGCGCTCACCCGTGGCCAGGTCCACCGCATCCAGCGATTCGAACCGGTCCTGCAGCTCCACGCCGTAGGCGCCGATGTTCTGCACCGGCGATGCCCCCACGGTGCCGGGGATCAGCGCCAGATTTTCCAGGCCGGGATAGCCCTGCCCGAGGGTCCAGGCCACGCAGTCGTGCCAGACCTCGCCGGCACCGGCTTCGACGATGAAGGCCTTGGAGGTCTCTTCGACCAGGCGCAGGCCCTTGATCTCCATCTTCAGCACCACGGGGCGCACATCGCCGGTCAGGATGATGTTGCTGCCGCCGCCCAGCACGAAGACCGGGCTGCCAGACAGTTCTTTATCTGCCAGAAAGGCCGAAATATCCTCGGCCGAGCGCACGCGCACCAGGGTTTGGGCGCGTGCCGCAATGCCGAAGGTGTTGCAGGGCTGCAAAGGGGTGTTTTTCTCGACTACCATTGGCCCGATTGTCGCACCCGCGCACCGAGCGCTGCGGGCAAACCCGTATTCCCGTGAGAGAGACCCACCATGCCATCTTTTGACACCGTCTGCGAAGCCAACCTGGTCGAAGTGAAGAACGCCGTAGAGAACACCGCCAAGGAAATCGGCACCCGCTTCGACTTCAAGGGCACGTCGGCCAGCATCGAGATCAAGGACAAGGACATCACACTGATCGGCGACGCAGACTTCCAGCTCACCCAGATCGAGGACGTGCTGCGCAACAAGCTCACCAAGCGTAACGTGGACGTGCGCTTCCTGGACATGGGCGACGTGCAGAAGATGGGCGGCGACAAGGTCAAGCAGGTCATCAAGGTGCGCAACGGCATCGAGAGCGAACTGGCCAAGAAGATCCAGAAGCTCATGAAGGAAAGCAAGCTCAAGGTGCAGGCCGCCATCCAGGAGGACAAGGTGCGCATCACCGGCGCCAAGCGCGACGACCTGCAGGCCGCCATGGCGCTGATCCGCAAGGACGTGACCGACGTCCCGCTGTCGTTCGACAATTTCCGCGACTGAACCGCGCGGCCACCATCGCCATGCAAGCCCTTCACGCCGCGATTTCCCTGGCCCTGGCCGCCGGCCTGGCCCTGCCGCTGTGCGCGGTCGCCGCCGACCAGTCCATCGCCCTGGCCGGCGTGCTGGGCAGCAAGGCGCTGCTGGTGGTCGATGGGGGAGAGCCGCGTGCCATGGGCCCCGGAGAGACGCACCAGGGCGTGAAGGTTCTGTCCGTCACGCGCGATGAAGCCACGGTGGAAGTCAATGGCGCCCGGCGCCTGCTGCGGCTCGGGGAATCGCCCGTGGCGCTGGGTTCCAGCGGAAGCGGAAAGCGCATCGTGCTGATGGCAGACACGCGAGGCCATTTCGTCAACAACGGCTTCATCAATGGCAAGCCCATGAAGTACATCGTGGACACCGGCGCATCGGTGGTCGCCATTGGCAAACCCGATGCAGAACGCATGGGCGTCAAGGTCGACGACAATCTGAAAGTGGTCATGGGCACGGCCAACGGCGTTGCCGAAGGCTGGCGCGTACGCTTCAAATCGGTACGTCTTGGGGATGTAGAGCTTTTGGACGTGGAAGGCGTGGTGATGCCCACGGGCATGCCCTTCGTGCTGCTGGGCAACAGTTTTCTGACACAGTTCCAGATGACACGCAATAACGACCAGATGGTGCTGGAAAAGCGCCACTGAGCAGGCCCGCCCCACCAATCCTGCCATGAACGCCACCACCACCCTGCCCGGCAACAGCCCTCCCGAAGGCGAGTACGAGGACTTGCTGAGCCTGTGGTCGGACCTGGAATCGGCCCTGTCGGTGCTGCTGTCGAAGCCGCTGCAGGTACAGGATTTCCCGGGCAAGGTGCGCAGCTTCGACCTGTGGCTGCAGGACCTGGTGGCGCACGACATCGATGCCGCGCTGTACCTCATGTTCCAGCTCGCGTCCACCTCGTCGGTGGGCTACAGCGCGGCCCACGCGCTGGTGTGCGGCACCCTGTGCCACATCATGGCGCAGGACCTGCGCCTGGTGCCGAGCGAACGCGACAGCCTGGTGCGCGCCGCGCTCACCATGAACATCGGCATGACCGCACTGCAGGATGAATTGGCAGAGCAGCGCGAACGCCCCAGCAGCGCACAGCAGGAAGCCATCCGCAGCCACCCCGAGGAGAGCCAGGCCCTGCTCGAACGCCTGTTCGTGAACGACTCCCTGTGGCTCGACGTCGTGGGCCAGCACCATACCAACATGGCCGACCAGATCCCGCTGGCCCAGCAGAACCCCGAAGACCGCCTGACACGCATCCTGGGCACCATCGACCGGTACGCAGCCATGATCAGCCCGCGCAAGTCGCGCGCCGGGCGCAGTGCCACCGATTCGGTGCGCGCCATCGTCGGCCAGGAGGATGACCAGCGCGACGAGGTGAGCTATACCCTGGTGCGTTCCATCGGCCTGTGCCCTCCCGGCACCTTCGTGCGGCTGGACAACGGCGAGGTCGCCATCGTGCTGCGCCGCAGCGAAAAGGCCAATTACCCGCTGGTGGCCAGCCTGCTCGACCCCGTGGGCCAGCAGCAGAACCTGCCCAACCTGTACCAGACGGCCAGCGGCAAGCCGCGCATCCAGTCGGCCGTGGCCCGCTCGGCCGTGAAGGTGGAGCTCAACCACCGCACCATGGTGCGCCTGGGCCTGTACGCGGCGCAGCGCATATCGGGCATGCGTGCGCTCATCACCGCGCCGGCATCGCTCGGGGCGCGTTGATTCATTTCAAACCGCCTGCCAGGCAGGCTGCAGCTTTCTCTGCGATGGGGAAGGATGAATGGGCTCAGCCCTTGGCGCCCTTCGCCTTGACCACCTTGCTGCTGCCCAGGCGCGACTCCTTGCCCTCCAGCAGCCGCTTGATGTTCTCCTTGTGGCGCCAGGCCAGCAGCAGGGCCATCACGGCCATGGCTGCGGCAATGCGGCCATCTGCATACCAGACCATGCCATCGGCCAGCAGGTAGTACACCGGCGCGAACACCGCCGCCACCAGCGAGGCCAGCGACGAGTAGCGAAAGAAGAAGGCGATGATCACCCAGGTGACCGCCGTGGCCAGCCCCAGCCAGCCGCTCACGCCCAGCAGCACGCCCAGCGCCGTGGCCACGCCCTTGCCGCCTTCGAAGCGAAAGAACACAGGCCACAGGTGGCCGAGGAAGGCAGCCAGCCCGACCAGCGCCATGGTGCCCTCCTCCATCCCATGGGGCTTGCCGAACCACGCCACCAGGGCCACGGGCAGCCAGCCCTTCACGGCATCGAGCACGAGTGTGACGACGGCCGCCACCTTGCTGCCCGAGCGCAGCACGTTGGTGGCGCCGGGGTTCTTGCTGCCATAGGTGCGCGGGTCGCGCATGCCCATGGCGCGCGTCACGATCACGGCGAACGACAGCGACCCGAGCAGGTAGGCCGCCAGGGTGGCGAGGAAGGGGTACACGGCGGTCAATTCAGTTCCTTGGATAGGGTGCGTGCCGACGGCGGCGCAGGCCCGCTATTCTGCCAGCGCGCAGTGCACGGTCTGCGCACCGAGCAGCTGTACGCAGACCTGCGGGTCGATCTGCACCAGGAAACCGCGCCGTCCGCCGTTGATGGCGATGCGCGGCAAATCAAGGATGCTGCCCTCGATGTAGACCGGCATCTCGCGCCGCGTACCAAAGGGCGAGGTGCCGCCCACCAGGTAGCCGCTGTGGCGGTTGGCGACCTCAGGCGCGCAGGGCTCGACCGACTTCGCGCCGATCTGGCGCGCCAGGTTCTTGGTGGAGACCTTGCGGTTGCCGTGCATCAGCACGATCAGGGGCTTGGCGTTCTGGTCCTGCATCACCAGGGTCTTGACCACGGTAAACGGGTCCAGCCCCAGCACCTCGGCACTGTGCAGCGCGCCGCCGTGCTCCAGGTACTGGTAGGGGTGTTCGGTGAAGGCCACCTTCTGCGCCTTGAGCAACTGGGTGGCGGGGGTCTCGGAGACATGTTCTTTCTTGGCCATGGTGCACCGATGGTACCCGCCCGGATCAGGCCGGCCGCCTGCGCCGCCCCACCTTGCGCTTGCCGTACTGCTCGATGGCAGCCACCAGCACGCCGGTGAACTCCTGCACCAGCGGCGGCTGCACGCGCGCGTCAAGCGCCAGCACCTGCAGACGCCGCTGCTGCAACTGCACGTCCTCGAACGGGCGGGCCGCCAGCACGCCCTCCTCCACCCAGCGCGCCGCCGTGAGGTAGCTGGCCAGCGCCACGTCCCGCGGCCCCAGCAGCGGCAGCAGGGCCGAGGAGAAATTGCTCACCACCGCCGGCGTGTAGCGCAGGCCCTGCAGCGTGCACGACAGGTCGAACAACTGGCGCCCGGTGATGCCGGCCGTGCCCAGCAGCAGCGGGTAGCGCACCACGTCGGCCACGCTCACCATGCGCTGCTGCGCCAGCGGATGGCCGGCCACGGTGATCGCGAACACCGGGGCTATGGCCGAGTGCAGCACCACAAGGCCCTTCTCGGGCGCCACGCTGTATTTGAGGGCCAGGTCCGCATCGCCGCGCGCCACCTGCGCCGAAACCTCGTCGGGCACGCCCACATGCAACTGCAGCTCCACCTCGGGGTGCATTTCGCGGAACTGCGCCATCACCAGGGGAATGAAACCCGCAGCAAACCCCTCCGTGCAGGCCAGCCGCACGCGCCGTGCCTCCTGCGCGGCCAGGCCTTGCAGCTGTTCGACGAGCTGGGCCGACTCCTGCGCATGCGCGCCCGCATGGGCCAGCAGGCGCTCGCCCGCGGCCGTGAGGTGCATGCCGCGCGGCTGGCGCTCGAACAGCGCCACACCCAACGCGTCTTCCAGCTTTGCGAGTTGCCGGCTCACGGCCGAAGCGGCCACATGCAGGCGCTGCGCGGCCTGGTTGACCGAACCCGTGCGGGCCACCTCCAGAAAGTAGCGCAGGGGCAAGCTGAGCAGGGACAGGGACATGGGAGCTTGCTGTATTGCCTTTAAGGCAACGGGTAGTTGCTTATTCTCTATGAATAGCAATGGTAAACCAGCATCGATCTTGCGTGCATCGAGGCTCCAATCAACCGATAGCCATGCGGGTGCTGCGCCTTGCGCTGCAAAGCCTGGCGCCCTACTCTGGAGCCTCCATGAACCACCGCCTTCGAGCCCCCCTGCTTCTTGCCGTGCTTGCCACCGCCTTGGCGGCGGCACATGCCCAAACCGCCACGGCGGCCAAAGACCCCTGGCCCGAGCAGAGCGTGCGCCTGGTCGTGCCCTTCCCGCCCGGCGGCGGCACCGATGCGGTGGCCCGCGCCCTGGGCCAGAAGCTCGGCACCCGGCTGGGCACGCCCGTGGTCGTGGACAACAAGCCCGGCGCCTCCACCATCATCGGCACCGAGGCCGTGGTTCGTGCCAAACCCGACGGCTACACCCTGCTGGTCTCGGGCTCCACCAGCTACTCGGTCAACCCTGCGCTGCGCAGCAAGCTGCCCTACGACCCCGCGACCGACCTGGTGCCCGTGGCCACGGTGGCCCGCGCGCCGCTGGTGATGGTGGTCAGCGCGAACGCCCCCTACAAGGACCTCAACGCCCTGATCGCGGCCGCCAAGGCCGCGCCCAAGACCATCCACTACGCCACCTTCGGCTCCGGCTCGGGCCCGCACCTGGCGGGTGCGCTGCTGGAACAGGCCGCCGGCATTCAACTGCAGGACGTTCCTTACCGCGGCAGCAGCCAGTCGCTGATGGCGCTGATCGGCGGCGAGATCCAGCTCGGTATCGACACCGTGGCGGCTGCCGCGCCGCAGATCCGCGCGGGCAAGCTGCGCGCCCTGGCGATTGCAGGCAAGAGCCGCTCCAGCATGCTGCCCGGCGTGCCCACGGTGGCCGAACTCAAGCTGCCCGACGCGGCCTTCGACGCCTGGTACGCCATTGCCGCGCCGGCACGCACGCCGCTGCCCATCATCCGCCGCCTGGTGACCGAGGTCGAGGCCATCACGCGCGACCCCGCCATACAGGAGCAGATGCGCGCCCAGGGCATGGAGCCGGTGCACCTGGGGCCCGTGGCCACGCGTGCCGTGATCGACGACGAAATCGGGCGCTACCGCGCCCTGGCCCACCGCGCCAAAATCATTGTGGAGTGATGACAGCATGACGACAACGACGATGAACCCCTCCCGCGAACAACTGCTGGCCAACGTCCAGAGCTATTTCGATGGCGGCAGCTTCGAATCCGACCTGCGCCGCCGCGTGGGCTGGCGCACCGAGAGCGATACCGGCCAGCCCGGTGCCCCGGCCCTGCGCCAGTACCTCACGGACGAGATCGTGCCCGGCCTCCTCTCCCTGGGCTTCGCCTGCGAGGTGCTGGACAACCCCGATGCGCGCGGCGGCCCGGTGCTGCTGGCGCGGCGCGTGGAATCGCCCGACCTGCCCACGGTGCTCACCTATGGCCATGGCGACGTGGTCAACGGGCAGGACGCCAACTGGCGCGAAGGCCTCTCACCCTGGGAACTGACGATCGAAGGGGACCGCTGGTACGGCCGCGGCACGGCCGACAACAAGGGCCAGCACACGGTGGTGCTCGCGGCCCTGGCACAGACGATCGCCGCCCGCCAGGGGCGCCTGGGCTACAACGTGACGCTGATCATGGAGATGGGCGAGGAAGCCGGCTCGCCGGGCCTGGCCGCCTTCTGCCAGCAGCAGCGCGAAGCCCTCAGGGCCGATCTCTTCATCGCCAGCGACGGCCCGCGCGTGAACGCAGCGCGGCCCACGCTGTTCCTGGGCTCGCGCGGCGCCATCAATTTCTCGCTCAAGGTGCAAAGCCGGCCCAAGGCCTACCACTCGGGCAACTGGGGCGGCGTGCTGTCCAACCCCGCCACGGTGCTGGCCCATGCCGTGGCCAGCATGGTCGACGCCCATGGCCGCATGCTCGTGCCCGGCCTGCTGCCCCCGCCCCTGCCCGAGAAGCTGCGCACCGCCCTGAAGGACGTGGTGATCGGCGGCGGCGCCGACGATCCGGCCCTGACGCCGGGTTGGGGCGAGCCGGGCCTCACACCGGGCGAGCAATTGGTCGGCTGGAACACGCTGGAGGTGCTGGCACTGGGTGCGGGCTTGCCCGCACGGCCCGTCAACGCGATCCCCTCCAGCGCAGTGGCGCACTGCCAGCTGCGCTTCGTGGTCGGCACGGACTGGAGAAACCTCCAGGACATCGTGCGCGCCCACCTCGACGCACATGGCTTTGCCGAGGTGGAGATCGAACTCGGGATGCAGTGCGGCGCCACGCGCCTGGACCTGCACAACCCCTGGGTGGACTGGGCACTCGCGTCGATGCAGCACAGCGCGGGCCATGCCCCCACCCTGCTGCCCAACCTCGCGGGCTCGCTGCCCAACGACATCTTCGCCGACGACCTCAAGCTCCCCACGCTGTGGGTGCCGCACTCGTACCCGGCCTGCGCCCAGCACGCGCCCAACGAGCACCTGCTGGCGCCGGTGGCACGCGAAGGCCTGGCGGTGATGGCAGGCCTGTTCTGGGACCTGGGTGAGCCAGGGGGCGTGCCCTGGAAGGAAGGCGCGCTGACCGCAGAGGCGTGACAGCCTGGTGACGGCCACGCCGTCACCCTCTCGTCACAGCGCCGGGTCGCGCAGTTCGTGGCGGATCGCGTCGATGGCCTTGAGGATTTCAGGCGACAGCGTCGTACCCCAGGCATTCAAGTCTTCCTCCAGCTGCGCCACCGAAGTCACGCCGATGATGGTGCTGGCCACCTGCCACTTGGTGTAGCAGAACGCCAGCGCCAGTTGGGTGGGGGTGAGGCCGTTGGCGCGCGCCAGCGCGTTGTAGCGGCGCGCGGCTTCCAGCGATTCAGGTCGGCCCCAGCGCTGCTTGCGCACCGATTCGTACGACGAGATGCGCGCACCCTTGGGGGCGTCGGGCCCGGTGGTTCCGCTCTCATCGTACTTGCCGGTCAGCAGGCCGAAGGCCAGCGGCGAGTAGGCCAGCAACGACACGTTCAGGCGGTGGCAGGTCTCGTCCAAACCGTTTTCCCAGGTCCGGTTGACCAGGCAGTAGGGGTTCTGCACCGTGGCCACGCGCGGCAGGCCATGCTGCTCGGCCAGGCGCACGAATTCGTGCACACCGTAGGGCGTCTCGTTCGAAAGGCCGACATAGCGCACCTTGCCCGCCTTGACCAGACCCGCCAGCGCTTCCAATTGCTCGTGGATGGGGGTCTGCGAGGTTTCCTTCGCCGGGTCGTAGTACATGGCGCCAAAGGCCGGCACGTGGCGCTCGGGCCAGTGGATCTGGTAGAGGTCGATCACGTCGGTCTGCAGGCGGCGCAGGCTGCCTTCGCACGAGGCGACAATATCGGCAGGCGCCATGCCCTTGCTTTCGCGCACCCAGGGCATGCCGCGCGAGGGGCCTGCCACCTTGGTGGCCACCACCAGCTTCTCGCGCGCGCCCGGGTTCTTGGCGAACCAGTTGCCGATGATGGTCTCGGTGGCGCCAAAGGTCTCGGCCCTGGCGGGCACCGCGTACATCTCGGCGGTATCGATGAAGTTCACGCCCCGCGCCAGCGAACGGGCGAGGATGTCGTGGGAATCGGATTCGTTGACCTGTTCACCAAAAGTCATGGTGCCCAGGCAAATGGGGGTGACGTGCAGATCGCTCTGACCGAGCTGGATGGTTTTCATGCGGACTCCGTTGGCAAGCCGCGCAGTTTACGGGTTGCCAGCAAACTCTGCAGGCATGAGCTTCTGCCTCCACCGAATAAGGAAGCAGCCCCCTATCCCGAAAGCCCCCACACCGTGCGCAGCAGCTGCAGCGTGGCCACGATGGCCGGGTCGTGCTCGGCCGCACGCGGGTAGATGAAACTCAAAAGCGCCCCCACCCGCGCATGCGGCCAGATCACCACTTCGCCGCGCTCGCTGGCGGGCAGGGCCACGTCCTCGCGCAGCAGCGACAGGCCCACCCCCGCCCGCACCAGGCTTTGCGGCAGCGAGACCTCGTCGGACTCGATCACCTGGTGCGGCGTGAGCCCCTGGCGCGCGAACATGTCGCGCATCAGCGTCTGCACATGGTGCAGCGGTGGCGCACCGATCCAGGGCATGGCCGCGATGTCACGCCAGCCCGCATGCAGCACCTGCGGGCTCTGGCTGGCTGGGCCGGCAATGCGGTAGTGGATGGTCTGCAGCGCCAGTCCCATCACCTCGCGCGGGATGTTGGGGCCGATGTAGAACGCGCCCTGCAGCAGTCCGGCCGCGACCTGCTCACGCAACTCCTCGGCGGGACCGTTGCGCGTGCGGATCTCCAGCAGGGGCAGGCTGCGCACCAGCGCACCGAGCAGCGAGCCCAGGCGCAGGGTGTCCGGGTCGGCCACGGTGCCCAGGGTGAGCGAGCCCGTGACCTCGCCCTGCAGGTCACGCGCCTTGCCCAGCAGGTGGCCAGCCGCGGTCAGCACGTTCTCGGCCTCGGGCAGCAGGGCTTCCCCCGCCCGCGTCAGGCTGATGCGGCCAGGCCGCCGGTCGAACAGGGCCACGCCCAGTTCCTCCTCCAGCGCCTTGATCTGGGCGGTGATGGCCGGCTGGGTCAGGTGCAGGGCTTCAGCCGTGCGCGTCACGTGGCCGAGCTTGGCCGCCGTGACGAAGGCACGCAGTTGGTAGATCTCCATGCCGGTCAGGCCACGGGGAAGAAACAGAAGAAGAAAGGCTCAGGCATCGGGCTGCATTGTGGCGTGGTCACACCTTCTTACTGGTCCAGAAACCGCACCTGCGTCGGCTCGATGCCCAGGCGCACCTCGGAGCCCGGCGCAAACATGGCCAGCCCCGCATAGTGCGGCTGGTCGGTGACCATGGCCACCTCGCCCACGCGCACCCGGTAGCGCGAGAACTCGCCCAGGAACTCGGCGCTCTCCACCAGCCCGTTGAGCCACAGGCGCGAAGCATCGACCTGCTCGTCGCGCACGCGGATGCTCACCTGGTGCGGCCGAAAGGCCAGGGCCGCTGCGCCCACGGCGGGCGGGTCGGCCGGCCGGGGCAACGTGAGGTTGCCAAGGCCCTCTACGCGAAACACCAGCGTCTCGCCCCCCACCGACACCACCTGCCCCTCGAGCAGGTTTGCCGTGCCCACGAAGCCCGCCACGAAGCGGTTGACGGGAAAGTCGTACAGCCCCGTCGCGGCGCCCACCTGCTGCAGGATGCCCTTGTCCAGCACGGCCATGCGGTCGGCCGTGGTCATGGCCTCCTCTTGGTCGTGGGTCACGAAGATGGTGGTGAGGCCCAGCTTGCGCTGCAGGTTCTTGAGCTCCTCGCGCATCTGCACGCGCAGCTGCTTGTCCAGGTTGGACAGGGGTTCGTCGAGCAGCAGCAGCTTGGGCTCGATCACCACGGTGCGCGCCAGCGCCACGCGCTGCTGCTGCCCACCCGAGAGCTGCCCGGGCCGGCGCTGCGCATAGTCACCCAGGCCCACCAGCTCCAGCACCGCGCCCACCTGGCGGCGGATGGCATCCTTGGTCTCGCGCCGCTCCACCAGGCCGAAGGCCACGTTGTCCCACACCGTCATGTGCGGCCACAGCGCGTAGTTCTGGAACACCATGCCCACGTTGCGCGCATGCGGCGGCGTGCCGGTGATGTCCTGCCCGTCCACCAGCAGCTCGCCGCGCTGGTGCTGGTTGAAGCCTGCGATCAGCCGCAGCAGGGTGGACTTGCCCGAGCCCGAGGGGCCGAGCAGCGCGAAGAACTCGCCAGGCTCGATGCGCAGGTTGACGTCGCGCAGCACCTCGGTGCTGCCATAGCTCAGGCTGATGTGCCGGGCTTCGAGAGAGACTTTGTTCAGATGCATGGAATGTTCACCCCTGTTTGGCCTGCACCGTGGTGCGCGAGCGCTCCACGAAGCGGTGCGAGAAATACGTACCCAGCCCCACCACCACCACGGCCAACACGCCCAGGGCCGCGCCCGGGCCGCGGCCCGAGATGCTCTGCATGTACAGGTAGATGCCGTAGCTCATGGGCGCCTGGCTTTGCGCCGAGGCAAGCAAAATGGTGGCCGACAGCTCCACCGCCGCCGTGATGAAGCTGGTGACGAAGCCTGCGAGGATGCCGCCCATCATCAGCGGCACCATGATGCGGCGGATGGTGGACAGGCGCGATGCCCCCAGGCTCTGCGCCGCCTCTTCCAGCGACACATGCACCTGCTGCAGCGCGGCCATGCACGAGCGCAGCGCATACGGCAGGCGCCGCACGGCATAGGCCAGCATGATCAGCACCCAGGTGGTGACCACCGGCGTGTCGGTGAACGGCAGGTTCACGCCCTTGAACATGCGCAGGTAGCCAATCGCCAGCACCAGCCCCGGAATGGCCAGCGCGGCCGATGCCAGGTAGTCGAGCCAGCGGCGCGCCGGCAGCTGCGTGCGCAGGATCAGGTAGGCGATCGAGGTGCCGATCACCACGTCCAGCCCGGCCGCGATGAAACAGTACAGCAGCGTGTTGCCAATCATCTGCTTGGAGTCGGTGAACACCGTGGCGTAGTGCTCCAGCGTATACGCATCGGGCAGCACCGAGAAGCTCCACACCTTGGAGAACGACATCAGCAGAATGCCGATGTGCGGCGCCAGCGTGACCAGCAGGATGAGCACGATCCAGCCATACGCCAGCACCGACTCCCAGGCCGACAGGCGCCGGCGCTGCAGCGAGCTGCCGCCCTTTTGCAGGGTGGCGTAGTCCTTGCCCTTCATCACGCGCGCCGCCATCCACAGCGCGAGGATCGAGAACGCGATCATGATCACGCTGATCACGTAGCCCAGCGGATCGTCGATGCCCACCGAGGTGATGCGCAGGTAGGCCTGGGGTGCGAGCATGTTGGTCACGCCCATCACCAGCGGCGTGCCCAGGTCGTCAAACACCTTCACGAAGACCAGGGCCGCACCCGCCAGGTAGCCCGGCATGGCCAGCGGGAAGATCACCCGGCGGAACAGCCGCCAGCCGCGCGCGCCCAGGTTCAGGGCCGACTCCTCCATGGCACCGTCGATGTTGCGCATGGACGCCACCAGGTTCAGCAGGATGAACGGAAAGTAGTGGATGCTCTCGACGAAGGTCACACCCACCAGGCCGTCCATGATGGGCACCGTGAAGCCGAAGTACTCGTTGAGCAGCAGGTTGACGGACCCATTGCGCCCGAAGATCAGCTGCAGCGCCACCGCACCGACGAAGGGCGGCATGATCAGCGGCAGCACGCCCAGCGTCTGGATCAGCAGCGCCCCGCGGAACTCGAAGCGCACCGTGAGGTAGGCCAGGGGCACCGCGATCAGGCTCGCAAAGAACACGCTCGCCAGCGACACCACCAGGCTGTTGAAGAACGACTCGCGGAACACCGACTGCGCAAAGAAATTGGCGAAGTGCCCGATGGTGAGGGCCCCCGTCTCGTTGATGAAGGCGGTGTAGACCACCAGCCCCACAGGGATCAGCAGGAACAGCAGGAGGAAGGCCAGGATCAGCCCGAAGGCGACCCAGGGCCCCACGCCCGTGAGGGCGTGCAGCAGACGGCGCGGGCGGGCCGCACCGGGCCCGGCGGCGCCGGGTTCGGAATAGACAGCGGACATGGTGGGAGCTTCCCGGCACCTGCGAAGGGCGCCCATGGATGGGAGGGATGCGATGCGGCTACTTGGCCAGGCCTTGCGCTTGCTGTGCCAGGCCGCGCGCGCGCTCATAGTTCTCGCGCGCCTTGGTGGCCCACAGTTGCTCCAGGCCCGTGAGCTGCTTGGAGACCTCGACGTCGCGCCGGTTCTTGCGGAACAGCGCAAGGAACTCCTCGTTCTTCACGTTGGACTCCCCCACCAGCGAGGTGTAGGCCAGGCTGCGCGCCTGCTGCAGCAGTTCGGTGCCCTTGGCATTGGGCTTGGCCTTGAGGGCCTTGTCCGCGTCGTGGATGGCGCGCGTGGCGGCCTGCAGCTCTTTCAGGCGAAAGGTCACCATCTGGTCGAACAGGCTGGTGACCACCTGGTAACGGTTTTCGGACAGGTCTGCGTCGAACTGCACCTTGGCACGCTGCGCCACGTCCTGCGGCACAGGGTAGCCCGCGGGTGCCTTGAGGCTGCTGTAGGGCAGGATGGGCAGGCGGCTGATCTTCGGGTCGAACAGCAGTTGTTGCCCCTCGGTGGACATGCTGAAGGCCATGAACTTCCTGGCCTCGTCGGTGTTCTTTCCGCCCGCGATCAACGCGATGTTGGCCGGCACGACGGCCGTCATGGCCGGGTAGGCGAAGTCCACCGGAAAGCCCGAATACTTGCCCGCCAGGCCGAAGAAATCGATCACGATGCCGATGCCGTACTGCCCGTTGTTCACGCCATCAGGCACGGCAAAGCTGCGGTCGGTCACGGCGGCGGCGTTGCCCATCATGGCCAGCAGTTGCGACCAGCCCTTGTCCCAGCCCTCACCCTGCAGGATGGTCTCCACCGTGAGCTGCGTGGTGCCCGAGCGCGAGGGCGAGGAGATCGCCACATGGCCAAAATATTCAGGGCGCGTGAGGTCTGCCCACTCCTTGGGCGCCGGCAGCTTGTTGGCCTGCAGATAGCGGGTGTTCCACATGATGCCGTAGCCCGCCAGTGCCTGGCCGTAGTACAGGCCCTGCGGGTCGTTGAGCGGGTAGTTGCCGATCTTGGCCGGTGCGGCAGGGTTCTTCGTGTCCGGGGCCGCCTGCAGCAGCTTGTTGCGCGCCAGCACCTCGAAGGCGTCAGGGGCCGATGCCCACATGATGTCCGGCCGCTGGCCCTCGGGCAGCTCACGCACGTAGGCGATGGCCGCCGTGGTGTTCTTGTTCAGGATCTCGATCTTGATGCCCGGGTTCTTGGCCTCGAAGGCCTTCTGGTAGGCCGTGGTGAGTTCCTTGGGGAAGGAGGTGAGTATGGTCACGGTACCCGCCTGGGCGCCCTGCACGAACAGGCCGGCGGCCAGGGCCCCGGCACAAAGAATGCGCTGCATGCTTGTCTCCTCGATGTTCTAGTGGCCCCAATGTAGGGCGCGCCAACGACCTGTGCCAATCATTGTTTCTGATGCGGCACATCAGTCGCACGGCCTGTCGGGTTATCACCTAGAACATCGCGATCAGCCTTCAACGCGCCATCAACCCATTCGACGGCAGCGTTTCGTCGAGCAGCTTGTGCGCCGTCTCCACCCCCGCCACCGGCAGGCCCTTGGGGTCCAGCAGCCCCACCTGCACCAGCACGCTGGCCTGGTCCCAGTAGATGTGCTCGTGGTAGAGCTTGTCGCCGCGGAACTTCACCACCGCCAGCAGCGGTATCTCCACGCGCCGGCCGGTGGGCGCCACACCCGGCAGCATCCACGGGATCTCGGTGGTGTGGGTGAAGCTGAAAAGCATCTCGTCGACCACTTGCGTGGCCCCCACGGTGCGCGAGATCGGCGTGAGGCTGGTATCGGGCGGGTTGCTGTTGACGAAGTGGCGCGTGTAGAAATCGTGCAGGTGCCGGTAGCCCACGCCCCCCGTCATCGTGGGGATGTGGTTCACATAGGGCTCGGCCACCATGGTGGACATGGTGGCGTCCACGTCGCGCCTGGCGAACTCGTATTCGCAGTGCCTGTCCCACAGGGCCGACAGGTCGTAGTGCGGCCCCATTGCGTGCCGCAGCGCGGCCACGCTGCGCTGGTGCGCCATGAGGGCCGATGGCTTGTGGAAATGATCGCCTCCCGTGCGTGCGAACGCATGGTCGGTACCAGGGTAGACGTACAGCTCCACGTTCTCGCGGCCCGAGAGGGCCTGCACGATGGCCGCGCGCGCGGGCGGTGGGCAAAAACCATCAAGCTCGGCGACGTGCAGCACCAGGCGGCACTGGATGTCCGCGGCCTCGGCCAGCGCGGCCTCGATGCCCACGCCATAGTAGCCCACAGCCACGTCGGCGTCGGTGCGGCAGGCCGCCAGGTAGGCCAGCTTGCCACCCAGGCAGAAGCCCAGCACGCCCACCTTGCCGCCCTGCGCCCGGACCTCGGTGCGCGCACGCAGCGCGGAGATGGCCGTCTGCAGGTCCTGCACGCCTTTGGCCTCGTCAAAGCCCTGGTAGAGCCCGAAGGCGCGCGGCATGTCGCTGGCGGCGTCCAGCTCCACCGCAGGTTCCTGGCGCCAGAAGAGGTCAGGCACCAGCACCACGTAGCCTTCCTCGGCGTAGTAGTCGGCCACGTCGCGCATGGTGGCGTTGACGCCGAAGATCTCCTGCGCCAGCACCAGCCCCGGGCCGCTGCCACTGGCCGGCGTGGCGAGGTAGGCGCGAAAGCGGCCGCTGCCGTCGGCGGCATCGAGCGTGGTCCATTGTCCTGGCATGGGGGGGGTCCTTATGGGTGGTGGAATTTCGTGAGAGGTTCAGGAGGAGGCGGCGGCGCCGGGGGTCACCTGGGGCGCGCCTGCCGTGGCGGGTACGCCCGCATGCCGCGCCAGCAGTTGCCGGGTGACAACGGCATAGTCCGAGGGGTTCACCGGCTCCAGCCATTGCCTGAAGCGGGTGAACACGCCCAGGGGCAGCCCCATGTCCTGCAGCAGCTCGTCGATGTTGTGCACCGAGAACGGGATGATGTTGGTGCCCTTGGAGTGCTTGCCATCGGTGCGCTCCTCCATCCAGGCCAGGCGCCGGTCGATCTGCGCGTTCATCTGGTCCTGCGCAGGCAGTTGCAGCCCGCCGCGCAGGTGGTTGGCCAGCCACAGCGCACCGATCTCGCAGCTGAGCTGGCTGAAGAACGAGGAGTTGTAGCCGTTGAACGCCAGGCGCGGCATGGCCACGGGCAGGATGGAACGGTACAGCCGGAAATTGCCGCGCGCATCGGTCACGCGCTGCAGCACGCTGCTGTCGAAGAAAGGCACCTGCTGGTGCCAGCCAGTGCCGCAGACCACGATATCGGCGGGCACCGCTTCGCCGTTGCTGAGCACGGCCTGCCCGGGCTGCAGCGCGCGGATGCTCACGCCCTTGCGCACACCCAGTTCGCCGGCGGCCACCTTCTCGTAGAAGCCGTCGGTCACCAGGCTCACGGTGCTGCGGGCAATGGTCTCGAGCGGGGTGCCCGGGTGCAGGCCGATCTCGCGCAGCTTGAGCTGGCGCGTGACCACCGATTCCACGCTGCCCAGCATGGAGTTGCGCACCGGCAGGCCCGGGCCGTGCAGGAATTTTTCGAAGCCCTTGGGCTCGATGTACTTGAACAGCGCCTCGCCCATGCGCGTAAGCAGCAGGAACTTGAAGTTCAGCACGTTCATGAACTTCTTCGGGATCTTCCAGATCAGCTGGCGCGCCAGCACCGTGGTGCTCGCGCTGTCGGCGGCGATGGCATTGGCCACGTCGCACGACGACTTGCCGTAGCCCACCACCAGCACGTGCTTGCCACGCGCATCGTTCGCGTCGTTGAACTGGCTGGTGTGGCACACGCGCCCGCCGGCGGCCACGAATTCATCCACACCCGGGTAGTGAGGCACAGCGGGCTCGCTGAAGATGCCGTTGCATACCACTAGGTAGTCGAAGCGGTGCACCTCGGCCGGCAAGGCGCCGCCCTGGGCTGCCGCCAAGGCCCGGCGCGCCTTCACGGTCCATACACCGGCCTCTTCATCGAGCACCGCACTCTCCACCGTGGTGGACATGCGCAGGAATGGCACCAGGCCGAAGTGCTCGGCATACGAGTGCAGGTAGGCCTGCACCTGCTGGCCGGAAGGCCACTCGGGGTAGCTGGCCGGCATCGGAAAGTCCGACAGCGCATAGGTGGTGCGCGGGTTCTGCGTGGTCAGGCCCGGGTAACGGCGCGAGGCGGCCCAGACACCGCCCACGTCGGGCTCCTTCTCGAACACCGTCACCTCGAAGCCGAAGGAGCGCAGCACCTTGGCGGTGGAAAGGCCGGCGAAACCGGCACCGATGATGCCTACAGATCGGATGGTCATGGCTGCTCCTTCACGACATGAGTTTGGGAATGGCGGGTTCATGGGACTCGGGCCCCATGGCCGAGTAGCCGCCGTCGCACGCATAGTCGGCGCCGGTCACGAAGCTGGCCAGGTCCGAGCACAGGAAGAGCACCACGTTGGCTACTTCGGCCGGGTCGCCCACGCGGCGCAGCAGGTGGAAGGGCGCGGCCACGCGGTCGGTCTTGGCGCGGTCGCCGCCGGTGAGCTGGTCCATGATGGCCGACCAAGTCCAGCCGGGCGAGACGCTGTTCACGCGCACGCCCTCGCCCGCCAGGTCCATGGCCATGCTGCGCGTGAGCTGCACCATGGCCGCCTTGCCCACGGGGTAGAGCCAGCGCCCGGTCTGCGCCACGCCCGAGGAGATGCTGGTGAAGTTGACCACCGCTCCGCCCCCCGCCTGCTGGAAGTGCGGGCGCACGGCCTTGAGCACCATCACCGCGCTGACCAAGTTGACGTTGAGCGAGGCCAGCCAGTCCTCGCGTGGCGAGGCGATGCCGTCGTCCAGGTAGGAGCAGGCCAGGTTCACCAGGTAGTTCACGCCGCCATGGCGCTCGGCGGCCAGGGCCACGCAGGCGGCCACCTGGGCGTCATCAGTGATGTCGGTGCGGCTGAACAGCACCCCCTCACCCAGCCCGTCCGCCAGCGCCTGCCCGACCTCGGCGTTGATGTCGACCACCACCACCCGCACCCCAGCCTGGTGCAGGGCACGCACCACCCCGGCGCCGATGAGGGTGGCGCCCCCGGTCACGATCGCGCTCTTGCCGCGCATGCTGTCGAATCCCTGGACCATGCTGACTCCTGTGTTGTCCGAAACATGTTGCAGTGCACCAGCGGTAACACGCCGTCACATCCGCCCCGTGCACCCGGGTGCTAACGCTCTTGCGCAGCACCCGGGGCCTGCACAAGAATAGGAAAGCAGCCCGCGCATCCGCATCCCGAAAGCGCAGGGCGTATCCCGCAAACGCATGTTTTCGCGCCCCCTGCCATGGCGTGTTTCGTGCTTGCCCAAAAACCAACACCCCACCGGCCGAACCGCATGCACACCGCCCAGCAGAGCAGCACCGCGCACCCGCTACCGCTGGAGCGCTTTCGCCTGTTCGACAGCCATGACCTGGACGAGGCGCGCGAGTTCGTGGGCCGCGTGTTCTGCCCGCACGAGCTGGCCACCCTGCACCGCGGCGCACAGCTCGATGCCTGTCACCACAGCGTGCCCCTGCACCGCGATGCCAGCCTGAACTACGTGCAGTACGGCCCGGCCGTGCGCATCGAGCCTGGCCACCTCGGCGGCTTCTACCTGCTGCAGATACCGCTGCGCGGTGGTGCGTCGGTGCGCTGCGGCGGCCAGACAGTCGAGTCGCATGCGCTCATGGCCTCGCTGCCCTCGCCCACCGAGCCGCTGTCGATGCGCTGGCACGAGGACAGCCCGCAGTTCATCGTCAAGATCGACCGCAAGGCCTTGCACACCCGCCTGTCGGCCCTGCTGCAGGCACCGGCGCAGCAGCCACTGGTGTTCGAGCTCGGTGTAGACCTGGCCCAGCCCGCGCTCATGGGCATGGCCAGCTTCATCGCCTACCTGCGCTCGGCAGTGGAGACCAATGCCTTCCTGCTGGGCCACCCGGTGCTGGCCGAGCAGGCTGAGAGCCATTTGCTCACCAGCCTGCTGCTGTCCACACGGCACAACTATTCACAGGCCCTGGCGGCCGGTGCGGCCATGCCTGGCAGCACAACCCTTGTGCTGCCGCGCGTGGTCAAACGGGCACAGGAGTTCATGCACAGCCGGCTGGAGCTGCCCATCACCCTGGCCGAGGTGTGCGCGCACGTGGGCGTCAGCGCCCGGTCGCTGCAGCAGACCTTTGCCCAGTGCACGGGCAAAAGCCCCATGGCCTTCCTGCGTGAGTTGCGGCTCGACGCCGTGCATGCGGCCCTGCAGCAACCTGCCACGTCAGAACGCCCCCCGCAGGTCTCTGACATCGCCGCACGCTACGGCTTCTTCCACCTGGGGCACTTTGCCGAGGGCTACCGCCGACGCTTTGGCGAGGCACCTTCGGACACGCGCCAGCGGCACGGCCAGCCGCACTGAATCCGGCTCACCCCGGTTGCGCCACGAAGGCATCCGCAAAGAACGCTGTGGGCCGCATGCCGGCCTTCGCCGCAAAGTCGCGACGCGCGGCATCCACCATGGCGGGCGCGCCGCAGGCATACACCTCGTGCTGCGACAGGTCCGCGTGGTCCTGCAGCACGGCCTGGTGCACCCAGCCGGTGCGGCCGGTCCACGCGTCGGTCTCGGGTGCGTCGGAGAGCACGGGCACGTAGGTCAGGCGGCCCTGCAGCGCCTGCGCCCACTCCAGGCACAGGCTGTGCTGGTACAGGTCCTCGCGCTTTCGACCGCCCCAGTACAGGTGCACGCAGCGGCCGCTGCCAATGGCCAGGAGCTGTTCGACCAGTGCCTTGATGGGCGCAAAGCCGGTCCCGCTGGCCAGCAGGATGGCCGGTGCCTGCGATGCGCCATCGTGCATGCCGAAGGTACCGAACGGCCCCTCGATGCGCAGCACGTCGCGCGCCTTGAGCTTGCCGAAAACCTGGTCGGTGAACAGCCCGCCCGGCAGGTGGCGGATGTGCAGCTCCAGCAGGTCCTGCCCGTCACGGGCCGATGCAGCCAGCGAGTAGCTGCGCCGGCGGTTGCCGGGCAGCAGCACGTCCACGTACTGGCCTGCGGCGTAATGCAGGCGCTGCTGGCCCGCCGGGGGCTGCAATTGCACGCGCATGACGTCGGGCGCGAGCCGCTCCATGGCCGCCACGCGCACCGGCAGCTTGCGCACGGCGATGCCCGGTATGTGCGGTATCTCGGCGCATTCGATGTGCAGATCGCTGGCCGCCTGCGTGCAGCACAGCAGGTACACGCCTTGGGCGGCTTCCTCCAGAGAAAGCGCCGCCGGCTGCGCGCCAGGCAGGCACACGGCCTCGCCATCGACCACCCGGGCACGGCAGGCGCCGCAGGTGCCGGTCTTGCACTGGTGGGGCAGCAGGATGCCCTGGCGCAGGGCGGCGTCGAGCACGCTTTCGCCTGCCGGGCTGGAGAAGGTCTTGCCGGCCGGCAGCAAGGTGATGGCGTGCACAGGCGCTTCGGCCATGGCTGCGCCAGCCTGTTCGGTCATCTGCATGGGGAACCTTTGGCGGTCTAGACGGTGAGGTAGCGCGACCACAGGCTGCGGTCGGCATTGAGCGCGGCGGAGTCTCCCTGCCAGACCACGCGACCGCGCTCCAGGATCACATGCCGGTCGGCCAGGCCCACCAGGCGGTGCACGTACTTGTCGACCACCAGGATGGTCTGGCCCGCGGCCTTGAGCGTGGCCAGGCAGCGCCAGATCTCCTCACGGATGACAGGGGCCAGGCCTTCGGTGGCCTCGTCCAGGATAAGCAGGCGCGGATTGGTCGACAGCGCCCGGCCGATGGCCAGCATCTGCTGCTCGCCACCCGAGAGCTGGTTGCCCAGGTTGTTCTGGCGCTCCTTGAGGCGCGGGAACACCCCGTAGATGCGCGCGAGGTCCCAGGCATCGCGCAAGCCGTTGCGGTGATCGGCGAAGGCCAGCAGGTGCTCGCGCACCGTGAGGTTGGGAAACACGTGGCGCCCCTCGGGCACGATGGCCAGGCCCAGGCGGGCAATGGCGTCGCTCTTGAGGCGATCGGTGGCCTGCCCTGCGAAGCGGATGCCGCCGGCGGTGGGGCGCAGCGCACCCACCAGGGTCTTGATGGTGGTGCTCTTGCCCATGCCGTTGCGGCCGAGCAGGGACACCACCTCGCCTGCAGCGATGGCGAGGTCGATGCCGAACAGCACCTGGCTCACGCCGTAGCCGGCCTCCAGGCCCTGGCAGCTCAGCAAGGGTTCGGGCGCGCTCATGGGGACGCCTCCAGGGTTTCGGTGCCCCGTGATTCAGTGCCAAGGTAAACGGCCTGCACCTCGGCGTTGTTGCGGATCTCGCTGGGCGTGCCGGCGGTGAGCACCCGGCCGTAGACCAGCACCGAGATGCGGTCGGCCAGCCGGAACACGGCCTCCATGTCGTGCTCGATCAGCAGCACGGCCATGTCCTTGCGCAGGGTTTCGATGAGCTGCACCATCTGCAGCGATTCGTCAGGCCCCATGCCGGCCATGGGCTCGTCCAGCAGCAGCAGCTTGGGGGCCGATGCCAGCGCCAGCGCCACATCCAGCGTGCGCTGCGCGCCATGCGGCAGGGCTCCGGCGGTCTCGCCCATGCTGCCTTGCAGGCCGACCCGCTCGGCCAGCCGGTCGGCGGCCTCGTACAGGCCGCGCGCCTGCGAGCGCGGCTGCACAAAGCGAAAGCTCGACCCGCTGTGCGCCTGCACGGCCAGCAGCAGGTTGTCACGCACGGTCTGCTTCGGAAAGATGCGCGTCACCTGGAAGCAGCGCGAGAGGCCCTTGGCCACGCGGCGGTGCATGGGCAGCGCGGTGATGTCGGCACCGTCCAGCAGCACCCGGCCCGCGTCAGGTGCCAGCAGGCCCGAGATCTGGTTGACCAGCGTGGTCTTGCCCGCGCCGTTGGGCCCGATGAGGGCATGCACCTCGCCATGCGCCACCGACAGGTCCACATGGTCGGTGGCCAGGAGGCCGCCAAAGCGCTTGACCAGGCCCTGCACTTGAAAGAGGCTCATCGCGCAGTCCTCCTTGTGCGCAGGTCTGCCAGCGCGGCCAGGCCCTTGGGCGCATACAGCGCGGTGGCGATCAACAACACGCCCAGCGGCATGTGCCAGTAGTCGGTGTGCAGCTTGAGCACTTCTTCCAGCGCGAGCCATACGGCTGCGCCCAGCGGGCCGCCCCAGCGCCGGCCCAGGCCGCCGATGACGACCATCACGATCAGCGTGGCCGATTGCGTCCAATGCATCATCGACGGGCTCACGAAGCTGTTGCCCGTGGCCAGCAGCGCGCCCGCCAGGCCGGCGATGGCACCGGCCAGCGTGAAGGCCGCCAGCTGCAGCAGGTAGACCGGGTAGCCCAGGGCGCGCATGCGGGTTTCGTTGTCGCGGATGCCCGCCAGCGCCGCGCCAAAGCGCGAGGCCGTGGCCCGGTCCAGCCACCACAGCACCAGCGCCACCAGGGCCAGCACCACCCAGTACAGCGTGGGCTCGTGCACCACGTCCAAACCGAGGCCCAGCGCCGGCCGCATGGGCAGCGTATAGCCGTCGTCGCCGCCATAGCTGCGCAGCGAGACGAACACGAAGTACAGCATCTGCGCAAAGGCCAGCGTGATCATGATGAAGTACACGCCCTTGGTGCGCAGCGAGATGGCTCCCACCAGTGCGGCCACCAGCGCGGCGGCGGCCATGGCAGCGCCCCAGACGACCCATGCCGAGGTGGCACCCGCGTCGCTGAGAACCACCACCGCATAGGCGCCCACGCCCACAAAGCCCGCATGCCCCAGCGCCACCATGCCGCCAAAGCCCATGATGAAGTTCAGGCTGGCGGCGGCCAGCGCCACCACCAGCACCCGGCGCACGAAGCCGATGTAGAAATCCAGGCCCAGGGCCGGTGCGACCAAGGGAAAGACGGCCAACGCGGCCAGCAGCACCAGCGGCGGCAGCGGAAAGCGCCAGTGCTGCGCAGTCCCCTGTTGCAACGCGGAAGAAGAAATATTCAGGGAAGAGGGCATATCAGGTTCCGTCGGTTCTATGCGCCACGCGCGGCGCATGAAACTGGCGCGGCCAAGACCAGCGCCCCCGCGCAAGGGCCGCCCCGCCGCGAAGGCGGCGTATCCAGCCCTTGCGCTGGGGGCGTCCCCCTCCCGACTCGCGCAGCGAGTCGAGAGAGGGGTGAAGGCGCGAAGCGACTCAGGGGGTGTTTCATTTCATGCCTTGGCAGAAAACAGCCCCGCAGGGCGAAAGCTCAGCACCGCCGCCATCAGAGCGTACATGGCCACCTCGGCGCACAGCGGGCCCAGGTCGGCGGCCACGGCGGGCGGCAGCGTGGCACGCAGCAAGAGCGGCAAGAAGGCGCGGCCGATGGTGTCCACCAGCCCCACCAGCAGCGCAGCCACGAAGGCGCCGCGCACCGAGCCGATGCCCCCGATGACGATGACCACCAGCGCCGGGATCAGGATGGCCTCGCCCATGCCCACCTGCACCGCCATCAGCGGGCCCATGAGGGCGCCTGCGAGGGCCGCCAGCGCCGCACCGAGCACGAAGATGCCGCTGAACACGCGCTTGACGCGCACGCCCATGAGCTCTGCCATCCACCGGTCCGAGGCCCCGGCGCGCACCAGCATGCCCACCCGGCTGTGGTTGACCAGCAGGTACAACAGCCCCGCCACCAGCACCCCGGCCACCAGCACCACCAGCCGGTACGAGGGGTACGGCAGGCCCGCGAACAGTTCCACCGGGCCCGACAGCAAGGCAGGCGTGGGCGCCATCACGGGGGACGGGCCCCAGGCCATCTTCACCGCATCGTCGGCCACCAGGATCACGCCGAAGGTGGCCAGCACCTGGGCCAGGTGGTCACGCCCGTAGAGGCGGCGCATCAGCGTCACCTCCAGCAGCACGGCCACCAGCACCGTGGCAGCAATCGCCACCAGCACCGCCCCCGCGAACGAGCCGCTGTGCACGTGCACGGTGGCAGCCACGTAGGCGCCCACCATGAACAGCGAGCCGTGCGAGAGGTTCATCACGTCCATGATCCCGAAGACCAGGGTCAGGCCCGCGGCGATCAGGAAGAGCATGAGCCCATAGCCTGCGCCGTTGAGCAATTGTTCGACGATGAGGATCGGATTCATGGCGTGAAGGGGATGCGCAAGGGCAAGGGCAAGGGCGGCAACAGGATCACTTCAGCGGGCACTGGGCGGAGAAAGCGTCGCCATAGTTCTCCAGCACCGTCTTGATGGTCTTGTTGGTCACGCGGCCCTCGGCGTTCTTGCCGATGGTGCGCAGGTAGAAGTTCTGCACCGGGTAGTGGTTGTTGGCATAGCGGAAGCTGCCGCGCACCGAGGGAAACTGCGCCTTGGCCAGGGCCTTGGTCAGCGCCTCGCGGTCGGACACCTTGCCGCCCACAGCCTTCACGGCCGAGTCCATGGCGCTGATCACGTCGAAGGCCTGCGCGGCGTAGATGGAGGGGTAGCGCCCGCCGTACTCCTTGCGGAAGGCCGCGACGAAGGCCTTGTTGGCCGCGTTGTCCAGGTCATGCGCCCAGTGCGAGGTGTTGAACAGGCCCAGCATGGGCTCGCCCACCGCGCCGATGATGTCCTCGTCGGCCGAGAAGCCGCTCGTCACCAGCATGATGTCCTTGGACAGCCCGGCCCCCACGAACTGCTTGATGAAGTTGATCCCCATGGCACCGGGCAGGAAGAAGTACACGGCCTCGGGCTTGGCGGCGCGCAGCTGCGCGAGTTCGGTCGCATAGTCGATCTGGCCGACCTTGGTGTACATCTCGTCGACCACCGTGCCCTTGAACTTGCGCTTGAAGCCCGTCAGGCCATCCTTGCCGGCGGGGTAGTTGGGGGCGATCAGCACCATGCGGCCAAAGCCGCGGTCGGCCGCGAACTGGCCTGCGGCCTCGTGGTATTGGTCGTTCTGGTAGGCGGTGCCGAAGAAGTAGGCGTTGCACTGCGCGCCGGCCAGTTGGCTCGGGCCGGCGTTGTTCGACAGGTAGGGCACCTTGGCGGCGAACAGCGTGGGCGCCACGGCCAGCGCCACGTTGGAGGCGATGGGGCCGGTGAACAGATCAATCTTCTCGCGTTGCACGAAGCGGTCGACCAGTTGCTTGGCCTGGTCCGGGCTGCCGGCCATGTCGGTCTGCACGAACTCCACCGGCTGGCCGCCGAGCTTGCCGCCGAGTTGCTTGATGGCCAGGTTGAAGCCATCGCGCGCATCGGCGCCGGGGCCGGCGAACGGGCCCGAGATGTCGAGCGCCATGCCGACCTTGATGGGGCCCTGCTGCGCTGCTGCAGTGAAGCTTGCGCAGGCCGCCAGGGTGGTCAGGGTGACCAGAGCGGCCACTTCGAGCCGGTTGCGAAGCGAGGTGCGGGAGAGTTGTGCCATCTTCAATCCTTATCCATCAACAAAAGGAAAACCAAAAAACCGTGAGCGCTGGGGTCGCGGTGCGTCAAAGCCCCACTTCGACCCGCCCTGCCACCACGCGCACCGGGAAGGTACGCACCGCTTCGGTGACGGGTGCCTTGCAGGGCGCCCCCGTGCGGATGTCGAAGGTGCCCTGATGCAAGGGGCATTCCACACAGCCGTCTTCCACCCAGCCGTCGGACAATTTGGC
>JAZKEE010000239.1:0-2232 GCA_040387235.1 Pseudomonadota bacterium
TGGCCTATGTGGTGCTGCTCGAAGACCAGCAGCCCGAGGCGCTCAAGCCCTGGCTCGCCCAGCGCCTGCCCGAGCACATGCTGCCTGCCGCCATCCTGGCGCTGGCTGCCCTGCCGCTCACCACCAACGGCAAGCTCGACCGCCGTGCCCTGCCGCTGCCCGATGCCCAGGCGCTGTCGCGGCAGGACTTCGTGCCGCCCCAGGGTGACACCGAGACCACCCTCGCCACGCTCTGGGCCGAGTTGCTGCGCCAACCCCAGGTCGGCCGGCTGGACCAGTTCTTCGACCTGGGCGGGCATTCGCTGCTGGCCATCAGCCTGGTCGAACGCCTGCGCCAGCATGGCCTGGTGCTGGAGGTCAGCGCGCTGTTCAGCCACCCGCAGCTGGCCGACATGGCGCTGCAGGTGCAGCGCGCCGACCAGGCCGTCGACGCCATGCCACCGGTGCCGCCGGTGGGCATCCCGGACCAGGCACAGGCCATCACGCCGGCCATGCTGCCCATGCTGGACCTGACATTCGCGCAGATCGACACCATCGTCGCCCAGGTCGATGGCGGCGCCGCCAACGTGCAGGACATCTACCCACTGGCCCCGCTGCAGCAGGGCATCCTGTTCCACCACCTGCTGCACCAGCAGGGCGATGTCTACCTGTCGCCGGTGGTGCTGGGCTTTGCCGACCAGGCCCAGCTCGACAGCTTCAGCGCCGCGCTGCAGCAGGTGATCCACCGCCACGACATCCTGCGCACCAGCGTGGCCTGGCAGGGCCTGCCCGAGCCGGTGCAGGTGGTCTGGCGCAGCGCGCCGCTGGCCATCGAGCAGTTGCCGCCCACCGACGCCAGCGCCCTGGCCCAGTTGCTGGATGCGGTGGACGCCCGGCGCCACCGCATCGACCTGCGCCGCGCACCCATGCTGCGTGCCGTCGCCCAGCCCGACCCGGCCTATGCCGACGGCACGGGCCGCTGGCTGCTGGCCCTGTGTGTGCACCACCTGACCCTGGACCACAGCTCGCTGGAGATCGTGCTGCAGGAGGTGCACGCACTGCGTGATGGCCAGACCGCGCTGCTGCGCCCGCCACTGCCCTTCCGCAACCAGGTGTGGCGCGCCCACGAGAGCATGCCGGTGGCGGCACACGAGGCCTTTTTCCAGGCCCAGCTGGGCGATGTGCAGCAGCCCACCGCGCCCTTCGACCTGCTGGACGTGCAAGGGGATGCCCGTGGTGTGCGTGAAGCCCGCCTGCCGCTGCCGGCAGCCTTGTCCGCCGCCGTGCGCACCCAGGCGCGTGCCGCCGGTGTCAGCCCCGCCAGCCTGCTGCACCTGGCCTGGGGCCTGCTGCTGGCCCGCACCAGCCCCGGCCACGACCACGCCATCGTCTTCGGCACGGTCTTGTTCGGCCGCATGCGCGCCGGCGCCGGTGCCGACCGCGCCCTGGGCCTGTTCATCAACACCTTGCCGCTGCGCCTGGACGTGGGCCAACCCGGTGTGGCCGATGCGCTGCGCGCCACCCACCAGCGCCTGGCCGCGCTGCTGCACCACGAGCACGCCCCACTCGCCCTGGCCCAGCGCTGCAGCGGCGTGGCTGCGCCTGCGCCGCTGTTCACCACCCTGTTCAACTACCGCTACACCCCGGCTGCAGCGCACGATGGCCCACAAGCCATCGACATGGTCTGGGGTGAAGAGCGCACCGGCTATCCGCTGGCCCTGGCGGTGGACGACGATGGCCAGGGCTTCAGCCTGGCCTTGCAGGCCGTGGCCACGCTGGCCCCCGAACGCCTGGCCCGCCTGGTGCAGCACACGCTGCAGCAGCTGGTCCGCGCCCTGGCCCATGCCCCGGCCACGCCCTGCGCCGCGCTGGACCTGCTGGACGCCGATGAGCTGACCCGGCTCGCCAGCTTCAATCCACCGCCCCTGGCCTATCCACGCCACGCCCTGCTGCACGGCCTGGTGCGCCAGCAGGTGCGGGCCACACCCGATGCCCTGGCCGTGGTCGATGGGGAGCTGCAGCTCAGTTATGCTGAGCTGGATGTGCGCAGCGATGCACTCGCCCAGCGCATCGTCGCTGCGCTGGCCGGCTGCGCTGTGCCCGAGCCGGTCGTCGCCGTCGCCCTGCCGCGCTCGGCCGACACCGTGGTGGCCTTGCTGGCCATCCTCAAGGCCGGCGCCGTCTACCTGCCGCTGGATCTGGCCTACCCCGCCCAGCGCCTGCAGTACCTGCTCGACGATGCCGGCGCCCAGC
>JAZKEE010000240.1:0-1566 GCA_040387235.1 Pseudomonadota bacterium
CGGCTTCATCGACGACGTGATCCTGCCGCACGAGACGCGCAAGCGCATCTGCCGCAGCCTGGTCATGCTGCGCGACAAGAAACTCGAAAACCCATGGCGCAAGCACGGCAATATTCCGCTCTGAGCGGCACCGCCACCACCCGTTCCAGGTCGTCGTCCTAGAAAAGAAACTCGCTATGTTTACCAAAATATTGATCGCCAACCGGGGCGAGATCGCGTGCCGCGTCATCGCCACCGCCAAGAAGATGGGCATCGCCACCGTGGCCGTGTACTCCGACGCCGACAAGGAGGCCCGCCATGTGAAGCTGGCCGACGAGGCCGTGCGCATCGGCGCGGCGCCCAGCCGCGAAAGCTACCTGCTGGCCGACAGGATCATCGCGGCGGCCAAGGAGACCGGCGCGCAGGCCATCCACCCGGGCTACGGCTTTTTGTCGGAAAACGAGGCCTTCGCCAAGCGCTGCGAGGACGAGGGCATCGCCTTTATCGGCCCCAAGGCGCATTCGATCGCGGCCATGGGCGACAAGATCGCCTCCAAGAAGCTGGCCAACGAGGCCCAGGTCAACACCATCCCGGGCTACAACGACGCCATCAGCGGCCCCGAGCAGGCGGTGGAGATCGCCAAGGGCATCGGCTACCCGGTGATGATCAAGGCCTCGGCCGGCGGCGGCGGCAAGGGCCTGCGCGTGGCCTTCAACGACAAGGAGGCCTTCGAGGGCTTCACCAGCTGCCAGAACGAGGCACGCAACAGCTTTGGCGACGACCGGATCTTCATCGAGAAGTTCGTGCAGCAGCCGCGCCACATCGAGATCCAGGTGCTGGGCGACAGCCAGGGCAACGTGATCTACCTGAACGAGCGCGAATGCTCCATCCAGCGCCGCCACCAGAAGGTGATCGAAGAGGCGCCGTCGCCCTTCATCACCGACGCCACGCGCAAGGCCATGGGCGAGCAGGCGGTGCAACTGGCCAAAGCCGTGAAGTACCAGAGCGCCGGCACGGTGGAGTTCGTGGTCGGCAAGGACCAGGACTTCTACTTCCTGGAGATGAACACCCGCCTGCAGGTGGAGCACCCGGTGACCGAGTGCATCACCGGGCTGGACCTGGTGGAGCTGATGATCCGCGTGGCCGCTGGCGAGCCGCTGCCGCTGACCCAGGCCGACGTGAAGCGCGACGGCTGGGCCATCGAGTGCCGCATCAACGCCGAAGACCCGTTCCGCAACTTCCTGCCGAGCACCGGGCGCCTGGTGCGCTTTCAGCCGCCGGAGGAGTCCATGTTCCAGTCCGACACGGCCAAGAAGCTTGGCGTGCGCGTGGACACCGGCGTGTACGAGGGCGGCGAGATCCCCATGTTCTACGACTCGATGATCGCCAAGCTCATCGTGCACGGCACCGACCGCGAAGACGCCATCCACAAGATGCGCGCCGCGCTCAACGGCTTCGTGATCCGCGGCATCAGCAGCAACATCCCCTTCCAGGCGGCGCTGCTGGCACACCCGAAGTTCGTCTCGGGCGACTTCAACACCGGCTTCATCGCCGAGAACTACAGCCAGGGCTTCGCGGCCGAGGACG
>JAZKEE010000241.1:0-33209 GCA_040387235.1 Pseudomonadota bacterium
CGCGGCAGCAACACCGCCTGGACCTGGGAGCACCAGGCCATGACGCGCGCCCGCTTCGTGATGGGCACGCCCGAGCTGGAGGCCCGTTTCGACGCCGTACGCACGGCCGTGATCACCTCGGCACGCGACCCGATTGCGCTGCGCGATGAGATCGTCGCCATGCGCGAGAAGGTGCGCCAGGCCCACCCCACGCGCGACGGACAGTTCGACGTCAAGCACAGCGTGGGCGGCATGGTGGACGCGGAGTTCGCCGTGCAGTACCTGGTGCTCTCGCAGTCGGCAGCGCACCCCGAGCTGGTGGCCAACGTGGGCAACATCGCCCTGCTGCAGCGCGCCGAACAGGTCAGCCTGCTGCCCGCCGGCGTGGGCCAGGCTGCCGCCGATGCCTACCGCGAGTTGCGACGTGTGCAGCACCGCGCGCGCCTGGACGAAGCCCCGACCCAGGTCGCTCCCCCCGCCCTGCAGGCCGAGCGCGACGCGGTGCTGGCACTGTGGGCGGCAGTGTTCGGCAGCCAGCGCTGACGCCTTGGAGGCGGCTTCCTGGGTGACCGGCGGCCGCCTGTTGCCGAATGTCACGCTAATTTAAACACTTGTTTGAATTATGGTGGTTTAATCCACCGCCATGTGCCCTGCCCCGCCCCTTTCCGAGCCTGCCGCCAAGCGTGCTGCACGCCCTACCCGTGCCGCGCGCAGCGATGGCGACGACACGCGCGCGCGCTTGCTGCAGGCAGCGCTGCGGCTGTTTTCCGAGCACGGCTTTGCCCGCACCTCGGTGCGCGCCATCGCCGTCGAGGCGGGTACCAACGTGGCCGCCATTGGCTACCATTTCGGCGACAAGGCGCAGCTGTACACCGCCACGTTCTATGAGCCCTTTGGCAGCGGCAGCGACCTCATCGAAGTGTTTGCCGCCCCCGGGCTCAGCCTGCAACAGGCCCTGCAGCACTATTTCACCGGGCTGTTGGAGCCGCTCAAGCACGACGACCTGGTCCGCCAGGCCACGCGCCTGCATGTGCGCGAGCTGCTCGAACCCACCCACGTCTGGCCAGAGCTGATCGAACGCGAATGCAAGGCACCACACATGGCGCTGGCGCGCCTGCTGTGCGAGCACATGGGTGTGCCCGAGATCGACGATGACATGCACCGCCTGGCGTTCTCGATCGGCGGCCTGGTCATGCTGCTGTGGACCCAGCGCGATGCCATCGCCGCCATCGCCCCCCAACTCGCAGGCCCCGCCACCGCGGACGCCTGGGCCGAACGCCTGACCGGCTATGCCATGTCCATGATCCAGGGCGAAGTGGCACGCCGCCAGGCACTGCGCGAACAGCGCAAGCACAACAACAAGGAGGAAGAGGAATGACATGG
This sequence comes from Pseudomonadota bacterium, assembly GCA_040387235.1. GTDB lineage: Bacteria > Pseudomonadota > Gammaproteobacteria > Burkholderiales > Burkholderiaceae_C > Acidovorax. The sequence goes on from JAZKEE010000241.1 coordinate 1,363, forward strand.
TTTGTTCGAACTCTGGGCGTGTGCAGCGTGCTGCTGCTGGGCGCCTGCAGCACCGCGCGGCCGCCCCAGGTGGTCCCGGTGCAGGCGCCTGCGGGCTGGACCACGCCCCTGCCGCACGGCGGGCAGATGGCCGACCTGGCGCAGTGGTGGCGCCAGTGGAACGACCCGGCCCTGGTGCCGCTGATCGAGGCGGCGCAGGGGATCAGCCCCAGCGTGGCGCAGGCCCGTTCGCGCCTGCTGCAGGCGCGCGCGACGCAGACTTCGGCCCGCGCGACCCTGCTGCCCACGCTTGATGCCCAGGCGACAAGCAGCCGCGGCGCCAACGCGCAGATCGGCGGCCTGGCCACCACCAGCCAGGCCGGCCTGCAGGCAGCCTGGGAAGTGGACCTGTTCGGCGCCAACGCCGCCACGCGCGACGCGGCCAGTGAACGCCTGGCCGGAGCACAGGCCCTGTGGCACGAGGCACGCGTGAGCGTGGCGGCCGAGGTGGCGCTGCAGACCAGCAGCCTGCGCACCTGCCTGCAGCAGCTGGACGTGGCTGAGCGCGATGCGCGCTCGCGCGGGGAAACCTCGCGCCTGTCGGACCTGAGCGAGCGCGCGGGCTTCACGGCCCCGGCCACCGCCGCCCTGGCGCGCGCCAGCGCCGCCGAGGCAACCGCCCGCGCATCGCAGCAGCGCATGCAGTGCGATGTGGAGTTCAAGACCCTGGTGGCCCTGACCGGCCAGGAGGAGGCCGCGCTGCGCCAACTGATCACGGCCACGCCCATCACACCGGCACCCGACAGCCTGTTCGCCATTGCGGCCCTGCCGGCACAGGTGATCTCCCAGCGCCCCGACGTCTACAACGCCGAGCGCGAGGTGGCCGCCGCCAGTGCCGAGGTCGGCAACGCCCAGGCCCAGCGCTACCCGCGCCTGTCGCTCAGCGGCAATATCGGCAAGGCCTGGGTCCGCACGGGCGGCAGCACGACCGATGTGGACGCCTGGACCCTGGGCCCGCTGGCGCTGAGCCTGCCGCTGTTCGACGGCGGGCGCCGCGCGGCACAGGTCGATGCGGCCCGCGCGCGCTACGATGAATCGGTGGCGCTGTACCGCGCCCGCATCCGCCAGGCCGTGAGCGAGGTGGAGCAGGCGCTGGTGCGGCTGCAGAGCACGACCGAGCGCAATGCCAGCGCCCGCGCAGCGGCCGAAGGCTACCGCGTCTCGTTCGATGCCACCGACGCGCGCTGGCGCGGCGGCCTGGCCAGCCTGGTGGAACTGGAGGACGCGCGCCGCACGGCGCTGGCCGCCCAGAACGCGCTGCTGGCCCTGCAGCATGAGCGCCAGTCCGCCTGGATAGCGCTGTACCGCGCAGCAGGCGGCGGCTGGGAAACCAGCGCCCCCGACATGGCAGAGACCGCCCTGGCCGGCACCCGCTGACCTCGGCGCCCGCCCCCTTTTTTCCTGACACCTTCCGGATGAACGGACCCCTTTCATGAACCAGTTCAAACTCTCCGCTTCCGCGCTGGCCGTCGTTGCCGCCTGCGTCCTGGCTGCCACCGGCGCCCTCGTGTTCTCGGGCGCCTCGCGTGCGGCCGACGAGCCCAAGGCCAACCAGCCCCGTCCTGCGCTGACGGTGACCACGGCACAGCCCCAGCGCACCTCCGTGCCCCTGCGCCTGGCCGCCAACGGCAACGTCGCCGCCTGGCAGGAGGCCATCATCGGCGCCGAAAGCAACGGCCTGCGCCTGACCGACGTGCGCGTGAACGTGGGCGACGTGGTCAAGCGCGGACAGGTGCTGGCCACCTTCTCGGCCGAGACCACACAGGCCGAAGTGGCCCAGGGCCGCGCCAGCGTGCTCGAAGCCCAGGCCACGGCCGCCGAGGCCGCCGCGAATGCCGAGCGCGCACGCTCGCTGCAGGCCTCGGGCGCTTTGAGCCAGCAGCAGATCCAGCAGTACACCACGGCCGAAAAGACGGCCCAGGCGCGCGTGGAAGCGGCGCAGGCCCAGCTCAACGCGCAGCAGCTGCGCCTGAAGTACACCCAGGTGGTGGCGCCCGACAGCGGCATCATCTCGGCCCGCAGCGCCACCGTGGGCGCCGTGGTGGGCGCCGGCACCGAGCTGTTCCGCATGGTGCGCAAGGGCCGCCTGGAGTGGCGCGCCGAAGTCACATCGACCGAGATCGCGCGCATCCAGCCCGGCTCCAAGGTCAGCGTGACGGCCGCCAGCGGCACCACCGTGCAGGGCACCGTGCGCATGGTCGGCCCAACGGTGGACCCCCAGACGCGCAACGCCCTCGTCTACGTGGACCTGCCCGCCACGGCGATGGACACACCCACGGATGCCAAGACCTCGCTGTCCGCCATCCTGCCCGGCATGTTCGCACGCGGTGAGTTCGCGCTGGGCAGCAGCGACGCCATGACCGTGCCGCAGGAAGCCCTGGTGGTGCGAGATGGCTTCTCGTACGTCTTCGCACTGGGCTCCGATCAGCGCGTGCAGCAGCGCAAGGTCCAGACCGGCCGGCGGGTGGCCGACCGGGTGGAGGTGCTCTCGGGCCTGGAGGCGGCGACCGCGATCGCCGTGCGCGGTGCCGGCTTCCTGAACGACGGCGATCTGGTGCGCGTGTCCAACACCACCCCCGCGGTTGCGGGCGCCCCGGCCGCACCGGCCTCGGCCACCAAGTAAGAAAGAAGGAGCATTCACCATGAATGTGTCTACCTGGTCGATCAAGAACCCCATACCGGCGCTGATGCTGTTCGTGCTGCTGACCTTCGGCGGCCTGCTGTCGTTCAATGGCATGAAGGTGCAGAACTTTCCCGACATCGACCTGCCCACCATCTCGGTGACCGTGTCGCTGCCCGGGGCCTCGCCCGCGCAGCTTGAAAACGACGTGGCGCGCAAGATCGAGAGCTCGATCGCCACGCTGCAGGGCTTGAAGCACATCTACACCAAGGTACAGGACGGGGGCGCCACCATCACGGCCGAGTTCCGCCTGGAGAAGCCCACGCAGGAGGCGCTCGATGACGTGCGCTCGGCCGTGGCGCGCGTACGCGGCGACCTGCCCGGCGACGTGCGCGACCCCATCGTGACCAAAATGGACCTGGCCGCCCAGCCGGTGCTGGCCTTCACCGTCGCCTCGCGCCGCATGGACGACGAGGCGCTGTCCTGGTTCGTCGACAACGACATCGCCAAGAAATTGCTGGCCGTGCGCGGCGTGGGTGCCGTGAACCGCGTGGGTGGCGTGGACCGGCAGGTGCACGTGGCGCTCGACCCCATGAAGCTGCAGGCGCTGGGCGCCACCGCGGCCGACGTATCGCGCCAGCTGCGCCTGGTGCAGACCGAGAGCGCGGGTGGACGCACCGACCTGGGCGGCAGCGAACAGCCTGTGCGCACCCTGGCCACCGTGCAGTCGGCCCAGGAACTCGCAGGCCTCACGCTGTCCCTGTCCGACGGCCGCCATGTGCGCCTGGACCAGGTCGCCACAGTCTCCGACACCTTTGCCGATCCGCGCGCCATGGCCCTGCTCAACGGCAAGCCGGTGGTGGGCTTCGAGGTGGCGCGCAGCAAGGGCGCCAGCGAAGTGGAGGTGGGCGGTGCCGTGCAGGCGGCGCTGGCCGAGATGCGCACCCTGCACCCCGACCTGGAAATCACCGAGGCTTTCAACTTCGTGGCGCCGGTGCAGGAGGAATACGACGGCTCCATGCACCTGCTGTACGAAGGCGCCTTGCTGGCCGTGCTGGTGGTCTGGCTGTTCCTGCGCGACTGGCGCGCGACCTTCGTCTCGGCCGTGGCGCTGCCGCTGTCGGTGATACCGGCCTTCATCGGCATGTACCTGCTGGGCTTCTCCATCAACGTGATCACGCTGCTGGCGCTGTCGCTGGTGGTCGGCATCCTCGTGGACGATGCCATCGTGGAAGTGGAGAACATCGTGCGCCACCTGCGCATGGGCAAGTCCCCCTACCAGGCGGCTATGGAGGCCGCCGACGAGATCGGCCTGGCCGTGGTGGCCACCACGTTCACCCTGATCGCCGTGTTTCTGCCCACCGCCTTCATGAGCGGCATCGCAGGCAAGTTCTTCAAGCAGTTCGGCTGGACGGCGGCGCTGGCGGTGTTCGCCAGCCTGGTGGTGGCGCGGGTGCTCACGCCCATGATGGCTGCCTACATCCTCAAGCCCATCGTGGACGCGCACAAGGACCCGCGCTGGATGGGCATCTACCTGCGCTGGGCGGCCTGGTGCATCAAGCACCGCTGGATCACCTTCATCGCCACAGGCGCCTTCTTCATCGGTTCGCTGGCGCTGATCCCGCTGCTGCCCACGGGCTTCATCCCGCCCGACGACAACTCGCAGACCCAGGTCTACCTGGAGCTGCCCCCCGGTGCCACGCTGGCGCAGACCCGCGTGGTGGCGGAAGATGCGCGCCAGCGCGTGGCGGCGGTGAACCACGTCAAGAGCGTGTACACCACCATCGGCGGCGGCTCGGCAGGCTCCGACCCCTTCATGGGCAGCGCCAACGCCGAGACGCGCAAGGCCACGCTGACCATCCTGCTGGCCGACCGCGGCGACCGGCCGCGCAAGCAGGGCATCGAGAACCAGATCCGCGCCGCGCTGGAAAGCCTGCCCGGCGTGCGCAGCAAGGTGGGCCTGGGGGGTTCGGGTGAGAAGTACGTGCTGGTGCTCACGGGCGACGATCCGCAGGCGTTGCAGACGGCGGCCCTGGCGGTCGAGAAAGACCTGCGCACCATCCCCGGCCTGGGCAGCGTGTCGTCCACCGCCAGCCTGGTCCGCTCGGAAATTGCGGTGCGTCCCGACTTTGCGCGCGCCGCCGACCTGGGCGTGACCAGCAGCGCCATCGCCGAGACCCTGCGCATCGCCACCGTGGGCGACTACGACGTGTCGCTGCCCAAGCTCAACCTGGCGTCGCGCCAGGTGCCCATCGTCGTCAAGCTGCAGGACGATGCGCGCAAAGACCTGTCGCTGCTCGAACGCCTGGCAGTGCCTGGCGCCAAGGGCCCGGTGATGCTCGGCCAGGTGGCCACGCTGGAGTTCAGCGGCGGCCCGGCCGTGGTGGACCGCTACGACCGCGCGCGCAACGTGAACTTCGAGATCGAGCTCTCGGGCCTGCCCCTGGGTGACGTGACCAAGGCCGTGGACGCGTTGCCGTCCATCAAGAACCTGCCGCCCGGCGTGCGCCAGATCACCGTGGGCGACGCCGAGGTGATGGGCGAGCTATTCGCCAGTTTCGGCCTGGCCATGCTCACCGGCGTGCTGTGCATCTACATCGTGCTGGTGCTGCTGTTCAAGGACTTCCTGCACCCGGTGACCATCCTGGCGGCGCTGCCGCTGTCGCTGGGCGGGGCGTTCGTGGGCCTGCTGATCGCACAGAAGAGCTTCTCGATGCCCTCGCTGATCGGGCTCATCATGCTCATGGGCATTGCCACCAAGAACTCCATCCTGCTGGTGGAATACGCCATCCTGGCGCGGCGCGAGCACGGCATGACGCGTTTCGAGGCGCTGATCGACGCATGCCACAAGCGCGCACGCCCCATCATCATGACCACGCTGGCCATGGGCGCGGGCATGCTGCCGATCGCCGTGGGCTTCGGCGCGGCCGACGCGAGCTTCCGCTCGCCCATGGCCGTGGCGGTGATCGGTGGCTTGATCACCTCGACCTTCCTGAGCCTGCTGGTGATTCCCGCCGTGTTCACGGGGGTGGACGACGTGGGCCAGTGGTTTGGCCGCATGCAGCGGCGCCTGCGCGGCCTGCCACCAGAAGCCCCGGCCGCCAGGCCACAGCAGACTCCGGCGATTCCCTGACCGGTGCGGGGCAGCTACCTGCGCGCACGCCGCCACCGCATCCGTGCAAAAGGGCGCAAACCACCCGGGTTTGCGCCCTTTAATGGCGCCCCTGGCAGCGGGATAATGGCCCCACTGCTATGAACCTCGTCACCATCAACGTCGCATCCATCCAGCTCGGCCATCCCCTGCCGTTTGCCTTGCGGGGGTCCGACGGCACGCTGCTGGCCCAGAAGGGCTTCGTGGTGCAGTCGCAGGACGAACTGGGCACCATGCTGAGCCGCGGCCGCCAGCTGTGCGTGGACGTGGAAGAGTCCGGCGAGAGCTACCGCGCCTATGTCGCCCAGCTGCAGCGCATGCTGATGCAGGACACCAACCTCGGAGAGCTGGCTTCGATCAAGATGACCGCGGGAGCACATGCCGCCCGCGAGCGGGACGCGCCCCCCTACGTCGTGGACTGGCCCGCCCTTCAGGACCGCACGACCCAGCTGCTGCGCAACCCGCACGTGGCCGATTTTCCGGACCGCTTCCAGCCGCTGCACGCGGAGCTGGCGCGCAACTGCGAACAAGCGCCCGACGCGACGCTGCTGGCGCTGATCTACCTGTCGGCGCAGGAGACGCGCATGTACAGCGGCACCCACGCCATGCTGGTGGCCTGCGTCTGCATGGTGGTGGCCAAGGAGATGCTGCGCTGGCCCGCAGCCCAGGTTCAGCTGGTGGGGCAGGCCGCCCTCTCCATGAACATTGCCATGACCGACCTGCAGGACCAGCTGGCCCAGCAGATCCAGCCCTTGACCTCCCAGCAGATCAGCGCCGTGGAGGACCACGCGGCCCGCTCCGAGGCCCTCTTGCGCACCTTGGGTGTGCACAGCGAACTCTGGCTGGAGGCCGTGCGCCACCACCACCACCGCACCCCGGGTGCCTTCGGGCAGAAGAGCCCGGGCCTGCAGATGGCGCGGCTGATCCAGCGCGCCGATGTCTTCGGCGCGCGCCTGGCACCTCGCGCCGCGCGTTCGCCCATGCCCGTGACGGCCGCCATGCAGGCCAGCTACTACGACGAGGAGCAGAAGGTCGACGAGGCCGGCGCCGCCCTCGTCAAGGCCCTGGGCATCTACCCGCCGGGCGCCTTCGTGAAGCTCGCCAGCCAGGAAGTGGCGGTGGTGCTGCGCCGCGGCACCAGCGGCACCACGCCGCGCGTCGCCGTGGTCACCAACCGCCTGGGCATGCCCACCGGTGAGCTGATTCCCCGCGACACCTCCCAGCCCCAGTGGAAGATCGTCGGCGTGGTCGCGCACAAGGACGTGCGCGTCAAGCTCTCGCTCAACCGGTTGCTGCCACTGGTCTGAGCCCGGGGCGCCCACGCGTCCGTGGCGTCCTCCTTTTGCGACTTCCAGGGTTTTCGGGCCGCTGAGGCCGCCTCTTTCGCATCCGCCAGCCCTTCGGCTGCGTACTTCCCATACCCACGTCACTCACCCACCGCTGGGGACGATTCCAGCACCGCGGCCAGTCGCAACCAATCAGTACAAATAAAAACTTATGTGGACAAAATATGATTCACTGGTTAAATTGACCCCAACAACACGGGAGGTGCTCTCATGAACCAGTTTTCGCGCCTTTTGGCCCTGGCCCCAGTGACTGCCCTGCTGTGGTGGTGTGCGGCGCCGTCCGCCTTCGCGGCGCCGCCCGAATCCTGCCCGGCCACGCTGCAGCACACCTACCCGCGGTTGCAGGACGAGAAGCCGCAGTCCCTGTGCCAGTACAGCGGCAAGGTGGTGCTGGTGGTCAATACGGCCAGCTTCTGCGGTTTCACGGGACAGTACAAGGGCCTCGAGGATCTGTACGCCCGCTACAAGGACAAGGGCCTGGTGGTGCTGGGCTTTCCCAGCAACGATTTCTCGCAGGAAACCGGCAACAACCAGCAGATCGCGGATTTCTGCGAAAACACCTTCGGTGTGAAGTTTCCGATGTTCGCCAAGAGCGTGGTGACCGGAGCCGACGCCTCCCCGCTGTTCCGCCAGCTGGCACAGTTGTCGGGCCCGCCACGCTGGAACTTCCACAAATACCTGCTCGGCCGCGACGGCAAGCTGGTGGACAGCTACACCAGCCTCACGGCGCCGGACAGCAAGGGGCTGGTCCGTGCCATTGAACAACAGCTGGCCACTGCACCAACCCGGTGAACATGAATGTTTTCTTTACATTTCTTCAAAAAAATGCAGGGGAAGCTCTGGAACTTCTGCACAACGCCCTTACTCTATTCATCGCAAGGGCGTGTTGAGCGCCCCCCCGTTTTAACGTTGCGAAGCCTTTCGGTCCCACGGGTTCCGACTGTTCTCCTGGAGCGCTTCTCCTCCCTCCCTCTCTTATTCGTTTCGGGACGCTTCGCAACTTTTTTATTCAGCCTGCCGGCCAGAGGGAGCCGGCCATGAAGATCGCCATCGTCGGCTCCGGCATCTCCGGTCTGGCCGTGGCGCACCGGCTGCGTGGCCAGGCCGACGTCACCCTCTACGAATCCGGCAGCTACTTTGGCGGCCACACCCACACGGTGGACGTGGCGCTGCCAGGCCCGCGAGCCCAGGAGGTGACCTGCGGGGTGGACACCGGTTTCCTGGTCTTCAACGAACGCACCTACCCGAACCTGATCCGCCTGCTGGCCGACCTGGGCGTGGAAACCGCCAAATCCGACATGTCGTTTTCGGTGCAGGTGCCGCAGGCACTGGGCGGCGGGCGCACGCTCGAGTGGAGCGGCACGGACCTGTCCACGGTGTTCGCGCAGCGCAGCAACCTCGTGAACCCGCGCTTTCTGGGCATGCTCTACGATCTGTTGCGCTTCAACCGCCTGTGCACACGCCTGGCCGAGGCCCAGGCCGACGCGGCGCTGATGCAGCCGCTCGCGGACTTCCTCAAGGAGCACCGCTTCGGCGACGCGTTCCGCGACTGGTACTTCCTGCCCATGCTGGGCTGTATCTGGAGCTGCCCGACGGACCAGATGCTGCAGTTCCCCGTGGCCACGATGATCCGTTTCTGCCACAACCATGGCCTGATCCAGGTGAGCGACCGCCCCCAGTGGTGGACGGTGGCTGGCGGCGCGCGCCACTATGTGGACAAGATCGTCGCCGGCGTGGCCGACAAGCGCCTGAACACCCCCGTGCACCGCATCGAACGCGACGCGGCCGGCGTGCGCGTGGTGACCGCCGGCAACACCGAGCACTTCGACCACGTGGTGCTGGCCACCCACTCGGACCAGTCGCTGGCGCTGCTGGCCCAGCCCACGCTGCAGGAGCGCGCCGTGCTGGGCGCCATCCGCTACCAGGCCAATCGCGCCGTGCTGCACACCGACACCTCGGTGCTGCCCGAACGCCGCGCTGCCTGGGCCGCCTGGAACTACGAGCGTGCGCCCGAGCGCAGCCGTGAATCCGCCCGTGTATGCCTGCACTACCTGATCAACCAGCTGCAGCCCGTGCCCTTCACTCAGCCTGTGGTGGTATCGCTCAACCCGGTGAACGATATCGCGCCCGATCAGGTGATCGGCAGCTATGACTACGCGCACCCGGTCTTCGACCTGGCGGCCATCCGCGCCCAGAAGGGCGTCGCGCAGCTCCAGGGCCGCGAGCGCACCTGGTTCTGCGGCGCCTGGACGGGCTATGGCTTCCATGAGGACGGACTGAAGTCGGGCCTTGCCGTGGCCGAGCACCTGCTGGCCCGCATGCCGGTGCCTCTGGCGGAGGCCGCATGACGGCGGCCCCGCGCGCCCCCGAGCCCCTGCTGGGCTTTGGCCAGGTGCGCCACACGCGGCTGCGCCCCACGCGGCATGCGTTCGCCTATCCCACTTTTTTCCTGATGCTGCCCCTGCGCACGCTGCACACGCAGGCGCCGGGTCTGCTGGCCATGAACCGGCGCGCAGCCATCAGCTTTCACGACACGGACCATGGCGACGGCCGTGGCCCCGCAAAGGGCGGGGCACTCGCCTGGGTCGACGAGTTGCTGCGCGCCGAAGGCATCGCGGACGCCACCGGCGAGGTCTGGCTGCACTGCTATCCGCGCGTGCTGGGCTACACCTTCAAGCCCGTGAGCTTCTGGTACTGCCACCGACCCGACGGCAGCCTGCGCGCCATCGTGGTCGAGGTCAACAACACCTTTGGCGAGCGCCATTGCTACCTGCTGGACCAGCCGCGCTACGGCGCCGAGCAGCATGCACGCAAGGTGTTCCACGTCTCGCCGTTCTGCGATGTCAGCGGCGGCTACCGCTTCCGCTTCCTGCGCACGGCAGGGAACGGACAGGAACGCACCGTGGTGCGCATCGACCACGACGATGCCAGCGGCCCGCTGCTGCAAACCAGCGTGAGCGGAACGCTCTCGCCCGTCACCCGCGAAACGCTGCGCCGTGCCCTGTGGGGCTACCCGGCCATGACGCTGGCGGTGATCGCCCGCATCCACTGGCAGGCCCTCAGGCTGTGGACCAAGCGCGTGCGCTTTCACCGCAAACCCGAGGCGCCAGCCTCCATCGTGACCCGCTGAGCACCGAGACGCAACACCATGAACAGCACCACCCTCTCCCCCACCCTGCCACCGGGCACCCCAGCTGCCGCCCGCACCGCCCTGCGCCTGATGCAGCGCCTGCAGCACGGCAGCCTCACGGTGCAACTGCCCGATGGCACGCTGCAGCATTTCGGGAGCCACCACGGCGATGGGCCGGCGGCCGCCATCACGCTCAAGAACTGGAACGTGTGCCGGGCAGCGCTCAATTCCGGCGACATCGGCTTTGCCGAAAGCTACATCGCGGGTGACTGGACCACGCCGCACCTCACCGATCTGCTTCGGGTCTTCATCGCCAACCGCCAGCAGGTGGAAGGCGTGATCTACGGCAGCTGGGCGGGACGGCTGCTCTACCGCATCAAGCACCTGCTCAACCGCAACACGCGGGCCAACAGCCAGAAGAACATCCACGCCCACTACGACCTGGGCAATGCCTTCTACACGCTGTGGCTGGACGACACGATGAACTACTCGTCCGCCTGGTTCGAAGGCGATGCCGGCGGCGACATGCGCACGGCCCAGCACGCCAAGGTGCGCCGCGCGCTGCGCATGGCCGGCGTGCAGCAGGGCGACCGGGTGCTGGAGATCGGCTGCGGCTGGGGGGCGCTGGCGGAGATGGCAACCGCCGAGTTCGGCGCCTCGCTGACCGGCGTGACGCTGTCGACCGAGCAACTGGAGTTCGCGCGCCAGCGCATGGACGCACACGGCGTGGCGGCCCAGTCCGATTTGCGCCTGCAGGACTACCGCGACATCGCCGACGGCCCCTACGACGCCATTTGTTCCATCGAGATGATCGAGGCAGTGGGGCGCGAATACTGGCCCACCTACTTCCAGGCGGTGCGGCGCCTGCTCAAGCCCGGGGGCAAGGCCTGCATCCAGAGCATCGTCATCGACGATGGCCTGTTCGACCGCTACATCAGCTCCACCGATTTCATCCAGCAGTACATCTTTCCGGGCGGCTGCCTGCCGTGCCCGCGCGAGTTCCGCCGCGAGGCCGAGGCCGCCGGCCTGCGCGTGGTGGACGAATTCGCCTTCGGCCAGGACTATGCCGAGACCCTCAGGCGCTGGCGCGAGCGCTTCCTGGCCCAGCGCGCGCAGATCCTGCAGCTGGGGTTCGACCAGCGCTTCCTGCACATCTGGGAGTTCTACCTGGCCTACTGCGAAGCGGCTTTCGCCATGGCGAACATCGACCTCGTGCAGTACACCCTGGTGCGCGACTGAGCACCATGGCCATGACGCATGCCGCCGCGCTCACCCTGACCCTGGCGTTGCTCTGCCCCGGCTTGTCGCTGGCACAGGCCACAGCGCCGCTCGCCGGCCTGCGCCAGGCCGGCCAGGGCACGCTGCGCTTCCTGGGCTTTGAAATCTACAGTGCCCAGCTCTGGGTAAGCCCGGGCTTTGACGCCAGCGACTACGCCGCACAGCCGCTGGTGCTGCAGCTCGCGTACCAGCGCGATTTCACGGCAGAAGCGATTGCCGGGCGCTCGATCCAGGAGATGCGGCGCGTGGGCCGCTTCAGCCCCGCCCAGGCTGCGCGCTGGCAACAGGCCCTGCAGGCCGCCCTGCCCGACGTGAAGGCCGGCGACCAATTGACGGGCGTCTACCAGCCCGGCGCAGGTGCCGTGTTCCAGATGGGCGGACAGGTCGTGGGCGAGGTCAAGGACCCCGAGTTCTCGCGCCTGTTCTTCGGCATCTGGCTGTCGCCCCGTACTTCCGAGCCCGCACTGCGCCAGGCGCTGATCGCCCCGGTTGGCGGGGGATCCCCATGAACGCCGGCACGGCGCTGCCCTGGCGCCAGGGGCTGTCCTACGGCCTGCTCGGGCTGCCGCTGGCCTTCGTGGCGCTGCCGCTGTACGTGCTGCTGCCCAACCACTATGCGCGCGAGTTCGGCATGCCGCTGGCCACACTGGGCGGCGTGCTGCTGGCCGCGCGCCTGTTCGACGCGGTGTCGGACCCGCTGCTCGGCCGCTGGGCCGACCGGCTGTTCGAGCGGTCGCCCCTGGCGGTGCTCTCCACAGGAGCGGTGTCTGCCGTGGTGCTGGCTGTCGGGCTCGGCGCGCTGTTCTTCCCCAAGGTGCAGGGCCAGGGTGCGCTCGCGGCCTGGGCCCTGGCCTGCCTGCTCGTCACCTACCTGGCCTACAGCCAGCTCGGTATTGCGCACCAGTCCTGGGGCGCACGCCTGGGCGGCGATGAACTGCAGCGCAGCCGCATCGTGGCCTGGCGCGAGGGCGCGGCGCTGGTGGGCGTGGTGCTCGCCTCGCTGCTGCCCGCGCTGCTGGGTCTGCCGGTGATGCTGGGCGTGTTCGCGGCCACGCTGGTGCTGGGCTGGCTGGCGTGGCTGCGCGCCCCCCGGCCTGCGCCATCTGCGCCACACGCCGCGGACCGTTCGGACCTGTGGCGCCCCTGGACGCGACCCGCATTCCGGAGCCTGCTCACGGTGTTCGTGCTCAACGGCATTGCCAGCGCCATTCCGGCCACGCTGGTGCTGTTCTTCATCCAGGACCGGTTGCAGGCCCCGCCGGGCCAGGAGCCGATGTTCCTGGCCGCGTACTTCCTTTGCGCGGCGCTCTCCATTCCGTTGTGGCTGCGTGCCGTGGCGCGCTGGGGGCTGGCCCGCACCTGGCTGGCTGGCATGCTGCTGGCGGTGGCAGTGTTTGGCTGGGCCGCTGCGCTCGGCACGGGCGACAGCATGCTCTTCCTCGCCGTATGCGCCCTCTCGGGAGTGGCACTGGGGACGGACCTGGCATTGCCGGGCGCGCTGCTGGCCGGCATGGTCGCGGCCGAAGGCGACAGCGGCCGGCACGAGGGCGCCTACTTCGGCTGGTGGAACTTTGCCACCAAGCTGAACCTGGCACTCGCCGCAGGGCTGGCCCTGCCCCTGCTCGACGGGCTGGGCTACACGCCTGGCACGCGCAGTGCCGAGGGCCTTCACACCCTGGGCCTGGCCTACGCCGTGCTGCCCTGCGCCCTGAAGCTGGCGGCCGCTGCGGCGCTGTACCTGCTGATCCTGCGGCGGCCTGTCGCTGCAGCCATTCCATTCCACCGAGACGAACCATGATGCAGCGACGCTTGTTACTCCTTTCGGCAGCCGCCGTGGCCACTCCCGTGGTGCTGTCGGGTTGTGCCGGCCAGAGCGTCACGGACTATGCCGCCGAAAAGCCGGTGCTCGACCTGGCGCAGTACTTCAATGGCGTGATCGACGCGCACGGCATGTTCCAGGACCGCAGCGGCAAGGTCGTCAAGCGTTTCACCGTGGTCATGCATTGCCAGTGGACCGGCAACCAGGGCGTGCTGGACGAGGCATTCACCTACTCGGATGGCAGCAAGGAGCGGCGTGTCTGGCGCCTCACGCGCGAGGCCGACGGCCGCTACATCGGCACGGCCGACGACGTGATCGGCCAGGCCGTGGGCCAGGTGCGCGGCAACGCCTTCCGCTGGAACTACACGCTGGCCCTGCCCGTGGATGGCACGGTCTACCACGTGGACCTGGACGACTGGATGTACCTCATGGACGAGCGTGTGATGCTCAACCGCGCCACCATGAGCAAGTTCGGCGTGCGGCTGGGCGAGATCACGCTGTCGTTCACCCGGCGGGCGCCATGAGCCTGAACCCCCGCCTGCGCGACTGGCAGGGCCGCCGGGCCTGGCTGGTGGGTGCCTCCAGCGGCATCGGCCGGGCGACGGCCTCAGCGCTGCATGCGCGCGGCGCACAGGTCATCGTGTCGGCCCGCAGCGAAGCGGCCCTCAGTGCGTTTGCCGCGCAGCACCCGGGCAGCGTCGCCCTGCCGCTGGACACCGCCGTACCGGAGGCCGTGAAGGCGGCCGCAGCCCAGGTGCTGGCGGGTGGACCGCTGGACCTGGTGTGCTACTGCGCAGGCACCTACCACCACATGCGCGCCACGGAGTTCGACCTGCCCGTGATGCTGCGCCACGAACAGGTGAACTACACAGGCGTGCTGCACCTGCTGGCCGCCGTGCTGCCAGACATGCTGGCCGCCGCACAGTCGGGCCGCCCCGGGCATGTGAGCCTGGTCAGCAGCGTGGCCGGCTTTCGCGGGCTGCCCAAGAGCCTGGCCTACGGCCCGACCAAGGCGGCACTGATCAACCTGGCCGAGGCGCTGTACCTGGACCTGCACGGCCTGGGCATGGGCGTGAGCGTGGTCAACCCCGGCTTCGTGGCCACGCCGCTGACCGAGGGCAACGACTTTCGCATGCCCGCGCTGATCACGCCCGAGGAGGCGGCCACGGCCATCCTGAAGGGCTGGGGGCAGGGCGCGTTCGACATCCACTTTCCCAAGCGCTTCACGCGCGTGATGAAAATGCTGCGGGTACTGCCGTATGGATGGTACTTTCCAGCCATTCGCAAGTTCACCGGACTTTGAGCTCCCCATGCCACCACCGGACACCACCGCATCCACCGAGGAAGCCGTCACCCGGGTGATCGCCTTTTTCGAGACCCTGGCCCCGGCCGACGTGGCGGCGCTGGGTCGCCTGTACGCAGCCGGTGCGCGCTTCAAGGACCCCTTCAACGAGGTGCAGGGCCTGCCCGCCATCCAGCGCATCTTCGAGCACATGTTCGTGGCGCTCGACCAGCCGCGCTTCGTGGTCACGGGTCGCGTGGTGCAGGGGCAGCAGTGCTTTCTGACCTGGGAGTTCCTGTTCGCGTTCCGGAATTTCCACAAGGGCGTGGCGCAAACTGTGCGCGGGGCCTCGCACCTGGTGTTCGACGACCAGGGCCTGGTGGCGTTGCACCGCGACTACTGGGACGCGGCCGAAGAGCTTTACGAGAAGCTGCCCGTGGTGGGTGGGCTCATGCGCTGGCTCAAGAAGCGCGCCAACAGCTGACCGCAGCTGCGATCACGAACGCGCCTGCAGCCGCAGGTGCCCTGGCAGGGGCACGGCACGCTGCAGCACGCCCTCGGCCAGCCACACCGCACTGTTCCACGCCCGGCCGGCCACATAGGGCAGGGGCAGTTGCTGGTAGTCGTCGTTGAAGACCTCGAAGCTGTAGTCACCCCGGTAGCCCATGCCGTCGAGCTTGCGCACCAGTTCCACCAGCGCCTGGCTGTGCACGCCCTCGCCCGGGAACACGCGAAAGTGCCGCGCCGTGTCGATGCGCTCCTGCACCGTGCGCGTTTCTTGCCACATGAAGTCCGACAACTGCACCAGGTAGATGCGCTCGGGGTCCACGCCTTCCAGCGCCTCGAGCGGCGTGCTGGTGGCGAACTGGTGGTACGAGTCGATGGCCAGCCCGAGGTTGGGACAGTCGGCCAATTGCACCGCGGCCCAGGCCTGGTGCACCTCGTTGATGTGCCGGCCCCAGGACAGTCCCTCGAAGGCGATGCGGATGCCGTGTGGCAGCGCCAGCATGGCGAGCTTGCGCAGGTCGCGCGCAATCGCCGCCGGGTCGTCCGTGGCATGCAGCGAAGTGGAGCTGCAGGCCAGCAGCACCCGGGTGCCCAGGGCGCGCGCCATGAGGATCATCTGCTGGGCGATGTCCACTTTGTAGCTGTGCAGGTGGCCCGAGAGGCCCTCGAAGTCGCGGAGCACCTGGAAGCCCGTGACGCGCAGGCCACTGCTGCGCACCGCGTGCACCGCGGCATCGACGCCCTCGGGGTGGCCGACGAGGTCGCGCGCGGCCAGCATGATCTGGCCGAAACCTGCGGCCTTCACGGCGGCCAGCTTGGCCTCCAGCGGGCCGGCGAGGCTGATGGTGTCCATGCCGAAATCGGCGACGTTGCGTTGCATGGCCTGGGCGCGCATGGGAAGTACCGGTTTCATCGCGGGTCGAGCACCAGCTCGAAGCTGGCGCCCCCGGCATCGGCGCGGGTCAGCGCCCCGCGCACCTCGCTGTGCACGCCCGTGGGGGACTCCACGAAGTCCACGCCCTGCGCACGCAACGCCGCCACGGTGGCCAGCACGTCGCCCGTGCCGAAGGCCACGCGCTGCAGCAACTCGCCCGGATCGGCATCGAGCGCGTCGATCAACGGCTCGATGAGCTGCCAGTACAGCGTGCCGCAGGGGCTGGCGAGAATACGCCCCTGCGTCAGCACGCCGAAGTTCTGCTCGGGCGGCAGCTCCGCGAAGCCGAACAGCTCGCCATAGAAAGCCGTCCAGTCGGCCAGTCGGTCCAGGCCGATGTACTGCACCAAGCCGAACAGGTGCAGACCGTGCTGCGCGGGCGGGCGCGGGTCCACCGTGGGAATGGGCACGAAGTCCACGTCGTAGATCGAGAACTCGCGGTGCCGGTCCACGAAGTAGATGCGGCTGGTGCCCACGCCGTGGATGGCCGGGATGTTGAGCTCCATGACCTCGACCTCGGTGTGCACGGCCCAGGCCCCGAGTTCCAGCACGCGCCGGTAGGCTGCGGCGGCATTGCCGACGCGAAAGGCAATGGCGGCCAGCACCGGGGCATCACCGGGGGCCTGCGCGCCATGGGCCGGCTCTTCGCCCTGGTGGGCGTTGACGATGATGTTCATGCCGCCCTGGCGGTACAGCAGCACCTCCCGCGAGCGGTGTCGCGCCACCGGCTTGAAGCCCATGCGCTCCAGCGCCTGGCCCAGGGCCTGGGGACGGGCCGTGGCGTACTCGATGAACTCCACGCCCTGCAGGCCCAGGGGGTTGGGCAGGGTGCCCAGGGATTCACGGTCGGCCGTCATCGGGGTGCTCATGGGCAGGGCTCCTTGGGAAAGGGTGGGCTCACCAGGTCAGCGCCTGGTGACCAGTTGGCGGAAATGCGCGTCCATGCGCGCGGCATCGGGGGCCACGCCGGTGAACAGCTCGAACGCCCCGACGGCCTGACCCACGGCCATGCCACCGCCGTCCGAGACAGGGCAACCCAGGGCGCGCGCAGCCTGGACCAGGGCCGTTTCCAGCGGGAAGTACACCACCTCGGACACCCACATGGCAGGGCGCAGCAGGCCCACATCCAGCGGCAGGCCGGGCAGCTTGTCCATGCCGGTGGGCGTGGCGTGGATCAGCCCCGTGGCCTGCGCCATGGCAGTGGCGATGTCGCTGGCCTGGGCGCGCGCGCCATAGAGTGCGTTGACATCTGCCGCCAGCTGCGCAGCGCGCTCGGGCTGGGCATCCACGATGGACAGGCGCTGGGCACCCAACCGCAGCACGGCATGGGAAATGGCGGCGCCGGCACCGCCCGCGCCCAGCAGCACCACATGGGCCAGGTCGGCGTGCGGCAAGGCGCGCTGGAAACCCCAAGCCCAGCCGGAGCCGTCGGTGTTGTGCCCTACCAACCGGCCGTCCTTCACCACCACGGTGTTCACGGCGCCCATGGCCCGCGCCTCCTCGGACAGATCGTCCAGGTGCGGTATCACGGCCTGCTTGCAGGGGTAGGTCACGTTGCAGCCGGCATAGCCCATGATGCGTGCGGCGGCCAGCAGGGTCGGCAGCTGTTCGGGCGAAGAGGCCGAGCGGTCCAGGTCGATCAGCTGGTAGTGCAGGCGCATGCCGTGGTGCCGCGCTTCTTCTTCGTGCAGCGCGGGCGACAGCGATTGTTGGATGCCTGCACCGATCAGCCCGATCAGTACCTTGCGGGGGCTTGTGGAAGACATGGTGGGCGGGGAATCGAGAAGCAGCAGGGAGTCCATGGGAATACAGGCCGTCCCGCAAGGCCTGGGCGGAAGCCGCCGGGCCATGCGGGTTGCGGATCACTTGCCGCCGCGCAGCTTGGCCAGCGTGGCGTAGACCTCCTGCACCGTGTCGGCACCGACCTTGTCGCTGTGCTTTTCGACCACGGGCTTGACCTTGGCGCGCAGCTTGTCGACCTCGGCGGGCGAGAACTCGGTGACCTGCATGCCGGCCTTCTTGAGTTCTTCCAGCGCCACGTCGGCCTGCGAGCGCGAGACACTGCGCTGGAAGGTGGTGGCCTCGGCCATGGCCTCGGTCACGGCCTTCTGGTCGGCCGGGTTCAGGCTGTCCCAGAACTTCTTGGAGACGATGACGGCCTGGGGGTTGTACATGTGGCGCGTGACCGTGAGGTGCTTTTGCACCTCGGCGAATTTCGACGAGAGGATGGTCGAGAAGGGGTTCTCCTGGCCGTCCACCGCCTTTTGCTCCATGGCGGTGTAGAGCTCGGGGAAAGGCATGGGCACGGCGTTGGCGCCCAGCGCGTTGAACATGTCGATGTAGATTGGCGACTGGATCACGCGGATCTTGAGGCCGGCAATGTCCTCGGCCTTGGTGATGGGCTTCTTGCTGTTGGTCAGGTTGCGAAAGCCGAGCTCCCAGTATCCCAGTCCCACCAGGTTCTTGGATTGCAGCTTGTCGAGCAGCTTCTTGCCGAAGGGCCCATCGGTCACGGCATCGGCCTCCTGCGGCGAGGCGAACAGGAAGGGGAAGTCGTAGATGCCGAATTCCTTGGCCTGGGCCGACAGGATGCCGGCGTTGAGCACCGTCATCTCCACCGTGCCGCCCTGCAGTGCCGAGACGGTCTGCAGGTCACCGCCCAGCGTGCCACCCGGGAAGAGCTTGACCGCGATGCGGCCATTGGTCTTGGCCGCCACGAGGTCGGCGAACTTCTGCGCGCCCTGGGCCTGGGGGTGCTCCTTCTGGTTCTGGAAGGCGAACTTGATGGTGCGCTCCTGGGCGTGGGCGCCAGGCAGCAGCGACGCGGCGACCAGGGCCGTGGCAAGCAGGGTCTTCAAGAGTTTCATGGATGTCTCCTTGGTTTTAGGACGGGCAGAAAAAGGGGGCGAACTGGCAAGGGGTGGGCGGATCAGCCGCTGAGCCAGCGCAGCGGCACGGTGACGAGCGCGGGGAACATCACCAGCAGGAACATCACCACGAACTGGGCCAGCATGAAGGGCATGACGCCGCGCGTGACCTGGCCCATGGAGATGCGCCCGACGCCTGCCACCACGTTGAGCACGGTGCCCACGGGCGGGGTGATGAGGCCGATGGAGTTGTTGATGATGAACAGCACGCCGAAGTAAACGGGGTCGATGCCGGCGGCCTTGACCACCGGCATCAGCACCGGCGTCATGATCAGGATGGTGGGCGTCATGTCCATGGCCGTTCCGATCACCATCACCAGCACCATGATGGCCACCAGCAGCAGGGTGGGGTTGCCCATGAAGGGCTCGAGCATGCCGATCACCTTGCTGGGCAGGTCGGCCACCGTGATGAGCCAGGCCGACACCATGGCGGCAGCCACCAGGAACATGATCACGGCGCTGGTGCGGGCCGCGGCCTGGAAGATGCCGGCCAGCTCGCGCCAGCTGAGCTCGCGGTAGACGACCATGGAGATGAGCAGGGCATACACCGCGGCCACCACGGCGGCCTCGGTGGGCGTGAACACGCCCATGCGCAGACCGACGAGGATGATGACGGGCAGGCCCAGGGCCCAGCCCGCCTCGCGCAGCGCGGTGCCCAGCTCGGCACGCGTGGCGCGCGGTGGCGGCGTGACCTTTTCGGTGCGTCCCAGCCACCACCAGGTCGCGGCCATGGCGACAGCCAGCAGCAGCCCCGGGAAGATGCCCGCCAGGAACAGCTTGCTGATGGAGACGTTGGCCGCCACCCCGAAGATCACGAAGCCGATGGACGGCGGGATGATGGGCCCGATGACGCCGGCTGACGCGATGAGGCCGGCCGAGCGCTCCTTGGCGTGGCCTGCGGCCACCATCATGGGCAGCAGCAGCGAGGTCAGCGCGGCGGCATCGGCCACGGCCGAGCCCGAGACCGCGGAGAGGATGACCGCCGCCATGATGACCACGTAGCCCAGCCCGCCAGGGATGTGGCCGACCAGCGCCAGCGCCAGCTTGACGATGCGCTTGGACAGGCCGCCCACGTTCATGATCTCGCCTGCCAGCATGAAGAAGGGAACGGCGAGCAGGGGGAAGCTGTCGGCCCCGTTGATCACGTTCTGCGCCAGGATCTGCGCGTCGAACAGGTCGAGGTGCCACATCAGCGCCACGCCGCTGATCAAGAGCGCATAGGCGATGGGAATGCCGATGGCCATGGCCAGCAGCAGGGAACCGATGAAGATCGCGACGGTCATGGTGTGTTTCTCGGGAAGAGGCGCTCAGGAATGCTTCGCAGGGCCATCGCCGTCCGCTTTGTCGGAAGGGGGTTGGAGGCCGGGGTTGCTGCGCTCGAAGGCGGCCATTTCCTCGCTCTCCTGCACCATGATCAGTTCATGCTCGGCCAGCGGCACGAGCAAGGTGCGCAGCAGGTCGCGCAGCAGGATCACGATGGCCGAGGCGCCCATGAGCACCCCGCTGGCGTAGAAGATGCCGACCGAGGCCCCGGTTACCGGCGCTTCGGTCTCCCAGTTGATCAGCACCTGCGCCCAACTGCCGGCCAGCAGCAGCCACGAGACGTAGAGCATGGCCAGCTGCGCGATCACCAGGCAGGCCTTCTTGCCGGCGACGGGCAGGCGCGAGACAAAGGCATCCATGCCCAGGTGGCCGTGCTCGCGCAGGGCCACCACGGCACCCATGAAGGTCAGCCAGACAAAGAGCCAGCGCGAGAGCTCCTCGGACACGGTGATGCCCGAGTTGAAGGTATAGCGCAGCACCACGTTGCCGAACACCAGCACGACCATGACGGCTAGGCAGATGCCCGAGAGCACGTCCAGCACACGGGTGTATCCCCGCAGCACGCGATCGGCCAGTGCAAACATGGTGTGTCTCCGTCTTCGTTCGTTGTGGATGAATTTTGTACGAACTGGTTAGTATTTAATCTAGGTGCAAACCCTGTACCGGACATGCACGAATGCCAGAGCGTGCCCCCTTCGGGAGTGCACAGGAAAACCGACGCTGGAAGTGCCTACGGCCGCAGAAAGCGCACGATCATCTCGACGATGGATGCGCGGCGCTCGGCCATCGCAGCCGGCGTGTCGAGGGAGCGCTTGAAGATGGCGCCGAAAGTGTGGCGGTTGGAGACATTGAAGAAGCACAGCGCCGAAATCGACATGTGCAGATCCACCGGGTCCACATCGGGGCGGAAGACGCCAGCGCTCACGCCGCGCTGGTAGACCTTGTGCACCGCATGGATGACCGGAATATTGAGTTCCTGGATGGTCGTGGAGCGGCCGATGTACTCGCCCCGGTGCATGTTCTCGTTCATCACCAGGCGGATGAAGTCGGGATTGGCCAGTTGGTAGTCGAAGGTGAAACCGACCAGCGTACGCAGGGCTTGCTCAGGGGCAAGGTCCTCCAGGTGCAGCTCCGACTCGATCTGCCGAATGCGGCGGTAGGCCTCCTCCAGAACCTTGACGTACAAGCCTTCCTTGCTACCGAAATAGTAGTAGATCATGCGCTTGCTGGTGCTCGTGAGCGCCGCGATCTCGTCGATGCGGGCACCGGCCAGACCCTTGTCGGCGAACTCCGCCGTGGCCACCTGCAGGATGTTGGCCATGGTGCGGTCGGGGTCGTTCACGCGCACGCGCTCTGCACCGGGCGTGGCCGCAGCCTCGCGCGCAGCGCGCTGCCGCGCCGGGCGGCTGTCACCGGCAGAAGGCGGGGTGTTTTGAACCGTTTCGTCCATATGCGCCAAGCATACGGCAAGGGCAGGACTGGCCGGCCCCTTCAGAGCAATCAGGAGGGCTTGGTGTCCGCGAAGCTCGGGCGCTGCATGAGCTTGTCGAGCAGCTTGCCCAGATTGGGGTATTCGCTGCGCCAGGCGACGTCCGGGAAGCGGAATTCGAGCCAGCCCAGAGCGCAGCCCACGGCGATGTCCGACAGGCTCAGGTGGATGCCGCTGCAGTAGGGCTTGTCGCCCAGGCCCTGGCTCATGGACTTGAGGCTGTCGTTGACCTTGCGCATCTGGCGGTCGATCCAGGCCTGGCTGCGCTCGCTGTCCTTGCGGTGGGCCCAGGTGGCTTCGAGGCGGGCCAGGATGGCGGCGTCCGCCACCCCATCGGCCAAAGCTTCCCAGGTCTTGACCTCGGCGCGCTCGCGGCCCTGGCTGGGAATGAGCTTGCCCACGGGGGAGAGGGTGTCCAGGTACTCGACGATCACGCGCGAGTCGAAAACGGCTTCGCCGCCTTCCATCACCAGGCAAGGCACCTTGCCCAGGGGGTTGGATGTGGCAATGGTCGTCTCATCGGCCCAGACGTTTTCCTGCACGAACTGGTAGTCGAGCTTCTTCTCGGCCATGACGACGCGCACTTTGCGTACATAAGGGCTGGCGGAGGCTCCGATCAATTTCATGGGGTGGTTTCCAGTGCGCGGGATAAGCTGACGTTACTGGCCGATTCTATCGGCTGCGATCCATGGCGCCTGTCCCTCAGGCCCCCCGCATGGGGGATAGGGGAGAGTGCAGGAGCCCCTGGAACGGCCTGCCACCGCGGCTGCAGCGCCCTGGTGCAGATTTGCAACAGCTTGTCTGTAGCCACCGGAACCCAGGCGTACCGGCCGGATCGGGGTTTCCCCGTGGTGCAGCCTACAATCTGGGCCCATGAGCCTGTCCACCATCACCGCCCTGTCGCCGCTCGACGGCCGTTATTCCAACAAACTCGCTGCACTGCGTCCGATCATGAGCGAGCACGGCTACATGCACCGGCGCGTGCAGGTGGAAGTAGCATGGTTCATCGCACTGTCGGATGCCGGCTTTGCCGAGTTCAAGCCGCTGACCACGGGCGCGCGCGCCTACCTGCTCGGCCTTGTGAAGAATTTCTCGGAAGCCGATTCGGCCGCCATCAAGGACATCGAGAAGACCACCAACCACGACGTGAAGGCCGTGGAATACTGGATCAAGAGCAAGTTCGAGGCGCGTCCCGAGCTGGAAAAGGCCGCCGAGTTCGTGCACTTTGCCTGCACCAGCGAAGACATCAACAACACCAGCCACGCGCTGCAACTGCGTTCGGGCCGTGACCAGGTCGTGCTGCCGGGGCTGGACCGCGTGGTGCTCAAGCTGCGCGAGATGGCCCACGCCTATGCCGACGTGCCCATGCTCAGCCGCACGCACGGCCAGACGGCCAGCCCCACCACGGTGGGCAAGGAGATGGCCAACGTGGTGGTGCGCCTGCAGACCGCCTGCGACCGCATTGCCGGCGTGAAGATCCTGGGCAAGATGAATGGTGCTGTGGGCAACTACAACGCCCACATGTCCGCCTGGCCCGATTTCGACTGGGAAGCCTTCAGCAAGAAGGTCATCGAGACGCCCGAGCCCCTGGGCCTGGGCCTGACCTTCCAGCCCTACAGCATCCAGATCGAGCCGCACGACTACATGGCCGAGCTGTTCGATGCCGTGGCGCGTGCCAACACCATCCTGGTCGACCTGTCGCGCGACATCTGGGGCTATGTGAGCCTGGGCTACTTCAAGCAGCGCCTGAAGGCCGGCGAGATCGGCTCCAGCACCATGCCGCACAAGGTCAACCCCATCGACTTCGAGAACGCCGAAGGCAACCTGGGCCTGGCCAACGCACTGCTGCGCCACCTGTCGGAGAAGCTGCCCGTCAGCCGCTGGCAGCGTGATCTGACCGACAGCACGGTGCTGCGCAACATGGGCGTGGCCCTGGGCTATGCCGCGCTGGCATACGCCTCGCTGCTGACCGGCCTGAACAAGCTCGAACTCAACGAAGAAGCCCTGGCCGATGACCTGGACGCGTCCTGGGAAGTGCTGGCCGAGCCAATCCAGACGGTGATGCGCCGGTTTGGCGTGCAGGGCGCCTACGAGAAGCTCAAGGAAGTCACGCGCGGCAAGACGGTGACGGCCGAGGCGCTGCATGGACTGATCCAGTCGCTGGAGATCCCGCAGGAAGAGAAGGACCGCTTGCTGGCGATGACGCCGGGCAGCTACACGGGGAAGGCCGCGGCCCTGGCCCGTCGGGCCTGAACGGTTTCTCTGCCGCAAGCCCTGCGAATCCAGGGCTGCGCGCACCGCCTGGCCAGCCCGCGACGACAATCACTTGCGCGCTGCCGCGTGGTGATTCCATTTTCACGACCTCTGTTGCCTGCGCGCAGGCATGGGCAGTGGTCAATTGCTCAGTGAGGCGTCATGGCCATCAAATCCACCATCTTCAAGGCGCACCTGCAGATCGCCGACATCGACCACGGCTACTATGCGGACCACGCGCTGACTCTGGCGCGGCATCCGAGCGAGACGGACGAGCGCATGATGGTGCGGCTGGCGGCGCTGGCCATCCATGCGCATGACCTCAACGACATCTGCAACGGCGACGGCACGCTGGCGTTTGGCGCAGGGCTGTCGGACCCGGACGACCCGGACGCTTCGTTGACCGATTTCACGGGCCGCAAGCGCGTCTGGATCGAGGTCGGCCAGCCCGAGGACAAACCGCTGACCAAGGCCTGCAGCAAGGCCGACAGCGTGGTGGTCTACTGCTTCAACCATGCGGCCGAGATCTGGTGGAGGGGCATCGAGACCAAGCTCTCGCGCCTGGAGAAGCTGCAGGTCTGGCGCATCCCTGCCGAGGCATCGCAGGCCCTGGCGGCCCTGGCCGAGCGCAGCATGCAACTGCAGGCCACGGTGCAGGAAAGTGCCCTGACGCTGAGCAGCAACCTGGGCAGCGTGGTCGTGGAGCCGGTGCGCTGGAAGTAAGAACCTGTTTCCGATCTCGCAGGGGGTCGTAAACAGGCTCTCAGCCCGTAGCGGAGCCAGCTCCGCTCAGTCCAAGGGCATCAGGGCCCCGCAGTGCCAACACTGCTCGAAGCCACCCTCCACCGTTTCACCGCAACGGCACACCCAATGGCGCTGCGGGATGTTCTGCAAGTCGTCGAGCAGGGTGCGCGCGCGGCTGGCGTGCTCGTCGTATTCAAGCCAGATCTCGGGCAGGCATTGGTCGGGCGGCAGGTGGCCGGCGGCCGCACCCAGGTATTGGCGCTGCACCGATGCGGCCATGCCGGCTTCGCACAGGATGTCGGCCCAAAGCGTGGCAATCGCGATGTTGGGGGCCTGGGTCAATCGCAGCATGGCCCCACCATACCGGTTTGGGCGGGCGGCGTACAGTGCTCGCGGTGGCCGGGGACTCAGGCTTCTGCCACCGACACCTGCCGTGGTCCTGCGGAGGGCCCTTCCGCCGCCCGTTCGGAATAGCGGTTGAAGCGCCACGCCGAATGCTCGAGCGTGATGCGGCGCCACACGCTGCGCTTTTCGGCGGGGGTATAGGCGAGCCAGTGCTGCACCTCGTCGAAGCTGCGGCCGCAGCCCTTGCACTGGTCATCACCCTGGCTGGTGGAACAGATGGCGATGCAGGGGGTGTCGGGCGTGGTCTCGTACCAGCCCTGCCACGCCGCCAGTGCATCCTGGGGGAAGTCAGTTTCATCGATCTCGTCCGCGTGCCGGTAGACCATCAGTGCGTACACCTTGGCCAGGGCTCGGGTGGCGGGCGCCAGCGTGAAGCCGTCGGGCGAGGGCGAGCGCTCGCGCCAGTGGTTGATGGCGGCCTCGATGTCGGTGATGTGGATGCGGGAAGAGGGCATGTCGAAAAAAATGGCCCCCGCCAGCTTTCTGCCCGGCGGGGGCCCGGAGGATAACCGGCATTGCCCGGCATGCGGGCAAGGGGGTTACTCAGTTGTTGCCCAGGGCAATGCCTTCGCGCCGCGGATCGGCACCACCGGCGTAAGTACCCGCTGCGGGATTGCGCGAGAGCAGGCCGGCGCTGCCGTTTGCGCGCAAGCCGTTGAACGTCACGCCGTGCAGGCCGCTGGCGAAGGTGTCGGTCTGCGCCACGGTGTGGCCGCGCGCCCTGAGGCCATCGCGGATGGCAGCCGTGTCGATGACCGAGCCCTTCTCGATGGAAGTGGTGGCGTTGGTCTGCGCGCCGAAGTTGGGCAGGTTGATGGCCTGCTGCACGTTCAACCCCCAGTCGGTCAGGCCCAGGATGCTCTTGGCGGTGTACTGGATGATGGCGCTGCCGCCGGGCGAGCCGATGGCCCCTTCGAAGTCGCCGGTGGCGGCATTGAAGATGATGGTCGGTGCCATGGAGCTGCGCGGCCGCTTGCCAGGCTGCACGCTGTTGGCGATGGCCTTGCCGGCCGAATCGGTGGCGGTGAACGAGAAGTCCGTGAGCTGGTTGTTCAACAGGAAACCACGCACCATCTGAAGGCTGCCGAAGCCGTTCTCGATGGTGGTGGTCATCGACACGGCGTTGCCCGAGGCGTCGACGATGGACAGGTGGGTGGTGGACGGCAGGTTCAGCGAGCTGTCGGCACCGCGGGATGCCACCACACCAGGGGGCGTGCCGGCCACCGGTGTGCCGATGCTGCGCTGCATGTCGATCAGGCGTGCACGGCCCTTGAGGTAGTCGGCATTGATCATGCCGGCCTGGGGTACGGCAACGAAGTCGGGGTCGGCCACGTACAGTGCGCGATCGGCATAGGCCAGGCGGTAGGCCTCGGAGACGACGTGCACCGAGTCAAGGGTGTTGGGTTTCATCGCGGCCAGGTCGAAGCTCTCGAGCATGCCCAGGGTCTGCAGCACGGCAATGCCGCCCGAGCTCGGCGCGGGCATGCCGCAGACGCGGTACTTGGTGCGGTACACGCCGCACACGGGCTCGCGCACCTTGGGTGTGTAGTTGTTCAGGTCGGACAGCGCGAGCTTGCCGGGATTGGTCGGATGGCCCGTGACCTTGGCAACGATGTCGGTTGCGATGGAGCCCTTGTAGAAGGCATCGGCACCGCCCGCCGCGATGGTGCGCAGCGTCGCGGCCAGCTCGGGGTTCTTGAGCAGGGTGCCGGTGGACTTGGCCGTACCGTCGGCCTTGAGGAAGTAGCTGGCACCGGGCTCGCCCTGGGCCTTGATGCGGGCGGCCGAGCCGGCGATGGAAACGCTCATGCGCTCGGAGATCGCAAAGCCGTCTTCGCTGAGCTTGATGGCGGGATCGAACAGGTCCTTCCACGGCAGCTTGCCATGCGCCTTGTGCGCGGCTTCAAGCATGCGCAGCACGCCCGGCGTGCCGACGGAGAGGCCACCATCCACTGCCGTCAGGAAGGCCAGAGGGTTGCCGTCGGCGCCAATGAACAAATTGGGCGTGGCGGCCATGGGTGCGGTCTCGCGGCCGTCGTAGGCCAGCAGGCGGTTGGCGCCCTTGTCGAAGTGCAGCATGAAGGCGCCGCCACCGATGCCCGACGATTGCGGCTCCACCAGGTTGAGCACCATCTGCACGGCGATGGCCGCGTCGATGGCGCTGCCGCCCTTGGCCAGGATGGCCGCCCCGGTCTGCACGGCCAGCGGATTGGCCGCGGCCACCATGTCCTTGTTGGCGTAGGCGATGGTCTTGGGCGTGTAGCCCGAGGGCGGCTCGGGCGGGACGTATTGCTCCACCGGCTCGGCGAGGGGGGTGTCATCGTTGCCTCCGCATGCAAGCAGTGCGGCCACGGCTGTGGCGCTGAGCAGTGCGAGCTGCCAGCGGCGCCCGGTGGTGGAGATGGTCATGGGTCTCGGTCCTCGATCCAGAGGGAAAACGGGGGAGTGCAACCTGCAGGGATGGCGCAAGTGCACGGCGAAACACATGATAGTCACGGTTCTGTCACACCGTCCAGACGAAAAGCGGCATGTGGAAATGCAGTCACGCAGGTACTGGTTATCCCTTGTGTGGCCTTTTTTCGCACGCGCCGGGGCTTGCGCTCGTGGCTGGGCGATGGTCCAATTGCGGCTTCGAAGGGGAGTAGCTCCCGCCGCGCATGTACAGCGCGCCCTGCAGGGGTGCGGCCATCGTGTGGCATCGGCCTGTCGTCAATACGAAGCATCGCTTCCGGCAGTCCGGGTCCGGCGCGCACGCAAGGCGCCGGATCGAGCAAGACCTTTGATGGGCCCTTCTGTGGGCTGATCAAGGCTGCCTTCCCGATTTCGAACCACCCGCGCAACGCGGGCGAGCCCTTGATCCTCCGACCGCAGGCCCTCTATCCCCCAGGTGGACTTGGCGCTACATTGGCGCCAAGCCCTCCTTTCGCCCACTGATATTGAGGAATTTATGGACTTTTTGGCTTCGCCCGAATTCTGGCTCGCACTGGGGCAGATCATCATCATCGACATCCTGCTGGGTGGCGACAATGCGGTGGTCATCGCCCTGGCCTGCCGCAAGCTGCCTCCCGCACAGCGTACCAAGGGCATCATCTGGGGCACGGCAGGGGCCATCGTCCTGCGCGTGATCCTGATCGCCTTTGCCATGACCTTGTTGGCGCTGCCGTTCCTCAAGTTCGTGGGCGCGGTGCTGCTGGTGTGGATCGGCGTCAAGCTGCTCGCCCCCGATGAAGACGGCCACGGCGACGTGCAGGGCAGCGACAAGCTGCTGGCTGCCATCAAGACCATCATCGTGGCCGACCTGGTGATGAGCGTGGACAACGTGATCGCCATCGCCGGCGCTGCGCAGAATGCGGGCGAGCACTCGTTCCTGCTGGTGGTGCTGGGCCTGTTGATCTCGATCCCGATCATCGTCTGGGGCAGCCAGCTGGTCATCAAGCTGATGGAGCGTTTCCCGTTCATCATCACGCTGGGTGGCATGCTGCTGGGCTGGATCGCCGGTGGCATGCTGGTGACCGACCCGGTCTTCTCCAATCCTGACAAGTGGCAGTGGATGCTCAAGATCCCGCAGACCGACGCGATCCGCTATGGTGCGAGCGTGGCAGGTGCTTTGCTGGTGCTGGCGCTTGGCAAGATGATCCTGGCACGCCGTGCCCCCGCCACCCCCGTGGAACACGGTTGAGCGGCCTTCATTCAATGACCCCGTGGGCTGACCGCGGGGCGCTCGCCGAGCGCCTCGTCGGCAGCCCCTGACAAGGGAGCTACCGGTATGGACAAAGTCATCGTGTACATGGACGACGCGGCCCATGCGCAGCAGATCCTCGCGCCCCTGTTCGCGCGCGGTTCGGCGGGCAATACGCACTGGGTGCTGGTGGCGTGCGCGCCACGCATGACCCATCGCATCAGCAAGTGGGTGAGCCACAGCGCGCGCGAGAACTGGCGCGCCAAGTGGGCCGACAAGCTGTTCGCCCAGGTGGTGCCCAGCCTCAGGGCCCACCCCGACCACATCACCATGGTACTGGCCAAAGGCCCGCTGCCGGAGCTGACTGACAAGCTGCAGGCCGACATGGGCAGCACCAAGGCCCAGGTGGTGGACGCGCGCCGCCCCAAGCTGGATGTGGCCGCGCCCGATGCGGGCACTGCGCCCGTGCCAGCCGGTGGTCGCTGGTCGCTGCCGGGCACGCTGAGCAGCCTGCTTGCCAGCTTGGGTTTGCTGGTGGTGCTGGGTACCGAGTAACCAGGCTTTCACGCTGGCAGCGGCCGGGGTTCCCCGGCCGCTGGCGCCAATCCGTTTGCCACAGGCCAATGCTATCCTGTGGCCCATGATCCGACTTCTTCTGAAATGGCTGCTCAGCGCCGCATCGCTGCTGTTCGTGGCCTATGTCTACAGCGGTGTGGTGGTGCAGAGCTTTCCGTCGGCGCTGATTGCGGCCTTCGTGATCGGCCTGTTCAATGTGATCCTGCGCCCCATCCTCGTGGTGCTGACGCTGCCCGTGACCATCGTGACGGTCGGGCTGTTCCTCTTCGTCATCAACGCGCTCATGTTCTGGGCTGCGGCCAGCGTGCTCGATGGCTTCCAGGTCACCGGCTTCGGCGCCGCGCTGATCGGCTCGCTGATCTATTCGCTGCTGGGCGTGGTGATCGAGTCAGCGCTCGGCGGCCTGTTCACGAAGCAGTGATTCCATGGCCTTGAGCCGGGTGTCGATGATGGACGCCTCGAAGTGGTCCGCCGACGCCCCGCTGCGCCGGGCCAGGTCCTGCCCGGCCTTGAAGCGATCCACCGCCGCCGCGTAGTCATAGCGTGTGGCATGGGCCTCGGCCTCGGACCGGACGGCGCGCAGCGGCTGCCCGTTCGCTTGCCACACCGTGGCCATCAATTGCCACACGGTGGCGTCCCGCGGGTGGTTGGCGATCCAGGTCTGCAAGGCACCGGTGACCTCGCCCGATCGGCCGGCCTTGAGCAGTGCGCGGGTGCGCAGCAGCAACTCCGGTCGGTGGTCGCCGGTGCCTGCCGGCAGTGCGGCCAGGGTCGCCTCGGCATCCCCCGCCGCCAGCTCGATCTCCGCCTTCAGCAACTGCACCAGCCGCTGGGCGGCGGCATCGCCGCGCACCTGCGCCTCCAGCAGTGCCCAGGTCGTGCGCGCCGACTTGGCATCGCGCAGCTGACTGCTGCCCAGGGCCGATGCGTAGAGGATGGCCGCCTTGCGTGGCGCGCTCTGGCCGGCAAAGCCGGTGCTGCCCGGCTCGGAGATCCACTGGCGCAAGGTGTCCACCCCGGGGTTGGAGAGCACCCGGGCCCGCGCGGAAGCCATTGCGTGCTCCTGCGTGGAGGGCGGAACCGGGGGCGCCTTGCCCGCAGGCAGGCGGGTCTGCATGTCGGCCATGCGCTGCGTGGTCAGAGGGTGGCTGCGCAGGTAAGGCCAGCTGCCGTTGTCGTTGATGCGGTTGGCCTGCTGCAGCTTGTCGAACATGCTCACGAAGCCCTGCGGCGCGAAGCCGGCAGGCTCCATGAGTCCGTAGCCGATGCGGTCTGCCTCGCGCTCCATGTCGCGCGAGAAATTGAGCTGGTTCTGCATGGCCAGCGCCTGGCCGCCCACCACCATGGCCTGCGCGGCGCCGGGGTTCT
Source organism: Pseudomonadota bacterium (assembly GCA_040387235.1). Lineage (GTDB taxonomy): Bacteria > Pseudomonadota > Gammaproteobacteria > Burkholderiales > Burkholderiaceae_C > Acidovorax. The sequence goes on from JAZKEE010000241.1 coordinate 32,233, forward strand.
TGCTCGCCGCCAGGGCCCCGAGGATCATGGCGCCCAGCAGCAGCGGCGTCTGCTTGCTCTGTTGCGCGATCAGCCGCGAGATGTGGCGCTGGGTGACGTGGCTGAGTTCATGGGCCAGCACCGAGGCCAGTTCATCGCGCGAAGTCACCACGCCAATGAGGCCCAGGTGCACGCCCAGGTAGCCGCCCGGCAGTGCAAAGGCATTCACCGTGCGGTCGCGCCCGAGCAGAATCTCCCAGGCAAAGCGCTCGTCCAGCTCCGGCGAGAGCTCGCCGCGCTTGCGCGCAGCGTCCATCAGCGGCAGCCACAGGCTCTGGACGTACTCGGACAGCACGGCATCGTCGATGTAGTCCGGGTCACGGTACAGCTCGCGAATGATGCGGTCGCCCAGGCGCCGCTCTCCGCTGGTGGTGAGTTCGCTGCCATCGCCGAGCGTGGGCAGTTGGGCATGGGCTGGGCGCTGGGGGAGAAAGGCCGTCATTGCCAATGCAAGCACCGTAGATGCCAGCAGCGCGCGCAGGCATGCCCGGTCGGGTAGGTCATTGGGGGCTGCCACGCTTGGGATTTTCCGCATGGCCCGTATGATGCCTTGGCACTCCAGTGTTTCCCCTGCGATTCAACTGGTTACCAAGAAATTGCCCGCCATCCACTCATGGCAGCCCCCAGCGACCAGATCCTCATGTCCAACCCTGACAAGACAATCACGCCCACCCTCACCCATTTCGACGCCCAGGGCCAGGCGCACATGGTGGACGTGGGCGCCAAACCCGCCACCCACCGCGTCGCCATCGCTACGGGCCGCATCGAGATGCTGCCCGCGACGCTGGCGATCATCGAGGCTGGTACTGCGAAGAAGGGGGATGTGCTGGGCATCGCGCGGATTGCCGGCATCCAGGCGGCGAAGAAGACCAGCGATCTGATTCCGCTGTGCCATCCGCTGGCGTTGACGCGGGTGGCGGTGGAGTTTGAGGTGGCTG
>JAZKEE010000242.1:0-28025 GCA_040387235.1 Pseudomonadota bacterium
TGTTGTCGTAGATCGACATCGGGAACGGCGTGGGCTTCTGGAACACCATGCCGACCTTGGCGCGCACCAGGGCCACGTCCTGCTTGCTGGTCAGCAGGTTCTCGCCGTCCAGCACGATCTGGCCTTCGGCGCGCTGCTCGGGGTAGAGCTCGAACATGCGGTTGAAGGTGCGCAGCAGCGTGGACTTGCCGCAGCCCGACGGGCCGATGAAGGCCGTGACCTTGTTCTCGGGGATGTCGAGATTGATGCCCTTCAGGGCGTGGAACTTGCCGTAGTAGAAGTTCAGGTCGCGCACCGTGATCTTGGACTTGTTGGGCGCGTCGTTCTTGAGAATAGCGGACATGAGGGTGTCTTTCTTGCTGCTAGGGCTTACTTGTGGCGGGTCAGGACCCGCGCCAGGATGTTCAGGCCGAGAACGGCGACGGTGATCAGGAACACACCGGCCCAGGCCAGTTGCTGCCAGTTCTCATACGGGCTCATGGCGAACTTGAAGATGGTCACGGGCAGGCTGGCCATGGGCTTGGACAGGTCGCCGTTCCAGAACTGGTTGTTCAGTGCGGTGAACAGCAGCGGAGCGGTTTCGCCAGCGATACGGGCCACGGCCAGCAGCACACCGGTGATCACGCCGGCACGGGCTGCGCGCAGCGTCACCATGATGATGACCTTCCACTTGGGCGTGCCCAGGGCGTAGGCGGCTTCGCGCAGGCTCGACGGCACCAGCACCAGCATGTTCTCGGTGGTGCGAATGACCACCGGGATCACGATCAGCGCCAGCGCCAGGATGCCGGCGTAGGCCGAAAAGCTGCGAAAGCGCGCCACCACCACCGCATACACGAACAGGCCGATGACGATGGAAGGCGCCGACAGCAGGATGTCGTTGACGAAGCGCGTGACCGAAGCCAGCAGGCTCTTGGTCTCGTACTCGGCCAGGTAGATGCCGGCCATGATGCCGATGGGCGTGCCCACGAAGGTGGCCAGGAGCACCATCACGAACGAGCCGAAGATGGCGTTGGAGATGCCGCCCGCTTCATTGGGTGGCGGCGTCATCTGCGTGAACAGGGCGACGCTCAGGCCACCGACGCCCAGGCGAACCGTTTCCCACAGGATCCAGATCAGCCAGAACACGCCGAACGCCATGGCGGCGAGCGACAGGACGAGCGCGATCTGGTTGACGCGCTTGCGGCTGTTGTAGCGCGTCTGGCGCTGCTGGTCGAGCTCGGCCGCCGAGATCAGGCGCTGCCCGGTACTGGGGGTGGCGGTGCTCATGAGCGGGCTCCTTCATTCTTTTGCAGGCGGGACAGCAGGATCTTGGAGCAGGTCAGCACCACGAAGGTGATGAAGAACAGGACCAGGCCCAGGTAGATCAGCGAGGCCTGGTGCAGGCCCTCGCCGGCTTCGGCGAACTCGTTGGCCAGGGCCGAAGTGATGCTGTTGGCCGCCTCGAACATCGACAGCGACTGCAGCTGGTTCATGTTGCCGATGACGAAGGTCACGGCCATGGTCTCGCCCAGGGCACGGCCCAGGCCCAGCATGATGCCGCCCAGCACACCGGTCTTGGTGTAGGGCAGGACCACCTTCCACACCACTTCCCAGGTGGTGGAGCCCAGCCCGTAGGCGGACTCCTTGAGCAGGGGGGGAGTGACTTCGAACACGTCGCGCATCACCGAGGCGATGAACGGAATGATCATGATGGCCAGGATGATGCCGGCCGACAGGATGCCGATGCCCACCGGAGGGCCCGACACGAACGCACCCAGGTAGGGAACGCCCTGGAAAAGGGATTGCAGCGGCTGTTGCACATAGGTGGCGAGGATGGGGCCGAACACCATCAGCCCCCACATGCCGTAGACGATGGAGGGCACGGCGGCCAGCAGCTCGATGGCGGTGCCCAGGGGGCGCTTGAGCCAGGAGGGCGACAGCTCGGTCAGGAACAGGGCGATGCCGAAGCTCACGGGCACGGCGATCAGCAGCGCGATGGCGGACGTCGCCAGCGTGCCATAGATCATCACCAGGCCGCCGTACTCGTTCTGCACCGGGTCCCAGACGCTGCTGGTGAGGAAACCCAGGCCGTATTTGGCGATGGATGGCCACGCACCCACCACCAGCGAGGCCAGGATGCCCAGCAGCAGCAGCAGGGTCAGGATGGCGGCGCTGCGCGCCAGAAAGCCGAACAGCTTGTCGGCCATCACGCCGGAGATCAGGGGGCGGTAGGGAGGTGGGGGCATTTTCTCAGTACGCAGAGGGGCCGTCGCAATGGACGGATTGTCGCGGACTGGCATCGTTGTGGACACGTTGATAGCCTTGAATTCAATGGATTTGAAGTTGAAGGGCCGGCTTGCCGCCGGCCCTGTCAAATTACTTGAACGCTACGGCCTTGCCGGAGGTGTCCTTGATGTCACCCCACGACTTGAGGATGATGGCCTTCACGCTGTCGGGCATGGGCACGTAGTCCAGATCCGCGGCGGTCTTGTCGCCCTGGGTGTAGACCCAGTCGAAGAACTTGAGCGCCGTGGTGGCCTGGGCAGGCTTGTCCTGCGCCTTCTGCATCATGATGAAGGTGGCGGAGGTGATGGGCCACGAATCCTTGCCAGGCTGGTTCGTCAGGATCTGGTAGAAGCTCTTGGCCCAGTCGGCGCCAGCAGCAGCTGCCTTGAAGGTGGCGTCGTCGGGGGAGACGTAGTTGCCGGCGGCGTTCTGCAGTTGCGTGTAGGTCAGCTTGTTCTGCTTGACGTAGGCGTATTCCACGTAGCCGATGGAGTTGGGCAGGCGGCCCACGAAGGCGGCGACGCCTTCGTTGCCCTTGCCACCCGCACCGGTGGGCCAGTTCACGGCCGTGCCTTCGCCGACCTTGGACTTCCAGTCTGCGTTGACCTTGCTCAGGTAGTTGGTGAAGCCGAAGGTGGTGCCCGAGCCGTCGGCGCGGCGCACGGGTGCGATGGCGGCGTCAGGCAGGTTCACGCCAGGGTTCAGCGCCTTGATGGCGTCGTCGTTCCACTTGGTGATCTTGCCCAGGTAGATGTCGCCCAGGACCTGGCCGCTCAGCTTCATCTGGCCGGGGGCGATGCCCTTGATGTTGACCACGGGAACGATGCCACCGATCACGGTGGGGAACTGCACGAGGCCCTTCTTGGTCAGTTCCTCGTCCTTCAGGGGCGCATCCGACGCGCCGAAGTCCACCGTCTTGGCTTCGATCTGGCGCATACCGGCACCCGAACCCACCGATTGGTAGTTGATCTTGACGCCAGTGGCCTTGTTGTAGTCAGCGGCCCACTTGGAATACAGAGGAGCCGGAAAACTGGCGCCTGCGCCGGTGGCTTCCTGCTGTGCCATGGCCTGAGAGAAAGCACCAGCAGCGACCACACCAGCTACAAGGACCCGAATCGCGGACATTTTCATGGAGATACCTCTTGGGAGAGTGAATTGGGATGAGGCGACTCTAGGACCCGTATGTGACATTGTCGTGACATGGAAGTCGGTTGTCACACATCCATCTCCCTGTACAGGCGTTTACGTTTGTCATCCAGTTGTCACGGTGCCTGCTTAGTCTCCCGCCACCGAGATGAATCGGCTATCTACCTGGAGAATCACATGTTCCGCCGTTATGCACTGCAATCCGCCCTCGTCCTGGCCGCGGCCGCCACCCTGGCCGGCTGCGCCAGCACCGGTTCCACCCCCGCCAACCTCGACGGCACGATTGCTAAGACGCCTTCGCTGAGCACCTTCAACAAGCTGGCTGCACAGGCCGGCCTGGCCGATACGCTCAAGGCAGCCGGCCCCTACACCGTGTTCGCGCCGTCGGATGACGCCTTCAAGGCCGTGCCCGCCAAGACCCTGGCCGAACTGCAAGCCAACCCCGCCCAGCTCAAGGCCGTGCTCAGCCACCACATCGTGGCCGGCAGCCTGACCGCCGCCGCCGTCAAATCCGGCAACACCAAGACCCTGAACGGCTCCGACGTGGCGCTGTCGCGCGCAGGCACCTTCGTCACCGTGGAAGAAGCCATGGTGGAAAAGGCCGACATCGTGGCAACCAACGGCGTGGTGCACGTGGTCGACCGCGTGCTGATGCCCCCCAAGAAGTAACTGACCCGCAGCCGCCGCAGGACATGACACGCACACCCCGCCCCGGCCAGCCCGGCGTTCTGCGCCGCCACTGGTTGCAAGGGGTTGCCGCCATGGGCCTTGCAGGCAACGCCTGGGGCCAGGGAACGGACCCATCCGCGCGGAAGGCGGACGCGGAGCGCCCCCACGTGGTGGCCCAGGTCGCCGACTTGTCCCCCGACCAGCAGGACGTGAGCCGCGACTTCCTCGTGGGCTCGCGCACGGCCTGGCAAGAGATCAATGCCAAGGGCGGCGTGCAGGGCCGGCCCGTGCAGCACCTGACACTGGAGACCGATGGCACGCCCGCAAGCCTGCAATCCGTCTGGCAGGCAGCGCAGCGCCAGGCCCATTGCGTGGCGCTGTCCGGTTGCGTGGGCAACACGGCAGCCAGCGGGCTCATCGCCCTGCAGGCCAAGGCGGCCAGCGAGTCGCCACTGGCCTTCGTCGCCCCCTGGCTGCACGACACCGCAGGTGTGGCAACGGCGGCTGGCGCGGGCGACACGGTGTTCGACGTGTTCGCGGGGCACGAGGCCCAGATCACCCACGCCATCAAGAACCTGGCCAGCATGGGCGTGCAGACGGTGGGCGTGGCGTATGCCAGCGCGGCCGTGCGACGCCAGTCCGAGGCCATGGTGGCCCATGCAGCCCAATCGATGGCGCTCAAGGTGCAGGCCATTGCACTGCCAGGCACCGCCGCAAAAGCCGGCGCCGGAGCGCGCGTGGACCAGACCATCATCCTGTTCATCGGCGGCACGCCCGAGCTTTTTTCGTTCCTGGACCAGCTCGCTCTGCCCCAGGGCCGCCAGTGCTATGTGGTGGCGCTGGCCGACGTGAACCTGCAGGTGCTGGCCCAGATGGGCCCCACCGCCGCCAAGGCCTCGGTCATCGTCACGCAGGCCGTGCCCATGGTGAACGCCAGCCTGCCCGTGGTGCGCGGCTACCGCGAAGCCCTGGCGCGCTTCTACGACGAACCCCCCTCCCCCCTGGGCCTGGCCGGCTACATCGCCGCGCGCTACACCGCCGAAGTGATGGGCGGCATCAATGGACCGGTCACCCGCGCCAGCATGCTCGCCGCACTGCAAAAGCGTGCCGCCGTGAACGTCGGCGGCTATGCCGTCGGCTACCAGGGGCGCCAGCGCACCAACGCGTATGTGACGCAGAGCATGCTCACCACGAACGGACGGATCATTGGCTGATCTCGCTCTTGCGCGCCGGCCCGGGTGCTATGCTGGGCCGAAAGGAAAAACGCGCCCCCCGCGCACCACCATGCACAACGGAACACTGCTCGCAGCTGTGGATCTGGGATCCAACAGCTTTCGCCTTGAAATCGGCCGCTACGAGCACGGCCATGTCCAGCGCGTCGAATACCTCAAGGAAACCGTGCGCCAGGGCAATGGCCTGGACGAGAACCGCAACCTCACCCCGGACGCCATGCAGCGCGGCTGGGACTGCCTGGCCCGCTTCGGCGAGCGCCTGGCGGGCTTCTCGCGCACCCAGGTGCGGGCCGTGGCCACGCAGACCCTGCGCGAGGCGCGCAACCGCGAAGAGTTTCTCGCGCGCGGCAGCCAGGTGCTGGGCTACCCGATCGACGTGGTCTCGGGCCCCGAGGAAGCCCGCCTGATCTACCAGGGGGTGGCTCGCCTGCTGCCCCAGTCGGACGAACGGCGCCTGGTGGTGGACATCGGCGGGCGCTCCACCGAACTCATCCTGGGCCAGCAGTTCACCCCCCACGCTGTGGCGTCCTTTCGCGTGGGCAGCGTGGCCTGGTCTTCGCGCTATTTTGCCGGCGGCCTGTTCACGCCCCAGGCCTTCATGGCCGCCGAGATCGCCGCCAAGGCCGTGCTCGACGAGGCGCTGGCCACCTTCCGGCCCGATGGCTGGGATGTGGCCTACGGGTCCTCGGGCACAGCGGGTGCCGTCGGCGACATCCTCACCGCCGCTGGCGGGCCCGAAGGCTTGATCACGCGAGAAGGCCTTGACTGGCTCCATGAACGCCTGCTGCGCGCACAAAGCGCCGACCGGGTGCGGCTCGATGGCTTGAAGGACGAGCGCCGCGCCGTGATCGGCGGCGGCATCAGCGTGCTGCGCGCCGTGTTCGACCTGCTGCACATCGAGCAGATGCAGGTGGCCCAGGGCGCGCTGCGCCAAGGCGCGCTCTACGACCTGCTGGACCGCGAGCAGCCCGGCACCGATCTGCGCAGCACCACGGTCAACGGCCTCATGCAGCGCTTTGGCGTGGACATGGAGCATGCCGAGCGCGTGGCCCGCACCGCCTGCCAGCTGTTCGACCAGGCAGCCCCGGCCGGCAGCGAGCGCGCCTCGCGCAAGCTTGACTGGGCAGCACGCCTGCACGAGATCGGCTGCCGCATCTCGCACAGCGACTACCACCGCCATGGCGCCTACATCCTGGACAACACCGATGCCGCGGGCTTTGCCATGCCCGAACTGCACCGCCTGGGCATCCTCGTGCTGGGCCAGCGCGGCAAGGTGCGCAAGTTGGTCGAGGTGGACCTCACCGACGCGGGCTTTGCACTTCAGCTGCTGTGCCTGCGCCTGGCCGTGGCCCTGTGCCACGCACGCCGCGACCCCGACACCAATGGCCTGCAACTGCAGGCCAAGGGCAACCGCTTCAACCTGGTCACCCGCCCTGGATGGGCCAGCGGCTACCCGCAATCGGCCCACCTGCTGCGCGAGGAAATGGTGGCCTGGCAGAAGACCCCATGGGAGCTGACGGTGGAGCTGCGGTGACACGCCAAGAAAAACGGTATAAACTGTTTATACCGTTTTATTTTTTCATGCCATGACCACCACTGCACCGGCCACCACCTCCAACACCCCCATCGCAGCAGCCACCCCGGCCGCAGCCCCTGCCGCCAAGGCCCCCGCCACCGTGAAAGCCGCGGCCACCGCCCCCAAGGCCGCCAAGGCACCCAAGAAAGCCACCGCAGCGCCCAAGCCTGCGGCCAAGGCCCCTGCCGCCAAGCCTGCTGCCGCTGCCAAGCCCGCGGCAAAGCCTGCAACCAAGGCCGCCGCCACGCCCAAGGCAGCTGCAGCGCCCACCGCCAGCAAGCCTGCTGCCAAGCCCGCCGCCCCTGCCAAGGAAACCAAGGCCAAGAAGCCCAAGCTCGTGCGCGACAGCTTCACCATCCCCAAGGACGAATATGCCGTGGTCGAGACGCTCAAGCAGCGCGCCGCCACCCTGGCCCAGCCCGCCAAGAAGAGCGAACTGCTGCGCGCCGGCCTGAAGCTGCTGACCACCCTGTCCGACACCGCACTGCGCAGCGCCCTGCAGGCCGTGCCCTCGATCAAGACCGGCCGTCCGAAGGCCGACGCCCCTGCCGCCAAGAGCAGCCGCAAGTAAAAAGCGGCCCCTTGGGCCGCTTCGTGGTTGGGCTGCGCGCGCAGCGGACGGTCAGATGAACTCGGGCGATTGCACGGCCATCAGCACCGTCTGGCTTTCGTCCAGCCGCTGGCGCTGGCGCAGCCACCACACGGCGCCCTTACGCACGGCACATTCCTGCGCCTGAAAGCCCAGCAGTTGGGCAATGGTCTGGCCCAGTACCGGCTGGTGGCCCACGATCAGCACAGCGCCCCGTGCACGCGGCCACTGCGCCAGCTCCAGCAGGTCCTCGGTGGTGCCGCCGGGCAGCAGCTCGGCACGCATCTTGAACTTGCGGCCCAGCGCATCGGCCGTCTGCTCGGTGCGTCGCGATGGGCTGGCCAGCACGCGCAAGCCCTCGGGCAACTGGCGGTCCAGCCAGGCGGCCATGCGTGCCGCCTGCTTCTCCCCGCGCGGCGTGAGGGCACGGGTCAGATCGTCCGAGCCGTCCTGGGCCTCTTCGGCCTCGGCATGGCGCCACAGGATGAGATCCATCATCACGTTCCTTGCTGCTCCACCCGCGCCACCGGGGTGCGGGGTCCATAGCGCACCATGAGCGCCGCCTGCGCTCCCTGCCCATCCTCGGGATGGGGTGCCCGGTCATAGGTGCCGTCGGGGCTGAGTGTCCAGGCGTCGCGGTCGTCGTGCAGATAGGCCACCAGGCACTCGTCCACGATCTGGCGGCGCAGGCGCGGCTCGGTCACGGGCCAGGCCAGCTCCACGCGGCGCATCATGTTGCGGTTCATCCAGTCGGCGCTGGACAGGTACAGGTCTTCCTCGCTCCCGGCGCGGAAGTAGAAGACGCGGGTGTGCTCCAGGAAACGCCCGATCACCGACCGCACGCGGATGTTGTCCGTCACGCCCGGCACCTGCGCCGCCAGCATGCAGGCACCGCGCACAATGAGATCGATGCGGGCACCGCGCTGGCCCGCCAGGATCAAGGCGCGCATCAGTGCCTCGTCGGTCAGAGCATTCATCTTGGCGACGATGCGCGCATCCTCTCCGCGGCTGGCGGCCAGGCCCACCTGCTCGATCTTCTCGATCATGCGGCGTTGCAGATGGAAGGGTGCCAGCAGCAGCTTGCGCAGCTTGGGCGGCCGATTCTGGCTGGCCAGGTGGTTGAACACGCCGTCCATGTCGGCCGTGGTGTCCTCGTCGGCCGTGAGGTAGCTCAGGTCGGTGTACAGGCGTGCCGTTCGCACGTTGTAATTGCCGGTGGAAAGATGCCCGTAGCGGCGCAGCTGGCGCCCTTCGCGGCGCGTCACCAGCAGCATCTTGGCATGGGTCTTGAGCCCCACCACGCCATACACCACCTGCGCGCCGATGGACTCGAGCGCCTCGGCCCAGTTGATGTTGGCCTCTTCGTCGAAACGCGCTTTGAGCTCCACCACGGCCATGACCTCCTTGCCGCGGCGCACGGCCTCGGTCAGCAGGTCCATGAGTTCGGAATCGGCGCCCGTGCGGTAGATGGTCTGCTTGATGACCAGCACCTGCGGATCGTTCACCGCCTCGCGCAGGAAGGCCAGCAAGCCGTCGAAGCTCTCGAACGGCTGGTGCATCAGCACGTCGCGCTCCTGCAGTTGCTCCATGATGGAGACACCCTGCACCAGCTGGCGCGGCCAGGCCGAGCGCCACGCGGGGAACAGCAGCGCGGGGTCGTTCACCAGGTCCACCAGCTGTGTCAGGCGCACCAGATTCACCGGGCCATGCACCCGGTACAGCGCAGGCTCGGGCAGGTCGAACTGCTCCAGCAGAAAGCGCGAAAGGAACTGCGAGCAACCGGCCGAGACCTCCAGCCGCACGGCCTGGCCGTAGTGGCGGTGCTGCAGGCCCTGGCGCAGGGCGGTGCGCAGGTTGCGCACGTCTTCCTCGTCAAGTGCCAGATCGGAGTGGCGCGTCACGCGAAACTGCGAGAACTCCGTGACATCGCGCCCGGGAAACAGGTCATCGAGGTGCGCGCGGATGATGCTGGACAGACTGACGAACAGCGACTCGCCCTTGCCGGCCAGGCGGGACGGCATGCGCACCAGGCGCGGCAGCGCGCGCGGCACCTTGACGATGGCCACCTCGTTCTTGCGGCCGAAGGCGTCATGCCCCTGCAGCCGCACGATGAAGTTAAGCGACTTGTTGGCCACCTGGGGAAACGGGTGGGCCGGATCGAGCCCCACCGGGATCAGCAGCGGGCGCACCTCGCGCATGAAGTATTCATGCACCCAGCGGCGCTGGGGGGTCGAGCGTTCGCCATGGGAGACGATGCGGATGCCATGCCGGGCGAACTCGGGCACCAGGGAGTCGTTGTAGAGCGTGTACTGGCGCGCCACCAGGTCATGGGCCTTGGAGGCCAGCGCCACGAACGAGGCTGCGGTGTAGACCCCCTTGCCCTCGCCGCTCTTGGCAGCGGTCAGGTGCGCGGCGGCGCGGACCTCGAAGAATTCGTCGAGATTGGACGAGACGATGCACAGGTAGCGCAGGCGCTCCAGCAGCGGCACGTCGGTGCGCACGGCCCAGTCGAACACGCGTTCGTTGAAATCCAGGATGCTGTGGTCCCGGTCCAGGAACATGTGCGCAACCGGCACGCTGGCCTGCGAAGGCGCATCCTCGGCAGCCGCAGCGGCCTCCACGGAGGCACCCTGGCGCTCATCGGGATGTTCACTCTGCGGCGTCACGGTTTTTCGGGAAGAAAATGAAGGCAAGGCGTCGGCACTCTGTCACCCCTGGGGCAATGCCTGCAGTATTTAACGATTAGATGACAGTGGTGTGACAGATTTTGTGACAGAAACCGCTTCGTCATCTCCGCGTTTGCGCGCAGGAACCAGGAATTGCTGGAACAAGCGGGCCGCATGCGCCCAGGTGAACTCCAGCGCCCGGTTGCGCGCCTCGTGGCGCGGCACGGCCAGCGCGTTCTGGGCGGCGATCATCAGGTCCGTGTCCAGCACGCCGCCGCGCGCCTGCCCGCCCGCGTGGGCACCCAGCACCTCCATCGGGCCGTCCTCGAAATAGGCGGCCACGGGCGTGCCACAGGCCATGGCTTCGAGCATCACCAGCCCAAAGGTCTCCGAGCGGCTGGGGAATACGAACACGTCGGCCGCCGCATACACCCCCGCCAGGGTGGCACGGTCCTGGATGCCCAGCCAGCGGGCCTGGGGATAGCGGGCCTTCAGGCGCTCTTCCAGCGGGCCCACGCCGCAGATCACCTTGCTGCCCGGCATGTCCAGTTGCAGGAAGGCCTCGATGTTCTTCTCGTACGACACGCGCCCCACGTAGAGCGCCACCGGATGTGCCAGCGCACCGACCAGCGGGTGGGGCGTGCTCTCCCCCCGGTAGGTGAAGGCCGTGGTGTCCACCCCATGCGTCCATTGCCGCAGGTTGCGAAAGCCTCGCCGTTCCAGCATCTTCAAAACCCCCACCGTGGGCACCATCACGCCCGACGAGGGGCGGTGGAAGTGCCGGAACAGTGCATAGCCCAGGCCCAGAGGGATGTGCGCGGCCGCCTGCAGGATCTCGGGAAAGCGGGTGTGGAAGGCGGTGGTGAAGGCCAGCTTTCTGCGCAGGCAGTAGCGGCGGCCTGCCCAGCCGATGGGGCCTTCGGTCGCCAGGTGGATGGCATCGGGCTGCAATTCGTCCAGGATGCGCTGGATTTCATGCCCGGGCCGGATGGCCAGGTCGATCCCCGGGTAGCCCGGGCAGGGACGCGTCTTGAACATGCCCGGCTGGATCACGTGCACCTGGTGCCCGGCTCCCTCCATATGGCGCACCAACTCCACCAGCGTGGTGACCACGCCATTGATCTGCGGGGCCCAGGCATCGGACAACAAGGCGATTTTCATGCGACCATCTCACTGCTGCGGGTTTGCGTGCTTGCCTGGTGCCCTGGCAGGGTGTGCCACTGCACCAGCTCCAGGCGGCCGTCCATGTGCTCCACCAGCGCGGTGTGGCTTTCCACCCAGTCGCCGTCGTTGCAGTACAGGGTGCCGTCGATCATGCGCATCTCGGCGCGGTGGATGTGGCCGCACACCACGCCGTCGTGGCCGCGGCGGCGGGCTTCGGCGGCCACGGCCACCTCGAAGTCCGTCACGTAGTTCAGCGCCTTCTTGACCTTGCCCTTGAGGTAGGCCGACAGCGACCAGTAGGGCAGCCCCATGCGCGCGCGCAGGGTGTTCAGGTAGCGGTTGAGCTTGAGCGTGAACTCGTACAGGTTGTCGCCCACGTAGGCCAGCCACTTGGCGCACTGGATCACGCCGTCGAAATAGTCGCCGTGGGTCACCCACAGCGTGCGGCCGTCGGCCGTGGTGTGCACCGTGTCCTCGGCCACTTCGATGCCGCCGAACGAATGGCCCACGAAGGCACGGGCGAATTCGTCGTGGTTTCCGGGCACGAACACCACGCGGCAGCCCTTGCGTGCACGGCGCAGCAGCTTTTGCACCACGTCGTTGTGGGCCTGCGGCCAGAACCAGCGGCGGCGCAGTTGCCAGCCGTCCACGATGTCGCCCACCAGGTACAGGTGGTCGCTCGGGTGGTGCTTGAGGAAGTCGAGCAGGCCCTCGGCCTGACAGCCGGGCGTGCCCAGGTGCAGGTCGGAGATGAACACCGCACGCAGGCGGCGGTGGCCCGGTGGGTGCGCGTCGTCGGCGTCGTCGGCAGTGTCCCGCCCACCTCCCACGTGTGCAGTCCAGTCGCCGAGCGCGTCGAACGCGGCGCGCATCAGGCCCCCAGAAAGTGCTTGCGGTAACGGGGATGCAGGTCTGCCAGGCGCATCAGCATGGGCAGGTCTGCGGTGTTGAAGTCCGGGTCCCACGCAGGGGCACCCAGCACCCGCGCACCCAGGCGCAGGTAGCCCTTGATCAGGGCCGGCGGCTCCACGAAGACGGAGCCATCGAGCTTTTCGATGGGCAACGGCAGGCGGGGCAGCACGTGGTATTCGATGGGGGCCAGGTGCGTCTGGCGCACCTGGTTCCAGATGCTGGCGGCCGCGTCGCCGCTGATCACGCCGTTGTGCAGCATGGGGATGCTGGCGCAGCCGATCATGGTGTCGAGCTGGTTGCGCACCATGAAATCGGCCAGGGCGCTCCACAGGGCCATGATCACGCCGCCGTGGCGGTGGTCCGGGTGCACGCAGCTGCGGCCCAGCTCCACCATGCGCGGGCGCAGGGTGCGCAGGCGGGTCAGGTCGAATTCGGTATCGCTGTAGGTGCTGCCCACGCGGCGTGCCTGGGCGGGGGTCAGCACCCGGTAGGTGCCAATCACCTGCTGGGTGGCCGCGTCCCGCACAAGCAGGTGTTCGCAGTAATCGTCGAACAGGTCCACGTCGTGACCGGGAACGGGAGTCGTCAATCGAGCGCCCATTTCCTCGGCAAACACGTCGTATCGCAGCTTCTGCGCCTGGCGGACCTCGTCGAGGTGCCTTGCCCACGCGACTTCCACACCGCCACGCGCCGACGTACCTGTGACTGCGCCCACTGCAGGGCCCGGGCGGTGGAGCGCCCCGCTGGGCGAAGTGACCGGGGACAGCGGCAAGGTGGGGATGGGCAAATCGCTCATGGATCAACTCCTTCGTACAGGACGGCCCAATGGCCGGTGGCGCCCGGATCACCGGGTGGTGTGCTTCAATGGGCTGGAGTTTGAAAGCCGCAAGTGACGCCGACATGTCCATGGGATGTCAGCGCCGTGACATGCAGCCTTGGTGCACGCGCTGCGGCCTGCGGCCACCTCATTCCGTACGGACAGGGATCGGGTTACCAGGCGGTTACCGCTGTAAGGTGGGGCTGCTACACTTTGGTACATTTTTTTTGGGGCATCGCGCCTCTCCTTCGGGTCCGGCCGCCATGTCCTTGCTGTCCATTGCCCCAGAACGCCTGCCGTCTGGGGACTCTTCCGACGCGTCTCTGGAGCGCACGCTGCGCGAGCAGCAGATGCTGCTGGAGAGCGCCGGCGTGGGGATCGTCTTCATCCGCCAGCGCGTGGTGGTGCGCTGCAACCAGCGGTATGCGGAGATCTTCGGCTACGAGTCGGCACAGCGCCTGGCGGGCCTGAGCAGCGAGGCCTTCTACCCCGACCGCGATGCGTTCCGCGCCCTGGGGCGCGACGCCTACCCCGCGCTCGCCAGGGGGCAGGCCTACCGCGTGGAGCGCCAGATGCGCCGGCGCAACGGGCGGCTGTTCTGGGCCAGCCTCACGGGGCGGCTGATCAACCCGGCCGACACCAGCGAAGGCTCGATCTGGATCCTTGACGACATCGACGAGCACAAGCAGGCACAGGCCCTGCTGAGTGCCGCCGTGCGCGAAAAGCAGGTGCTCTTCGACCAGGCCATGGTGGGCATCGTGTTCCTGCGCGACCGCCACCTGACCCGCTGCAACCGCCACTTCGAGCACATGCTGGGCTATGGCCCCGGCGAACTGGCGGGCAGCCCATCACGCCGCTGGTATGCCAGCGACGAGGATTGGGAGGACGTGGGCCACCGCTGCTACCCGGTGCTCGCGGCCGGTCAATCGTACGAGGGCGAAGTTATCCTGTGCCGCAGGGACGGCACGCCGCTCACCTGCGAGGTGCGCGCCAAGTTCATCGACCCCGACGAACCGGACCAGGGCTCGATCTGGATCACCATGGACATCTCCGAGCGCAAACAGGCCCAGGCGGCCCTGGCACGCGTGCACGAGGAGCTGGAGCAGCAGGTCCAGGACCGCACGCGCGAACTGCGCGACACGGTGGACAACCTGCACCGCGAGATCAGCGACCGCAAGGCCGACCAGGACCGCATCTACTGGCTGGCCCACTACGACCCCCTGACCGGCCTGCCCAACCGCGCCCTGCTGTCCGAGCGGGCCCAGGAAGCCATCCGCGTGGCGCAGGAGGGCAACACACCGCTGGCGCTGATCTTCCTGGACCTGGACCACTTCAAGCACGTCAACGACTCGCTGGGCCACCGCGTGGGCGACGCCCTGCTGGTGGAGATCGCCAAGCGCCTGCGCGCCGTGGTGCGCGACAAGGACACCGTCTCGCGCCTGGGCGGCGACGAGTTCATCCTGCTGCTGCCGGGCGCCAACGCCCATGGCGCCGCGCGCGTGGCCGGCAAGCTGCAGGAGGCCTCGCGCCAGCACTACCAGATCGACCACCACGAGCTGACCATGGCGCCTTCCATGGGCATCGCCCTGTTCCCGCAGGACGGCAGCGACTTCGACACGCTGACCCAGTCGGCCGACGTCGCCATGTACCGTGCCAAGCTCGACGGGCGCAACACCTTCCGCTTCTTCACGCCCGAGATGCAGGCCCAGTCGGTGCGCGCCCTGCAGATCGAGAACGCCCTGCGCCGCGCGCTGGAGCGCGGGCAACTGCACTTGCACTACCAGCCCCAGATCCACCTGGCCACCGGACAGGTGCACAGCGTGGAGGCCTTGCTGCGCTGGGAACACCCGCAGATGGGCAGCATCACGCCCACCGAGTTCATTCCCATCGCGGAGGACAGCGGCCAGATCCTGCAGATCGGCGAATGGGTGCTGCGCACCGCCCTCACCCAGCTCAAGGACTGGCATGCCAACGGCTTTCCGGGGCTGACCATGGCGGTCAACCTGTCGGCCATCCAGTTCCGCCAGCCCCAGCTGCCGGAGCTGGTGAGCCGCATCCTCACCATCTTCGAGCTGCCCCCCGACTGCCTGGAGCTGGAGCTGACCGAGGGCGTGGCGGTGGACGACCCGCATTCAGCCGTCGCCACCATGGACAGCCTGCACTCGCGCGGGGTGCGCATGTCCATGGACGACTTCGGCACCGGCTATTCGTCGCTGAGCCAGCTCAAGCGCTTCCAGATCTTCAAGCTCAAGATCGACCAGTCCTTCGTTCGCGACCTGGGTGAGGACGGCAACGACCGCGCCATCGTGAGCGCCATCATCCGCATGGCCCAGGCCCTGGGCATGCGCACCACGGCCGAGGGCGTGGAGACCCCCGAGCAGTTGGCCTTCCTGCGCGAGCAGGGCTGCGACGAGGCGCAGGGCTACCTGTTCAGCCGGCCGCTGCCGGCCGACGAGCTGGAACTGTTCCTGCGCCAGTACCTGCCCACCTGACGTGCCCCCTGCGGCATGGCGCGCATGGCCTGCTCACGCAGGACTCTGGAGCGCCTCGGATCGCTGCGCCAGTTGCACGCGGTGCTTGCCCGAGCGCTTGGCCTGCAGCATGGCCGCGTCGGCCTCGGCCAACAGCTCCTGGGCATCGAGCCGGCCGCGGGACAACGCGACACCGATGCTCATGCCCACCCGCACGGGCGTGGGAGAGGCCTGCAGTTGCACGGGCTGGCAAGCCGCGTGCATCAGGCGCTCGAGCACCGCGCGCCACTCATCCCCGGCCACCGGCGTGAGGACCAGCACGAACTCGTCCCCTCCGATGCGCGCCGCCGTGTCCGATGCGCGGATGCTGCCGGAAACCCGCCCGGCCAGCTCGACCAGGAGCAGGTCGCCCGCATCGTGCCCGAGCTGGTCGTTCACGGCCTTGAACCCGTCCAGATCGGCAAAACAGACCGCGACCTCGTGGCCGGCGCGCTGCGCCGCAGCCAGGGCCTGGCGCAAGCGGTCCACGAGCAGCAGGCGGTTGGGCAGCTGTGTGAGCGCATCGTGGAAGGCCACGTGGGTGATCTGCTCATGCGCCCGCTTGGCCGCAGAAACGTCCACCGCCATCCAGAAGGTTTCGCTGTCGGACAGGCGCACACCGTTCAGGTCCACCCAGATCACCTCGCCGCTCTTGTGCTGCAGGCGCACGTCGGAGCGGAAGTTCTGGCCCTGGTCCAGCCGCAGCGCTGCGGCAGCTTCCACGTTGCGGTAGTCCTGGCCCGGGGCATACAGGGTCTGCACCGCGGCACCATCGAGCTCGCCGGGTCCGCGGCCCAGCATGCGCTCCATCGCGGCATTCTTCCAGGTGATCGTGCGACCGCTGAGCTTGACCATGCCCACCAGGTCGCTGTTGAGCATGGCCGACTGGTCGTGCAACAGGGCCTGCACCTGCTGGATCGCCTCGTGCTGCGCCGTCACATCGACCGCCACGGTGCGGCTCATCAGGAAGTTGCCCTGTGCATCGCGCACGGCCGTGGCGTTGATGCGCACGAAGCGGCGCATGCCGCCCGGCGGCACCAGCTCGACCTCGATCTCCGGTGCCTGCTCCTGCAGTGTCAGCACGATGAAGTGGTCCTGGAATCGCTGGCGGCTCTCCCCCTGCAGCAGCTCGCCGAAGCGGGTATGGGACTCCACTGGCGCGCCACCCAGCCACTGCTGCAGGGTGGCGTTGATGTGCACGACACAGCCCTCGGCATCCAGCGAGAAATAGCCGCAGGGTGCATGGTCGTAGAGGTCGCGGATGCGCGCGGCGGAGTCTTCGAGGCTTTGCAGCAGGCGCTGCCTGTCGGTGATGTCCCGGGCGGAACCGAAGATCAGCAGTTGCCCGTCGACGTCCACCGCATGCCAGTGCAGATCGACGTCGATGACCTGGCCGTCTGCCCGCCGGTGCTGCACCTCCACGCGCTGCCGGTCGCCGTCACGCACCCTGCTCAGCCAGCCGCGGATGGCCGTCTCGTCCTGGTTGGCATCCCAGCTCGCCACGTGCCTGCCCTGCAGCGCCTCCCTGGAGCACCGGAGCATCTGCGCGAACGAGTCGCTCATCTCGACCAGGTGCCCCTGGTGGTCGATGATGTGGATGCCGTCACCGGCCACGCGCAGAAGGATCTGCGTGCGCCGGCTCTGCGCCTCCAGGGCGCGCAGGGTGTCCAGCTCGCGCAGTCCCAGCCGGTAGACCACGAAGGCGGCGGCGCAGCTGAGCAGCCACATGAGGCCTGCCATCAGTGAAAGCATGCGCGCCTCCTGGACCAGGGGCTGGAAGAAATGCTGGTTGTTGAGCCCCGCAAGGACAATGAACGGCCAGCCCTGCACTTCCCGGTAGGCAACCGTCCGCTCCACTCCATCGGCCACGGAGGTGGCCGTGTAGACACCAGATGCAGGGCTGCTCGCAAGGGCGGCCCGCAGCTCATCGGAAACCTGGGTCGATCCGACTTCGACACGCGCCTCGTTTCCGGGTGACAGCCAGGCCACGAAACGCAGGTCCCGCGTCCTGAGCGTGATGGCATCGCGCTCACCCAGCTCGTAGCGATGGAACAGCTGCGCAAAGTGGTCCACCCGGATGGTGGCATACAGCACCCCTGCGAACTTGCCGTCCACGGCCAGGGGGCGCGCGATAACGATCACCCAGTTGCCTGATATCTGCGAAACCACGGGCCTGGAGACGATGGGATCCCCCGAGGCGGCCTGCCTGGCCTGCTGGAAGAACTCCCGGCCAGCGATGGACGGTACCGTCGTCGCCCCTGCCACCTGGTTGCCCCAGCGCACCGCGCCCGTCTCGTCTGCCAGGCGAAAACCTTCGGCGCCCTGGAGCAGGCTGCGCCGCTCGTCGAGCAGCCGATGGATGTCCTCGTCTGCCGCACGGGAGCCGAACCCGCTGCGCTGGAGATCGTCCAGCGTCATTCTCAGCACGGCATCGATGAGCCCCAGTTCGGACCCCACGTTGGCCCCGGTGATGGCGACCAGGCTTTCCGCCGTGGTGCGGGCCCGTTCTTCATGGTTCTGCCGCGACGAAGACAGCACCCACAGGACCAGGCCGCACAACAGCGCGGCGAGCAGCGCATTGGCCCCCGTGAGCAGCGCGCCCAGCCTGCGGCCAGGGTGCTCGGCGCGCAGGGACACGGGTGCGGAATTCTCGACCATGGGCCATGCTAGCCGAAGCCCGGGCGCGGCAACACCGGGCCCGCCCTGCTTTCGGCACAAGACGGCTGCGCCAGGGCGCACGCGCCTTTGATGCACATCAAGGGCGATTGCAGCCAGCAGTGGTCCACTCACCGCCAGACCCAGCCTGCGGCCACACCTGAGCACCCAGGCACAAAACCCCTTGTTCACCGACGGAGGAATGGAAGATGACGATCAAGATGAAAAATACCGCAGCCTTGCTGCTGGCCGCCCTGCTCGCCGGACCGGCGCTCGCAGCGACCTGCGAGGTGGAGATCGAAGGCAACGATGCCATGCAGTTCAACAAGGCCAGCATTGCAGTACCCGCCAGCTGCAAGCAGTTCACGGTCAGGCTCAAGCACGTGGGCAAGCTGCCCAGGACGGCCATGGGCCACAACTGGGTGCTGAGCAAGGCTGCCGACGCGCAGGGCGTGGCTGCCGACGGCATGGCGGCAGGCGTGGACAAGGCCTATGTCAAAGCCGGTGATGCCCGCGTGATCGCACACACCAAGGTCATCGGCGGCGGAGAAGCCGACGCGGTGAGCTTTGACGTGGCCAGGCTCAAGGCCGGGGAAACCTATGCCTGGTTCTGTTCTTTCCCGGGGCATTCCAGCCTGATGAAGGGCACGCTGGCCCTGGGCAAATAAGGAGTCGGCGACGCGGCAGGTGAAAATCGGGGCCAACAACACAGAGAAAGCCCCGCCCCATGAGCATCGTCGTCTATTGGCTGGACGCCCCCGGCATGCCTGCCATGCAGGCCTTCGAATCCGGCCAGCTGGTGCCCGCCCTGCAGTTCTGCGAGGACAGGCGAAAGGCGGGCAAGCGCCATGTGAGCCTGTCCAGCGAACTCGCGGAAAGTGTGGGTCGCGCCGGCGTGAGCACCGTCGAAGCCAGGTTGCTGCCCGACGGCACGCCCTACGACTGGACCAAGTCGCACCGGGGCGCCGGGCCCGAAAGTACCAGTGGCAGTGGCAGCAGCAGTGACAGCGGTGGCGGGCCGGCCTGAAGCCGGCGGCCCCGAACCCATGCCGCGACGTCCCCACCCGCCCCTGCTCGACCACTTGCTGCAGGCGGTCCCGCGCCGCTACCGCCTGCCCGTTGCACCCGAGGCACCGCCCCCCAAAACCCCCGCGGCAGCGCTGGCCGTCGCCATCGACCACGCGCGCCTCGCCTCGGAACGGGCGCAAGAGCCCGAGGACGCCATGCGGCAGCTGTTCATCGACGCGCTCGCGCAGCTGATCAGGGAAGCCATGCGGGCCGATGGCGGGGACCCGGCCTACCAGGCCACCGTGCTCGCGCGACAGGCACCCCAGGTGCACGAGTACATCGCGTTGCAGACCCACGCGGAGGGAGATCGCCGCGCGGTACGCGCCGGGGCCAATGCGGTGGCCCACCCCGCCAGGCGCCAGCACGGCGAACCGGGACCGCAGCGCGACGCACTGGCACAGCTGCATGCCCAGGCCACCGCTGGCGCATGGAGCCCCCTTGCCGACACCGCCCAGCGGCTGCTCGCCACGGCGCAGCCCGACCAGGGATCTCCGCTGCAACGCGAGCTGGCACGCCTGCTGGAAGGTGCTGCACTGGCGCGCCTGCAGCGCGCCGCCGTCCTCGAAGGCGATCCCCAGGTGCAGGCCTACCTGGCACTGCGCAACCGACAGGGACCGCGCCCCGGCAGCGCTGAAGCCATGGCCTATGGCAGCACGGCGCAACGGCGCGGCGCGGCCATGGAGGCCAGGGCCACGCAGGCCCTCGAAGCCCTGGCGCGGCGGCTGGACGCCGCCGAGGGGTCGGCCGGCATCTACCGCGTGGTGACGTCGATGCGGGCGCCCTCCACCCTGCCCGGCAGTGCCGAACGCGCCAAGAGCGAGTGGGACGCAGTGCTGCTGCGGCAGGCGCCACCCCGGCAGGACACCCCCTCGGCCTGGGACCTGTGCCTGCTGCTGGAGGCCAAGGCCTCGGTGGACGCCGCGACGGCCGACTTCTCGCGCCTGCAACGCGGACTGCGGCTGCTCGCCAGCGCCGACGAGGATGCCGTGTATTCCTTTGCCACGCACCAGGGCGAGGTGCTGCTGCACGGCACCCCGCTGCGTGCACCGGCCACGCTCGGCGACAGCGGCCTTGCCGGCATGGTGCTGTATTGCACGGATGCACCCGCTCCGGCGGTGCCGCACCTGCTCAGCGCCGCCAGCCGCATGCACCTGATGGGCGCGCCGCCAAGCCTGGCGTTCGCCACGGATCTTGCACACGGGCGCCAGGCAGACGCCCAGAACCTCGCGCCGCTCTGGCAGCTGTTGCTGCAGTCACCGCAGTGGGCGCCGGTGCTCCACCAGTACCCCACCCTGCGCCGCGTGCGTGAGCTGATGGTGCACGTGGACGACCTCTCGGACGCAGTAATGCACTGACCGAACGGGCCGGGTGTGCATCCTGGCCGCGGGTGCAATGGCAGCAGGCCCATGATGTCGACCCGACTCGGGAAAACCCCGTGAGTAGACGCTTGCCAATCCAAAATGATAACGTTAACATTTTGACCAAAACAACAGACGGCGGCGCCCAATCGAAAAATCTCCGTGAACGAGGTCGACTCGCGCCTGTCCGTCAAGAATAAATGACAACGTTATCAATTTCAGGAGGCAGCATGACCATGGAAATATTCACCATTGCACGGCGCTCGGCTGCATTGGGCCTTCTGGCCGCTGCATCGCTGGCAGCCACGCACACCGGGGCTTTCGCGACGGACGCGGGGGCCGGCTACTTCAAAGGCAAGACGGTGAAAGTCATCGTGCCCAACCCGGCGGGTGGCACCTCCGACATCCTTGCGCGCATCCTGGCGCCCAGGATGGCCGAGGCCCTGGGCGCCACAGTGCTGGTAGAGAACAAGGCCGGTGCCACGGGCAACCTGGGTTCGGACTTCGTGGCCAAGTCCGCACCCGACGGCCTGACCCTGCTGCTCAACGACATCGGCTCGCTCGCGATCGCACCCAGCGTGTTCCCCAGCCTGCCCTTCGATCCGGTCAAGGACTTCGCGCCCGTGACCCTGGTGGCCTACTCGCCGCACATCCTGGCCGCCACACCATCGCTGCCGGCCAGGGACGCGAAGGAACTGATCGCATTGGCCAAGGCCAAGCCGAACGCGCTGAACTTCGCGATCTCGGGCACGGGAGGGGCCAACCACCTGGCGGGCATCGACTTTGCCATGCGCGCCGGCATCGTCTGGACCTACGTCCCCTACAAGGGTGGGTCGCAGG
This sequence comes from Pseudomonadota bacterium, assembly GCA_040387235.1. Lineage (GTDB taxonomy): Bacteria > Pseudomonadota > Gammaproteobacteria > Burkholderiales > Burkholderiaceae_C > Acidovorax. The sequence continues at coordinate 21,468 of JAZKEE010000242.1, forward strand.
CCATCAACGATGTCGTGGCCGGCCAGGCCGACCTGCTGTTCAACGGCATGGTGGCCACCTACCCCATGGTCAAGGGCGGAAAGCTCAAGGCGCTGGCCATCTCCAGCGCCAAGCGCTTCCCCGGCGCGCCCGAGATCCCCACCGTGGCGGAGTCCGCCGGCCTCGAGGGTTTCGAGACCGGCTCGTTCCAGGGGATCGCCGCCGCCGCAGGCACTCCGCCCGCCGTGGTCGCCACATTGCACGCCACCATGCAGAAGATCCTGGCCACGCCGGAGATGCAAAAGCGCCTGCAGGACCTGGGTGCCGAGTACCGGCCGGGCACCTCGGCGGAGTTCGGTGAGTTCATCAAGAACGAGAAGGCACGCTGGGCGCAGGTCGTGAAGGCCTCGGGGGCCAAGTTCGACTGAGCCCGGTGCGAGACGGCCCTGCTGCGCATGCCCGCTGCAGGCTATCTCCCGGTGCCCCTGGGCGCGTCGTGGATCGCCTCCAGGTCCATCGCTGGTATCCGCTCAGGTGCCGGTGGCATGTTCCTGCTGCGCCACCAGCCACCCACGGCACCGGTCCAACGTCCAGGCCCAGGCCGGCGGAACCTGCAGGACAGCCAAGGACAGGTTCCTCGTAGGACCCAGCGGCAGCGCCTCCGGCAAGTCTGTTGGGCAGGATCGCTATGCACCAAAGCCCTCCTGTCGGTGGCGGCGCCATTTTTCGGTAAGGACTGTGCACCAATTCACGGTGGCTACCCAGGCACGGCACACCCGCCTACAGGCAACCTGTCCTGGAGGACTTACCTTGAAGGTATGGCTTCACCCACGCACCACCGTACCCCCGCCATGCAGCAGGCACAGCAGCTCATCACCATCCTCGTCGAGGACAACCCGACCATAGTCCGCACGCTGGTGCCCGCTCTGGAGGAGATGGCCTGTGCCCAGGTGGTGACGACGGTCGCCACCGCCCAGGATGCACGCGAGGCCATCGAGGCGTGGGATGGCCATTGGCGCTTGCTGGTTCTGGACCTGTTCCTGGCGTCGGGCTCCGGCCTGGATGTGCTGAAGACGGTGGCCCGCCGCCCTGCGAACCAGTACGTGTTCGTGCTGTCCAACTATGCGACGGCCCACATGCGCGAGCGCTGCCTGGCGCTCGGTGCCAATGGGGTGTTCGACAAGTCCACGGAGCTCGATGCGTTCTTCGAGTGCTGCGTGGACCTGCCCAAGGCAGCATAGGGCAGCGCAGCAGCCAAGGGGCCTCCCAGCCCCCACGGACCTCAGCGGATAGGGAATGCGTACATCAGCCCATTCTTGTTCCACAGGTTGTTCAGTCCACGCTGCAGGCCCAGGGCCGACTTGGGGCCGACATTGCGCTCGAAGATCTCGCCGTAGTTGCCCGTGGTCTTGACCGCGCGGGCCAGCCAGTCACGGTCCAGGCCCAGCAGCTTGCCAGTGTCTTCCGTGGTGCCCAGCAGGCGCTGCACGACGGGATCGGTGCTGCCGGTCTTCAGGCGGTCGACCGCGGACTGGGTCACGCCATATTCCTCGGCTTCGATCAGGCCGTAGACCACCCACTTGACGATGGCAAACCACTCATCGTCACCACGGCGCACCATGGGCCCCAGAGGCTCCTTGGAGATCAGCTCGGGCAGCACCACATGCTCCGATGGATCCTTGGCCTCCTTGTTGCGCACCGAGGCGAGGCCAGACGCATCCGTGGTGTAGCCCGCACAGCGTCCGGCAAAATAGGCGGCGGTAGCGGCCTCGACCTTCTCGAACACGGCAGGCTTGATGGCCAGGTTGTTGGCCTTCGAGTAATCGACGAGGTTCTTCTCGGTGGTGGTGCCCGATTGCACGCACACCGTCTGGCCCTTGAGCTGCTTCATGCTCTTGATGTGGCTTTTCTTGAGCACCATCACGCCCTGGCCGTCGTAGTAGGTGACGGCCGTCTGGTGCAAGCCCATGGACGCATCGCGCGTCAATGAAAACGTGGTGTTGCGCGAGAGCACGTCGATCTCGCCCGACTGCAGCGCCGTGAAGCGCTGCGCGGTGTTCAGCGGCACGAACTTGACCTTCTCACCATCGCCCAGCACCGCCGCCGCCACCGCACGGCAGATGTCCACATCGAGGCCCGACCACTTGCCCCCCGCATCGGCCACCGAAAAACCGGCCAGCGCCGTGTTGACGCCGCAGACCACCTGGCCCCTGGCCTTGATGCTGTCCAGCGTCTTGCCGGCATGCGCCAACGAGGGCGCGCCCGCGCAGGATGCGGCGAGAAGCAGGCTGGTGGTTGCCGCGCGCAGGGGGGAATGGGTCATGAAAGGCGTGCTCCTTGAAAATACGGCCACAGTGCACCCAGCGCACCACCCGCTGTCACCTCGTGGGTGCGAGATTCTGGACGATACGTGCCGTGCACCCGCATCGGGGTTTACGAGGATGGAACCGACAGGCTACACGGATTGCACCGCCGCAGCCCCACCCAAACAGCTGCTTACAAAGATCCAGGGGCGAGGGATCAGGCCAGCTTCTTTTGCAGAAACTGTGCCTGCCCCATCGCGGGGTCCAGGGCGTAGGGCGCGAAACCCTCGCGCAGGTACAGCGCCATGGCACTGGTGTTGCCCGAGAGCACTTCCAGGGTGAGCTTGCAAGCCCCACGCTCACGCGCGATGGCCTCCACCAGCTCGAGCATGCGCTGTGCGATCCGCTGGCCACGCCAGCCGGAGGCCACCACCACGTCGTGGACATTGACCAGGGGCCGACAGGCAAAGGTGGAGAAACCTTCGAAGCAATTGACCAGGCCGACGGGTGCAGGCTCCGCGCCCTCGTCCTCCTCCGGCTGGGCCCAGGCCAGCACACTGAAGGCCTGCGGGCGCTGCTGCAGCGCGGCAGGCAGGCCCTGGAGAACCTCGGCGGGCAGTGCCTGTCCACCGCCGGCGGGGTCGCGGGCATAGCCATCGAGCAGTTGAACCAGTGCCCGGGCGTCTGCGGGATGGGCGTAGTCCGCTCGGCGTACCGTGATCAGGGCAGCCATAGCGTCAGCCGGCGCGGGCGGCATCGGCCAGGCGCTGGGCGCACTGGCTCGCCTGCCTGGCTTCGCGCGCCTCGACCATCACGCGCAGCAGGGGCTCGGTGCCGCTGGCCCGGATCAGCACGCGGCCCGTGGCGCCCAGTTCACGCTTCACGGCTTCGGTCTCCTGGGCCAGCAGCTGGTTCGACTTCCAGTCCTGCCCGGGTGCCAGGCGCACGTTGAGCAGGACCTGGGGATACAGCGCCACGTCGCTGAGCAGCTCGGGCAGCTTCCTGCCGCTGCGCACACAGGCCTGCAGCACCTGCAGGGCGCTGACCAGGCCGTCACCCGTGGTGTGGCGGTCCAGCGCCAGCAAGTGGCCCGAGCCTTCACCGCCCAAGTTCCAGCCGTGGCGCGCCAGCTCTTCGAGCACGTAGCGGTCACCCACCTTGGCGCGCACGAATTGCACGCCGCGCTGCTGCAGCGCCACTTCCACGGCCATGTTGGTCATGAGGGTGCCGACCACGCCGGGAACCTCTTCGCCTCGGCCCAGGCGGTCGGCCGCCATGAGGTACAGCAGCTCGTCGCCGTTGTACAGCCGGCCCGTGGCATCCACCATCTGCAGGCGGTCGGCATCGCCGTCGAGCGCGATGCCGTAGTCGGCGCGGTTGGCGCGCACCGAGCGCACCAGCGCCTCGGGGTGCGTGGCACCCACCTCGTGGTTGATGTTCAGGCCGTCGGGCGCACAGCCGATGGACAGCACCTCGGCGCCCAGTTCATGGAACACCTTGGGCGCCACTTGGTAGGCCGCGCCATGGGCGCCATCCACCACGATCTTCAGGCCCTTGAGCGTGAGGTCCTGTGGGAAGGTGCTCTTGCAGAACTCGATGTAGCGGCCAGCCGCGTCGTCGAGCCGGCGGGCCTTGCCCAGGCTGGCAGAGTCGGCCCAGACGGGGGATTCAGCCAGGGCCGCCTCCACCGCCAACTCCCAGGCATCAGGCAGCTTGGTGCCCTGGGCGCTGAAGAACTTGATGCCATTGTCGGGAAACGCGTTGTGGCTGGCGCTGATCACCACACCCAGGCTGGCGCGCTGCGCGCGCGTGAGGTAGGCCACGCCGGGCGTGGGCAACGGGCCGAGCAGCACCACGTCCACCCCGGCGGAGTTGAAGCCCGACTCCAGCGCGCTTTCGAGCATGTAGCCCGAGATGCGCGTGTCCTTGCCGATGAGCACGGTGGGGCGCTCTTCGGTGCGGCGCAGCACGCGCCCCACGGCATGGGCCAGGCGCAGTACGAAGTCGGGGGTGATGGGGGCCTGGCCCACGGTACCGCGAATGCCGTCGGTGCCGAAATACTGGCGTGTCATGGGTGAATCTCCTCGGGTTCTGTCGCTTATTGGTTTTGCCTCGCGCCCGCCACCGGGCGCACTGCCATCACGGCTGTTGTCGCTGCCGCTCCATCGCTTGCCAGACTGTCAGCGCTGCCACGGTCTCGGCCACATCGTGCACGCGCACGATGCGCGCGCCATGCACCACCGCCAGCAGCGCAGCGGCCACGCTGGGCACCATGCGCTCGCCGGCCACGGCCAGCCCCGTCACGGCGCCCAGGGATGACTTGCGCGACCAGCCGGCCAGCACGGCATAGTCCGTCGCCGCCAGTTCCTGCTGGCGCGCCAGCAGGGCAAAGTTCTGCTCCACGGTCTTGCCGAAACCGATCCCGGGGTCCAGCGCAATGCGCTCGCGGGCCACACCCAGGGTTTGCAGGCCAGCCGCGGCCTGCAGCAAAAAAGAAAGCACCTGGGGCACGACGTCACCCGCCATGGGCGCCACCTGCATGGTCTGCGGGTCCCGGTGCATGTGCATCAGGCAAACCCCGCACAGCGGGTGGCCGGCCACCACGGCCAGCGCACCGGGCTGGCGCAAGGCCCACACGTCGTTGACGATGTCGGCCCCCAGGTCGAGCACGGCCTGCATCACCTCGGCCTTGTAGGTGTCGACAGACACCGGTACGCCCAGCGACACTGCGCCCTGCACCACCGGCAGCACGCGGGCCAGCTCTTCGGCCAGCGGCACGGCGGGGCTGCCGGGGCGCGTGGATTCACCACCGATATCGAGGATGTGCGCACCATCGCGCACCAGTTGCTCACAATGGCGCAGCGCAGCCGCCGTGCTGGCGTGCTGCCCGCCGTCCGAGAAAGAATCAGGCGTGACGTTGACGATGCCCATGACCTGCGGCCGGGCAAGGTCGATGGCGAAGCGGGAGGTCTGCCAGAGCATGGAATGGAGGGTGGTCCACCGGGGACTGAAAGGCGCCACCAGGGACGCACAGGCAAGGGGCGAAAGGAAGTGGATGCGGGAGCGAGGCGAAGGAAGGGGTGCCGCCGGGCCCGAGCACGAAAAACGGGGCACTGGGCCCCGTTGCTGCGGTCGAACCGCTGGTTCGCCTGTCGTGCCTGGACTCTCTCTATCAGGCGGCCGATGGTGCTGCTGGCGCAGCCTCGGTGGCCACGGCAGGCGTGCCGCCGCCAGGGGTGTCGCCACCCGAGGAAGGCGTGCGCGGCGTCCAGTCCTTGGGAGGGCGTGGAGGCTTGCCGGCCATGATGTCGTCGAGCTGCTCCGTGTCGATGGTTTCCCATTCGAGCAAGGCCTTGGCCATGGCGTGCATCTTGTCGCTGTTCTCTTCGATCAGTCGGCGTGCCAGGTCGTACTGCTCGTCGATGATGCGGCGCACCTCGCCATCGACCTTTTCCATGGTCTGCTCGCTCATGTTCGTGGTCTTGGTGACCGAGCGGCCCAGGAACACTTCACCCTCGTTCTCGGCATAGACCATCGGGCCCAACGCTGCGGTCATGCCGTAGCGGGTCACCATGTCACGCGCAATGTGCGTGGCACGCTCGAAGTCGTTGCTGGCGCCGGTGGTCATCTGGTTCATGAACACTTCTTCAGCAATGCGGCCACCGAACAGCATGCTGATCTGGTTGAGCATGTACTCGCGGTCGTAGCTGTAGCGGTCCTGCGCGGGCAGGCTCATGGTGACGCCGAGCGCGCGGCCGCGCGGGATGATGGTGACCTTGTGGACCGGGTCGCACTTGGGCAGCATCTTGCCGAGCAGCGCGTGGCCGGACTCGTGGTAGGCCGTGTTGCGGCGCTCTTCCTCGGGCATGACCATGCTCTTGCGCTCGGGGCCCATGAGGATCTTGTCCTTGGCCTTCTCGAAGTCCTGCATCTCCACGGTGCGGGCGTTGCGGCGCGCAGCCATCAGGGCGGCTTCGTTGCACAGGTTGGCCAGGTCGGCACCGCTCATGCCGGGCGTGCCGCGGGCGATGATGTTCGGGGCCACGTCCTGGCCGATCGGGATCTTGCGCATGTGCACATTCAGGATCTGCTCGCGGCCGCGGATGTCGGGCAGCGTCACATACACCTGGCGGTCGAAGCGGCCGGGGCGCAGCAGGGCGGCGTCCAGGATGTCGGGGCGGTTGGTGGCAGCCACCACGATCACGCCCAGATTGGTTTCGAAGCCGTCCATCTCGACCAGCATCTGGTTGAGGGTCTGCTCGCGCTCGTCGTTGCC
>JAZKEE010000243.1:0-5391 GCA_040387235.1 Pseudomonadota bacterium
GCCTGCACGGCGTACTGGTCGTAGGCCGTCACGAACACCAGGGCCGGGAAGGGCCTGTCCGTGGGCCAGGCATCGGCCAGCTCCACGGCCGCGTCCAGCCCGCTCTGGCCCGGCATGCGGATGTCGAAGAACAGCACCTCGGGCTGCAGCGCCAGCGCCTGGCGCACGGCCGAGAGGCCATCGCCCACTGTGGCCGCGATCTGCAGCGCAGGCCAGGCGTGGGCCAGCTCCTGCTGCAGGGCTGCGGCCAGCAGGGGTTCGTCTTCGGCGATCAGGGCGCGCGGGGCGGTGGTCGTGTTCATGCGGGCAGGGGGTAGGTGATGGTGGCGCGCGTGCCCTTGGGGGTGTTGGCGCCCAGCGCGAACTGTCCGGCCGCGCCATGCAGCGTGGCCAGGCGCTCGCGCACCTGGGTCAGCCCGAAGCTGCTGCCGGGTGCCGTGGCGGCAGCGGGGGGCACGGTGTCCAGCCCGGCACCGGTGTCGCTGACCTGCAGCACCAGCAGCATCCCGCCCTTGGGGCCGGCTTGTGTGCGCGCCTGCACGGTGATGTGGCCGCCTTCCACCTCGGGTTCCAGCCCATGGCGGATGGCGTTTTCCACCAGCGGCTGCAGCAGCAGCGGGGGCACGGGGACTTCGCGCAGGGCTTCGGGCAGGTCCAGCGTGTAGGCCAGGCGTGGGCCCATGCGCACGGCCATGAGCTCCAGGTAGTCGGCCAGGCGCTGGAACTCGTCGGCCAGCGGGTGCTGGGTGCTGCGCGATGCGCTCAGCGTGGCCCGCAGGTAGGCGATCATGCGGTCCAGCATGTCCTGCGCGCGCGCCGGGTCGGTGCCGATCAGCATGCGCAGATTGGCCAGGGTGTTGAACAGCATGTGGGGTTCGAGCTGCGTCTCCAGCAGCTTGAGCTGGGCTTCGGTGGCCTGGCTGTGCACCTCGGTCATGCGCGCCTGCATCCAGGCGCTCTTGCCATTCACATAGAAGTAGTAGCAGATGACGGTCCCCGCCACCACGGTGATGCCGATGGAGATGCGCAACTGTGCGCGCCCCGCGCTGTCCCAGGACGAGACGCCGCACCACCAGTCTGCCAGCAGGGTGCCGCCCAGGTATCCGAGCACGATGCCCACCAGGGGCAGCGCGAAGGCGGCAATGCCCTTGGGCCAGCCGTACTCCTCGCTGGAGGAAAACAGGTGGCGGCCAAAATCGACCAGCGCCCAGGTCAGCGTACCGATGGCCAGCGAGTAGGTGGCCGGTATGTAGTAGGGCTTGTCGGGCCGGAAGGCGTACTGGATGCCGGAGACCGCCAGGCAGAAGGCCAGGGTCTGCAGCAGGCGCTGCAGCTTGTCGAGCCAGTCGATCTTCATGGGCAGCATGCTGTCGGCGGGTGTGGCAATGGTCCACTGCGCCTCGCGTCACCCGTGGCGCATGAAACTGGCGCGGCCAAGGCCAGTGCCCCCGTGCAAGGGCCGCCCCGCCGCACCGGGGGCGTCCCCCTCCCAGATTGCGAAGCAATAGGAGAGAGGGGTGAAGGCGCGAAGCGCCTCAGGGGGGGCTTCATGTCAGTGGCCGTCGCGCTGGCGCAGCAGGCGCTCGCGCTCTTTCTGCACCATGCGTTCGCGCAGGCCGCTGCCGGTGCCCAGAACGAACACCGAAACGCCGTGCAGCGCCAGCCCCAACCCCCAGCCCAGCAGCGGGTACACCGACCAGGGGCGGTTGCCGAAGCCGTAGCGCGACATGGAGAACACGATCAGGTTGACCACCACGTACAGGACGGCATGCATGTACCAGCCGAGCTTGGCGCCGGCGCGTCTGCGGGCCAACTTCTCGAAGGCTTCGGGGGTCAGGGGTGCGGTCATGGATGGGGTGATTCTAGGAGCCTGCCGGACTTGGAGCGCCGAAAGCGAAAAACGGCCTCAGCGAGGACAGTTTTTGCCGTATTTGAAGCCCCATAGCCAGGCTATGGGGCAAAAAGACGGTGAAAGATGGACCGCTGCGGCCGATTTGCAGCCGACGATTTCCGAGTCCGGCAGTCTCCTGGGCTGCGGCGTGGCGCCGCCACCATGCCGTGCCGGGCAGCCGCAGGGTGCATGCCAATGCAAGGGCCGATGCCACGCGGCACGCATTGCGGCGCAGGGGGTGGCCCTGCGGCAGTGCGCCGAGCAAGGCGAGCAAGGCGAGCAGGGTGACGGCCGACAGCATGGGCGTGTCCCGCTCACTGCGCCTTGGCCTGGACGGGTGCGGGCACCCGCAGGTGCTGCTCGAAATAGCGCACGATCTTCGTGTCCACAGCCGGCATCTGGCTGCGATCGAAGCCGGGCGGGTCGCCCAGCAGGCGCACGGCCAGGTCGGGCATGCGCGAGAGCGGCGGCTGGGGCGAGAGCAGGGCGCCGTGGCCGGCATCGGGCAGGGCGGCCAGCACGGTGCAGCGCTCGGCGCAGGAGGCGATCACCCGGTCGCTGTGAAAGCGCGGCACCAGCCACAGGTCCTTGCCCGAGGTGATCAGTGCCAGCGGCACCCGGGGCCTGGCCAGCGACTCCATGTCGAAGTCCGCCGCGGCCGGCACGCCCGACACGATGGCCGCGATGCGGGGTTCGTCGTGCGTGTACCAGGTGGTGTCGTCATAGCGCTGGCGGATCACGCCCAGGGCCACGCTTTTTTTCACGCCGTCGAGAAAATTGCCCTTGAGCTCGGTGAACAGGCCCACGCAGGTGGCGAAGTCGTCGGCGATGTTCGCCTCGCAGTGCTGCTTGAACAGGGTTGGGGACCAGCGCCCCCCTGCCAGGCTCAGCGCCGTGTGGCCGCCGGCGGACATGCCGTACATCCCGACCCGGTCGAGCGAAAGCAGGGGCGCGAGCGCGGCGTCCTTGGCCACGGCATCGATGGCGCGGGAGACTTCGGCGGGGCGCTTCTTCCAGCTGTCGGGCCCGGGCTTGGAGGGGTCCTTGGCGTTGTCACCTGCATGCTCGGGCATGGCCACCACGAAGCCTGCTGCCACCAGCGAGCGCGCCAGGTCCGAATAGACCCAGGGGTTGCCCCCTGAGCCGTGCGAAACCACGATCAGGCGGCCATTGCCGGCCACCGGCGCGCCTTGCCAGGCAAGCTGCAGGTTGAATGGCCCACGCTGCAGGGGCTGGTCGGCGGCGCTGCTGGGGTAGTAGACCGTCACCGGGCCGTCACCCTGCAATCCGGCGATCTCCCGAAGGCCGACGCCCGCCTCTGCCAGGCCCGCCGACAGGGCCAGCAGGCCTGCGAGTGCCAGATGGATGGGGTTGCGCATGGCGGTCTCCTGGGCCCGTGTTCAGGGACGGTTGTTGTTCTGGGCGATGCGATCGCGCTCGGATTGGACCATGCGTTCGTGCCAGTTCGAACCACCGGCCAGGACGAACACCGCCATGCCGTGCGCCAGCAGGCCGATGCCCCAGCCGGCGAGTGGGAACACCGCCCAGTGCCGTCCGCTGGACAGCGACAGCGATACCAGCAGCAGGTTGACCAGCACATACACGGTGGCGTGGATGAACCAGCCCAGCTTGGCGCCGGCGCGCCTGCGGGCCAGGTTTTCGATGGGGTCGCTCGACAGGGGGTAGCGGCGGGACATGGCGGATCTCCTCGGATTGGGTGGTGGTGAAGTGCGTATCAGGCGGCGGCGTGGCCGGATGCCGTGGTCACGGCGCCAGGCACCAGGGCCATGCGCCACAGGCGGGCCGAGCGGGCGATGAACAGGCCGTTGAACACGCCATAGAGCGCCGCGATCTCCAGGTCGAACATGGCGTCGTGGGCCAGCGCGGGTTGCATGGCCAGCTCGATGCCGACCAGGTACTTGGTCAGGAAGATGCCCAGGATCAGCAGCAGGGGCAGCGGGCTGCCGGGCAACTGGAAGCTGCGCGAGGCGGCCAGGTAGCGGGTGCCGGTCGGCGGGGTGGGCCACAGCGCCAGGCCGATGGTGGCCACGACGGCGGCCGCGGCCAGCCAGGCGGCCAGGGCGCCCAGCACCTGGCCGGAGCTGCCGAAGGCCGACACCAGTCCATAGACCGAGAACAGCGTCATGGCCACGGGCATCACGGCCACACGGGTCAGGCTGGCGGTGCGGGCCACGAGCTGGCTGCCGCCCAGGGCGAGGAGCCCGGCGAGCAGGCCCCAGACCCAGGTGGGGGTCTTCTGCAGGACGGTGCCCAGGGCTTCGGGATGGTGGATGAGAAGGTCGATGATCATGATGGTGTGCTCCTGTGAAGGGGGAAAGCTCGTGTCGATGGGACGGGTGGACGTTCAGGCGATGCCGACCTGGCTCCAGAGCCATTGGCCGAGCAGGCGGTTGGGCAGCAGGGTGAAGGCACCGGCCACGAGACAGGAGCCGATGTAGGTGCCCTGCATGATCCGGCGGTGCGCCGTCACATTGCCGCGCACCAGGAAATGGAACGACAGGGCGATCAGGCCCAGGGTGATGGGGATCAGCAGGTGGATGACACCGAAGCCCGCCAGGCGTGGGCCCTTGTCGCCGCTGATGAACACGGCCGACAGGGCGACCGCCACCATGAGCGTGACCCAGGCGTAGCCGGCGGCGCGGTGCAGGCGCGGGCGCTGATCGCGGCTCTTGCGGGCCCACAGGGCCAGCGGTCCGATGGCAACGGCTGCCAGCGCGGCGGCCATGTGGATGGCGATGACGGGGGTGATCTGCATGGGGGGCTCCTGGGGTCAGGTTTCAGCGATGGGCGTACTGTGCCGATCCCCTTGCGGGCCTGCCACCGGCCTGCGATGAAATGCACTGGCGAGTGCGCGAAATGCAGCGGACCGGAGCGGAGTGCAGGTGTTTTGGCGCTGGCCGGGGACGGTCGGCGGGGATAATCGGCAGCTTTTGCCGGCCCTGTGGGCCAAAAGGACGCACGCGTGGACCTCGTTTTGCTGGCCAAGGCCGCCCTGATGGGTGTGGTCGAAGGCCTGACCGAATTTCTCCCTATCTCCTCCACCGGCCACCTGATCCTTGCAGGCTCCCTGCTGGGCTTCGACGATGCCAAGGCCAAGGTCTTCGACATCGCTATCCAGACCGGCGCCATCTTCGCGGTCATCCTGGTCTACTGGCAGAAGATCCGCTCCACCCTGGTGGCACTGCCCCGGGAACGCAGCGCGCAGCGCCTGGTGCTCAACGTGCTCATCGGCTTCCTGCCGGCGGTGGTGCTGGGATTGCTGCTGGGCAAGGCCATCAAGGCGCACCTGTTCATCCCGGTGGTGGTGGCCAGCACCTTCATCCTGGGCGGTTTCGTCATCCTCTGGGCCGAAAAGCGCCCTCCGGGCGCCACGCGCATCCACGAGGTGGACGACATGAGCCCGCTCGACGCCCTCAAGGTCGGCCTGGTGCAGTGCCTGGCCATGGTGCCGGGCACCAGCCGCAGCGGGGCCACCATCA
>JAZKEE010000244.1:0-6391 GCA_040387235.1 Pseudomonadota bacterium
CACCTGTTCTTCCAGACCGCACCGCTGGACTACAGCCTGCCCACCAGCCTGCCCCCAGGCAAGGCGGACAATCAGATCCTGGGCGTGGTGGAGGCCCTGCGCAAGCTGCACGCACCGCGCGAGGTGGTGCTGGTGTCCAAGGACATCAACATGCGCGTCAAGGCGCGCGCCCTGGGCCTGAACGCCGAGGACTACCAGAACGACAAGACCCTGGAAGACGGCGACCTGCTGTACTCCGGCGTGCTGGCCCTGCCGCCGGACTTCTGGGTCAAGAGCGGCAAGAACGTGGAAAGCTGGCAGAGCGGAGTGCACACCTTCTACCGTATCGGCGGCCCCATCGTTCCGCAGCTGATGATCAACCAGTTCGCGTACTTCGAGGCCCCTGGCGAGCCCAGCCTGTTCGCGCGCGTTAGCGAGATCCGCGAGAAGACCGCGGTGCTGCAGACGCTCAAGGACTACGGCTCCGCCAAGCACGCGGTGTGGGGCGTGACCACGCGCAACCGCGAGCAGAACTACGCCATGAACCTGCTCATGGACCCCGAGATCGACTTCGTGACCCTGACCGGCACCGCCGGCACCGGCAAGACCCTGCTGGCCCTGGCCGCGGGCCTGACCCAGGTGCTGGACGACCGGCGCTACACCGAGATCATCATGACCCGCGCCACCGTGAGCGTGGGCGAGGACATCGGCTTCCTGCCCGGCACCGAAGAAGAGAAGATGGGCCCCTGGATGGGCGCACTGGACGACAACCTCGAGTTCCTGGCCAAGGGCGACGGCGGCAATGCCGGTGAGTGGGGGCGCGCCGCCACCAACGAGCTGATCCGCAGCCGCATCAAGATCAAGAGCATGAACTTCATGCGCGGGCGCACCTTCCTGAACAAGTACGTGATCATCGACGAGGCGCAGAACCTGACGCCCAAGCAGATGAAGACACTGATCACCCGCGCCGGCCCCGGCACCAAGATCATCTGCATGGGCAATCTGGCGCAGATCGACACGCCCTACCTGACCGAAGGCTCCTCGGGCCTGACCTATGCGGTGGACCGCTTCAAGGGCTGGCCGCACAGCGGCCACATCACCCTGGCGCGCGGTGAGCGCTCACGCCTGGCGGACTTTGCCAGCGAAGTGCTCTGAGAATGCGCCTGCAAGGCAGGCGCCACCGGCCGACCAAAACAAAAGGCCCCTGCCATCGGCAGGGGCCTTTTTCATGGCCACATGGATACGCAGCACTCAATAGTCATCACCACCGCTGCCCATGGCGAGGTTTTCAAAGCGGGTCTGGTTCTTCTGGAAGAACAGCTTCACGGTGCCGGTGGGGCCGTTACGCTGCTTGCCGATGATGACCTCGGCCACGTTGGGCTCCTTGCTGTCCTTGTTGTAGTAGTCGTCGCGGTAGATGAACATGATGATGTCCGCGTCCTGCTCGATGGCGCCCGATTCGCGCAGGTCGGACATCATGGGGCGCTTGTCGGTGCGCTGCTCCACCGAGCGGTTGAGCTGCGACAGCGCGATCACCGGGCACTGCAGCTCCTTGGCCAGCATCTTCAGGCCCCGGGAGATTTCGCCCAGCTCGGTGGCCCGGTTGTCGGCACTGCCGGCACCCGAGCCGCTCATGAGCTGCAGGTAGTCGACCACGATCAGGCCGAGCTTGCCGCACTGGCGCGCCAGGCGGCGGGCGTTGGCACGCAGCTCGCCCGGGGTCAGACCCGGGGTTTCGTCGATGTGCAGCGACACGGTGCGCAGGCGCTCGATGGCCTCGGTCAGGCGCGGCCATTCGTCGTCGGTGAGCTTGCCGGTGCGCAGGTTGCCCTGGTTCACCCGGCCGATGGAGCCCACGATACGCACGGCCAGCTGGGCGGCACCCATTTCCATCGAGAAGATGGCGACCGGCAGGCCTTCGTTGAGCGCCACGTGCTCCGCGATGTTCACCGCGAACGAGGTCTTGCCCATCGAAGGGCGCGCCGCCAGCACCACCATGTCGCCCGCCTGCAGGCCCGAGGTCATGCGGTCCAGGTCGGCAAAGCCGGTGGGCACGCCGGTCACGTCGACCGGGTTGTCTGCCATCTCCTGCACCTTGTCGAGCAGGTCGATCACCAGGTTGTCGAGCGACTGGAAGCCCTGCTTGGTGCGCGAGCCTTCTTCACCGATGGCGAAGATCTTGGCTTCGGCTTCGTCCAGGATGCGCTCCACCGTCTTGCCCTGGGGGTTGAAGGCGTTGGTGGATATCTCGTCGCTGGCCGTGACCAGCTTGCGCAGAATGGCGCGCTCGCGCACGATTTCCGCATAGCGGCGGATGTTGCTCGCGCTCGGAACGTACTGCGCCAGGTTGTTCAGGTAGGTCAGCCCACCCGCCTCCTGGGCGTTGCCCAGGTTCTTCAGGTGCTCGAACACGGTGATCACGTCGGCGGGCTTGCTGCCGTTGATCAGCGCACCGATGGCCGAGTAGATCATCTGGTGCTCGTGCCGGTAGAAGTGGCTCTCCACCAGCAGATCACCCACCCGGTCCCAGGCGTTGTTGTCCAGCAGCAGGCCGCCGAGCACGCTGGACTCGGCCTCGATGGAGTGCGGAGGCGTGCGCAGCTTGGCGATCTCCTGGTCCTCGCTGGAACCGGACGGCGGCACGAAACCCTGTTCGTCAAGCGGGGGAAAGACAGCGGACATGGAATTTCTCCGGGCAGGGACCTGATGGAGCACACCCCCTCACCAGCAATACCTGGGATCCGGGGATAAGCCTTGGGGCAATCTGTAGATTACCGGTGGGCAATCCTGTACAAATGGCGGGGTCGGAAAGACAAAAGCCGCCCGAGGGCGGCTTTCGCGGCGAGTCACGCAGGTTACTACGTGCTGGCGATCAGGCGGTTTCGCCGTAGACCGACACGGTGACGTCCACCACCACATCGGTGTGCAGGGCCACGCTGACCGTGGTTTCGCTGACGACCTTGATCGGGCCGTTGGGCAGGCGAACCTGGGCCTTGGCGACCTTGTAGCCTTGCTTGTTCAGCTCTTCGGCGATGTCCTGGTTGGTCACGGAACCAAACAGACGGCCGTCCACGCCCGCCTTTTGCGTCAGCTTGACCGTGGTGCCGGCCAGCTTTTCGCCTTCAGCCTGGGCTTGTGCCAGCTTGGCGGCAGCAGCCTTTTCCAGATCGGCGCGCTTGGCTTCGAACTCGGCCTTGGCCGATTCGGTGGCGCGGCGTGCGCGGCCCGAAGGGATCAGGAAGTTGCGTGCGTAGCCGTCCTTGACCTTGACGATTTCGCCCAGGTTGCCGAGGTTCACAACCTTGTCGAGCAGAATGATTTGCATGGGTTGTGCTCCTTAGATCTTGTGCTGGTCGCTGTAAGGCACCAGGGCCAGGAAGCGGGCGCGCTTGATGGCGGTGTTCAGCTGGCGCTGGAAGATGGCGCGCGTGCCGGTCAGGCGCGCGGGGATGATCTTGCCGTTTTCGGCGATGAAATCGCGCAGCGTGTCGACATCCTTGTAGTCGATTTCTTCAACACCGGTCACCGTGAAGCGGCAAAAGCGCTTGCGCTTGAACAGCAGGGACTGGGTGTTGCGCTTTGGGCGCTTGTCTTTGTTGAACTTCTTGAACGTGGCCATTGCGGACCCCTTGAAAATTAATTTTGTTGAATATCCTGGATGTGGAGCACAGCATTCCTGCCATTGCGCGGCGTGGCGAGAAAGCCGCTGAAAGTCCATCGACTTCCAATCTGCTGCCTCGCAAGCCGCTCGGCCATCGCACCGAATGCGACCGCCTTCATAGCCGCCTTGACATCCCGCGGCTCGCCTGCTTCGTTTTGCCTGGACTCGTGTTCGAGCCTCAGGGCAACGGCAGGCAAGCCGGCGGGGGTGTAGCGCAGGGCCTCAGCCTCGGCGATACAGGCCGTCAAGACGACGCGGTTCTCCACTCCCGAAAGGGCTGCGGACGATCAGCGCTCGCCGGCAGCGGCGTATTCCGCCTGGCTGGCCTTGCGGGCTTCTTCACGCTCGACGGTCTTCATCATCGAAGATGGGCCCGTGTCGGCCTTCTTCTTCTGAACCGTCAGGTGGCGCAGAACGGCGTCGTTGAACTTGAAGGCATGCTCCAGTTCAGCCATCACGGCCTGGTCGGCTTCGATGTTCACGCACAGGTAGTGGGCCTTGGCCAGCTTGTTGATCAGGTACGCCAGTTGACGGCGGCCCCAATCTTCCACGCGGTGCACCTTGCCACCGCCAGCGGTGATCATGCCCTTGTAACGCTCCAGCATGGCTGGAACTTGTTCGCTTTGATCCGGGTGGATCAACAAAATGATTTCGTAATGACGCATGCAGACTCCTTTTGGGTGAAACCACCCGCTGCGTCTAGAAGCGGTGTGGCAAGGGCAAAGCCGTAGATTATAGCCCGCATCTTTGACCTTGTACACTCACCCCTGTTTCCAGAGGGTTGCCACCCGGTCGCCCCTCTCGCCCAGACGTTGCCAATGCCAGCTGCATTGCGCGCGAGCTTGAAATACCACACACACGCCCAACCTTGTGCGCGTACTGTTTTATTTACGAAGACCCCGACATGTCCGATAACAGCCAGCCAACCACCCCCCAAGACGCATCCCCCGAAGAAATTGAAGCCGCCATGGCCGCCAATGCCTCTGACGAGCTGGCGCGCCTGCAAGGCGAGCTGGCCGAGCTCAAGACCAAGAGCGCTGAACTGGCCGACCAGTTCCTGCGCGCCAAGGCCGAGGCAGAAAACGCCCGCCGCCGCGCCGAGGACGAAGTCACCAAGGCCCGCAAGTTCGGCATCGAGAGCTTTGCCGAGAGCCTGCTGCCCGTAGCCGACAGCCTGGACGCGGCCCTGGGCATCAAGGAAGCCACGCCCCAGCAGTTGCGCGAAGGCGCCGACGCCACCCTGCGCCAGCTGACTTCGGCGCTGGAGCGCAACAAGGTGCTGGCCATCAACCCGCCCGCCGGCGAGAAGTTCGACCCCCACCAGCACCAGGCCATCAGCGTGGCGCCTGCCGAGCAGGAGCCCAACACCGTGGTGGCCGTGCTGCAAAAGGGCTACAAGATCGCCGACCGTGTGCTGCGCCCGGCCCTGGTGACCGTCACCGCCCCCAAATAAAAATTGGTGGATAACGGCTTGAAGCCAGCCAAGTTATCCACACGTTACTAGTTATCCAAATCACTCAAACATCGCGGAGAAGAACATCATGGGAAGAATCATCGGTATTGACCTGGGCACCACGAACAGCTGCGTTTCCATCATGGAGGGCAATACGACCCGCGTGATCGAAAACAGCGAAGGCGCCCGCACCACGCCTTCCATCGTGGCCTACCAGGAAGACGGCGAGATCCTCGTCGGCGCCTCGGCCAAGCGCCAGGCCGTGACCAACCCGCGCAACACGCTGTACGCGGTGAAGCGCCTGATCGGCCGCAAGTTCACCGAGAAGGAAGTGCAAAAGGACATCGACCTGATGCCCTACAAGATCGTGCCCGCCGACAACGGCGACGCCTGGATCGAAGTGCGCGGCAACAAGCTGTCGGCCCAGCAGGTGTCCGCGGACATCCTGCGCAAGATGAAGAAGACGGCCGAAGACTACCTGGGCGAGCCCGTGACGGAAGCCGTCATCACCGTGCCCGCCTACTTCAACGACGCCCAGCGCCAGGCCACCAAGGACGCCGGCCGCATCGCCGGCCTCGACGTCAAGCGCATCATCAACGAGCCCACCGCTGCAGCCCTGGCCTTCGGCCTGGACAAGCAGGAAAAGGGCGACCGCAAGATCGCCGTGTATGACCTGGGCGGCGGCACGTTCGACGTCTCGATCATCGAGATCGCCGACGTCGATGGCGAAAAGCAGTTCGAAGTGCTGTCGACCAACGGCGACACCTTCCTGGGCGGCGAAGACTTCGACCAGCGCATCATCGACTACATCATCAGCGAGTTCAAGAAGGAACAGGGCGTGGACCTGTCCAAGGACGTGCTGGCCCTGCAGCGCCTGAAGGAAGCTGCCGAGAAGTCGAAGATCGAGCTGTCCAACTCGGCCGCGACCGACATCAACCTGCCCTACATCACGGCAGATGCCTCCGGTCCCAAGCACCTCAACATCAAGCTGACCCGCGCCAAGCTGGAAGCCCTGGTGGAAGAGCTGATCGAACGCACCATCGCGCCTTGCCGCACGGCCATCAAGGACGCCGGCGTGTCGGTTTCCGACATCCATGACGTGATCCTGGTCGGCGGCATGACCCGCATGCCCAAGGTGCAGGAGAAGGTCAAGGAATTCTTCGGCAAGGAGCCGCGCAAGGACGTGAACCCCGACGAAGCCGTGGCCGTGGGCGCCGCCATCCAGGGCCAGGTGCTCTCGGGCGACCGCAAGGACGTGCTGCTGCTGGACGTGACCCCCCTGTCCCTGGGCATCGAGA
>JAZKEE010000245.1:0-2601 GCA_040387235.1 Pseudomonadota bacterium
GGCAAGCAGTTCGACGTGACGCGCGAGCGCATCCGCCAGATCGAAGCCAAGGCGCTGCGCAAGTTGAAGCACCCCAGCCGCTCGGACAAGCTGCGCAGCTTCATCGATTCGCTCTGATCGGCCCGCCGGTGAAAGCCCCCCAAGGGGCTTTTTCTCAGGACGCCCTGCCCCGCAACTGCGGCGCAGGGCGTTTTTCATGGTGGCGCGGCGGCCACAGGTGTCACCCGCTTTGGCGTATACCCTGATACTCTGGACAGCCAAATGACAGTTTCAGTGCCCACCATGGCAGCTGGATACATTCGCTTACCGAGGGAACCCATGACCGCCCACACACCCATGAACACGCGGCGCCGGCAGGTGCTGACCCGCGCGGCTGCGCTCACTGCGCTGGCAGTGCCTTTTGGCGGCACGGTGCTGGCCCAGGCACGCCCTGCGGCCAAGGTCGCCAAGCTGGCCGGCACGCTGCGCATCGTGATCCCTGCGAACGCGGGCGGGGGCTGGGACCAGACCGGGCGCGCGCTGGGCGCTGCTCTGGTGGGGGCAGGTGCCGTGGACCAGGTGGAATACGAGAACGTGGGCGGCAAGGGCGGCACCATCGGCCTGGCCCGCTATGCCGAGAAGTACGCCAACGACCCCAATACGCTGCTCATGGGCGGCATGGTGATGGTGGGCGCCGTGGCACTGCAAAAGCCGGCCGTGGACCTCACGCAGATCCAGCCCATTGCGCGCCTGACCAGCGACTACCTGGTGGCGGCCGTGCCTGCATCCTCCCCCATCCGCACGGCCAAGGACCTGGTGGCCGCCATGAAGGCCGACCTGCCCGCCCTGCCGGTGGCTGGCGGCTCTGCAGGCGGCGTGGACCACATCTATGCGGGCGTGCTGGCCCGTGCCGCCAAGGCCAGCCCCGAAGCGCTGGTCTACCGTCCCTTTGCGGGCGGCAACGAGGTGGTGGATGCCCTGGTCACCGGCAAGGCCGCCCTGGGCCTGTCGGGCTACAGCGAGTTCAGCGAAGCCATCGCGGCCGGCAAGCTGCGCGCCATCGGCGTATCGGCCCGGCGCAGCGTGTTCGGCCTGCCTGCGTTCCGCGAACAGGGGATCGATGCCGTCATGGCCAACTGGCGCGGCGTGTTCACGGGCAAGGGTGTCTCATCCGCCCGCCTGGCCGAGATGGTGACCGCCGTCGAAGCCGCCACTGTGCATGAATCCTGGGTGCGCACCCTGAAAGCCAACAAATGGGATGCCTCATGGCTCACGGGCAAGGACCTGACCGAGTTCATGGAGCTGGACCTGACCACCGCCCGCGTGATGGTCTACCTGCTCAAACTCAAGGCTTGAAATGGCTCCCCCCTGAGTCGCTTCGCGCCTTCCCCCACAGGGGGACGCCGCCAGTGCGGCGGGGGGGCCCTTGCACGGCGGCCCTGGCATAGGCTGCGCCGGTGCTACCGCAGCCCATCGATCTGAAACGCACCGCAAGGATCTCCTGATGAAAATGTCCCGCTACTCCATCGGCACCCGCATGGCGGGCGCGCTGGGCCTTGTGCTGGCGCTGATGATCGGCGCGGCCCTGTTCGGCATTGCCGCGCTGTACAGCACGTTGGGCACCTACGATGCCACCGTGCTGCAGCGCGTGGCGCAGGAGCGCGCTGTCTCACGCATGGAGAGTGAGTTCAAGACCCAGGTGATGGAGTGGAAGAACACGCTCTTGCGCGGCGAGGATTCGCGCAAGCGCGAACTGCACTGGAATGCCTTCCAGGCCAGCGAAAAGCGCGTGGCCGACGCCGCCAAGGCCCTGGCACCGCAGCTGGTGGACAGCGCCGAGCGCGCTGCACTGCAGAAATTCGCCGATGCCCACACCCAGATGGCGCAGGGCTACCGCAAGGGTTTCGAGGCCTTCCAGTCACTGGGCTTCGTGGCATCGGCCGGCGATGCCGACGTGGCCGACATCGACCAGGGCCCGGCCAAGCTGCTGGGCGAACTCAGCCGCCAGGTGGCCGACAGCAGCGCCGCCATTGCCCAGCAGGCCGCGCAGGATGCACGCCGCGCCCTGGTCAGCAGCCTGGTGGCGCTGGCGCTGGTGAGCGCATTGGGGGTGTTTGCCGGCTGGGTGCTCACGCGCTCGGTGGTGGGCCCCCTGCGCGTGGCCGTGTCCCTGGCCAACAAGGTGGCCGCAGGCGACCTGACGACCACCATTTACACGCAAGGCAATGACGAACCCGCACGCCTGCTGCAGGCGCTCTCGGCCATGCAGGAGAACCTGGAGCGCGTGGTTTCCGGCGTGCGCACCAATGCCGAAGGCGTGGCCAGTGCCAGCGCCGAGATTGCGCAGGGCAACACCGACCTGAGCATGCGCACCGAAGACCAGGCCTCGTCGCTGGACGAGACCTCCTCGTCCATGCAGCAGCTGCAGCAGACCGTGCAGAACAACGCCGCGAACGCCCAGCGCGCGAACGAGCTGGCCAAGAGCGGCGCCTCGGTCGCCGAGCGCGGCGGCCAGGTGGTGGGCCAGATGGTCGAGGTGGTGCAGGGCATCCAGGAAAGCTCGCGCAAGATCGCCGACATCATCGGCGTCATCGACGGCATCGCCTTCCAGACCAACATCCT
>JAZKEE010000246.1:0-1578 GCA_040387235.1 Pseudomonadota bacterium
TGCCACTCGGCCAGCGATTCGGACGGAAACGCCTGGTAGTGCCGGTGGCCCTTGCCCTTGGGCACATCGACCCAGTTGGCGACGAATTCGAGCATGCCCTCGACCACCTCCGGCGGCTTGGGCAAGGGCGTGTCGATGGCCGAGGCATGGGGATGGACCAGTTCGGGCCAGCGCGGGTCCCACAGCCACAGGGCGCTGCCACATTGCAGGCAGAACTTGCGTTCCGCCTTGGAGCGTTTGGCGCGCTTTCCCTCCTCGCGCATCACGGCATGGTAGGTGCCCAGGTGCCTGGCACCCTGGACCTTGAGCGTGCGCGCATCGCCGCCCAGGTTGATGGCATAGCCGCCCCCGCCCGCCGTCTTGCGGCAGATGGAGCAGTGGCAGTGCATGAACGGCGCGGGGCTGTCGGCTTCGAGCGAGAAGCGGACAGCGCGGCAATGGCAGGAGCCTTCGAGGTGCATGGGAGGTCCTCAGCTTGTGGGATTGCTCCTGCAGCCTACACAGCCCAGCCTGCGTGGCATGTAGGAGCGCCGCGCATCATCGGCCTCCAGGCAGCCAAGCAAAAAGGGCTTCGGAACATGTCCCGAAGCCCCCCTGGACCGTGCCCTGCGGGCAAGAACGCAGGAAAGGCTCAGCCCTCGTCCGGCGCGTCCAGGCCCAGTTCCTGGATCTTGCGGGTGATGGTGTTGCGGCCGATGCCCAGGCGCTGCGCGGCTTCCATGCGCCGGCCATGGGTGGCGACCAGGGCGGTGCGGATCAGGCGCGATTCGAAACGGCGCGTGAGCGCGTCCCACACCTCGGGCTGGCCGCCGGACAGGAGTTTCTGCGCCTCTGCTTCCAGCGCCTGCTCCCAGCTCAGCACCGGGCTGCTGGCCACTGCCGTGTGCGACACGGTGCTGCCGGCAGCCTCCGCGGACCAGTTGGGGACTGCGGCCGCTGGCGCAGAGGTGGCTCCCGCCATGGGTGCCGATGGAGCAACCAGCCCCCCCACCATCTCGGGCACCGGCGCCACTGCGGCCACGGGCATGGCCACCACAGGCTGGGCGATGTGGCCATCGGCCACGGCAGCACGCGCAGGCGCCTGGAACACCGGGGCCTCCAGCACCTCGGGCGGCAGGTCCTGCAGCGAGATCACCTGTGCGGGCGCCATCACCGTGAGCCAATGGCAGATGTTCTCGAGCTGGCGCACGTTGCCGGGGAAGGCGAACTGCTCCAGCCGCACCAGCGCCGAATCGGCAATGCGCTTGGGCTCCACGCCAAGCTGGCGCGCACTCTGCTGCAGGAAGTGGCGCGTGAGCATGGGCACGTCTTCATGCCGCTCGCGCAGCGCGGGCAGGCGCAGGCGGATGACGTTCAGGCGGTGGAACAAGTCTTCGCGGAAACCGCCTTCCTTGACGCGCCGCTCCAGGTCCTGGTGGGTCGCGGCGATCACGCGCACGTGGGCTTTCACGGCCGCATGGCCACCCACTCGGTAGAACTGGCCGTCCGACAGTACGCGCAGCAGGCGCGTCTGCAGGTCGAACGGCATGTCGCCGATTTCGTCGAGGAACAGCGTGCCGCCCTCGGCCTGCTCGAAGC
>JAZKEE010000247.1:0-14143 GCA_040387235.1 Pseudomonadota bacterium
GTCGGCGCGGTGATGATCGTGGGCGGCAACATCGATGGCTTCACCCGCGTCATGACCACGGCCATCGCGCTGGAGACCAGCAAGGGCGACCTGCCCCTGGCCCTGGCCCTGGGCCTGGTGCTGCTGGGCGTGGTGCTGGCGCTCAACGTGCTGATCGCCCTGCTGCGCCGCTGGCGCGAGCGGGTGGACGGCGGTGCCTCCGACGCCCTGGTGGGGGTGGCCGCATGAGGCATCCGGCGCCCCTTCCCGTGGCTGTGCCCGTTCTGCCCCCGCTGATCGACCTGTGCGGCGTGGCCGTGCGCTACGGGCGCGTGCTGGCGCTGGCCGACACCGACCTGCGCATTGCCCCCGGTGAGCGCGTGGCCCTGGTGGGCGCCAATGGCAGCGGCAAGAGCACCCTGCTGCGCGTGCTGCACGGTCTGGTGGCGCCCAGCGCCGGCCAGGTGCGGCGCGATGCCACGCAGCGCCAGGCCATGCTGTTCCAGCGCCCGCACATGCTGCGCACCAGTGCGCTGAACAATGTGGCGCTGGCGCTGTGGCTGCGCGGCACGCGCTGGCGCGATGCGCGGGCCCAGGCCCTGGCGGCGCTGGGGCGCGTGGGGCTCGAGGCCATTGCCCTGCAGAACGCGCGCACGCTCTCGGGCGGCCAGCAGCAGCGTGTGGCGCTGGCACGGGCCTGGGCCCTGCGGCCCGCGGTGCTGCTGCTCGACGAGCCCACCGCCAGCCTGGACCCGCATGCCAAGCGCGAGGTCGAGGGCCTGATGGCCGACCTCGCCGCCAGCCCCGCAGATGGCGGTGCGCAGGCCGTGACCATGGTGTTCAGCAGCCACAACCTGGGCCAGGTCAAGCGGCTGGCCAGCCGTGTGGTTTACCTGGAGCAGGGGCGCATCGTGGCCGACCTGCCGGTGCATGATTTTTTCAACGGCCCCCTGCCGGAGGCCGCGCGTTTGTTCGTCAAAGGAGAAATAGGATGAGACAACCCACCATTGCCCGTCGCCGCCTGCTGTTCGCGTCCCACGGGGTCGCACTGGCCATGCTCCTCGCGCACGGGGCGGCGTCGGCCCAGGCCACCATCACCATGGCATCCACCACCTCCACCGAGCAATCGGGCCTGTTCGGCTACCTGCTGCCGGAGTTCAAGAAGGCCAGCGGCATCGACATCAAGGTGGTGGCCCTGGGCACCGGCCAGGCCCTGGACATGGCGCGCCGCGGCGATGCCGACGTGCTCTTCGTGCACGACCAGGTGGCCGAGGAGAAGTTCGTGGCCGATGGCTGGGGCGTCAGGCGCTACCCCGTGATGTACAACGACTTCATCCTCGTGGGCCCCAAGGCCGACCCGGCAGGCACGCAGGGCAAGGACATCGTCGAGGCCCTGAAGAAGCTGGCCGCCGCAAGTGCCCCCTTCATCTCGCGCGGCGACAAGAGCGGCACGCACGCGGCCGAGCTGCGCTACTGGAAGCTCGCCGGCGCCGAGGCCGCCAAGGGCGGCGGCTACAAGGAGTGCGGCTGCGGCATGGGCCCGGCGCTGAACATCGCCGCCTCCAGCGGCGCCTATGTGCTGGCCGATCGGGGCACCTGGCTCAACTTCAAGAACCGGGCCGACATGGTGGTGCTGGTGGAGGGCGACACGCGCCTGTTCAACCAGTACGGCGTGATGGTGGTCAACCCGGCCAAGCACCCGCAGGTCAAGGTGCAGGACGCGCAGAAGTTCGTGGATTGGGTGATCTCCCCCGGCGGGCAGGCCAGCATCGCCGGCTACAAGATCGGCGGAGAGCAGCTGTTCTTCCCGAACGCCGGCAAGTAGGGTGGGCCCACGCCATGCACCGGTGGATGCCCACGGGGCTGGTGGCAGGGGCCATGCTGGCCATGGCGGGCTGCGCTAGCCCGCCCGCGGCGCACGCGCCGGCGCTGCAGGTGTATGCCGCTGGCAGCCTGCGCGAGGTGTTCACCGAAGTGGCCGCCGAGCACCAGGCCCGCACGGGCCAGCCGGTGGCGCTGAGCTTTGGTGCCTCGGGCCTGATGCGCGAGCGCATCGAGCAGGGTGCGCCGGCCCAGGTGTTCGCCTCGGCCGATACCCAGCACCCGGCGCGCCTGGCGGCCCGGGGCGGCTGGCAGGCGCCGGAGGTGTTCGTGCGCAACGGCCTGTGCGCATTGGCCGGCGAGCGGGTGCAGGTGGCTTCCCCCACGCTGCTGGCTACCCTGCTGCGGCCCGACATCCGGGTCGGCACCTCCACGCCCATCGCCGACCCGTCGGGCGACTATGCCTGGGAGCTGTTTCGGCGTGCCGACGCGGTGCACCCGGGGGCCTTTGCCGTGCTGGAAGCCAAGGCCCTGCAGCTCACGGGCGGCGCCCATTCGCCCAAGCCCCCCGCCGGGCGCGGCACCTACGCCTGGGTCATGGAACAGGGCCAGGCCGATGTCTTCCTGACCTACTGCACCAACGCCTTCGCCAGCCAGCGGGAACTGCCGCGCCTGCAGGTGGTGCAGGTACCGCCCGAGCTGCAGGTGGGCGCCGCCTATGGCGTGTCGGTACGTTCCGATGCACCGCCCGCTGCCCATGCGTTCGTGCGCGCCCTGCTCTCGGATTCCGCCCAGGCGGTGTTCCGACGGATGGGCTTTGCGGCACCCTGAACGGCGATCAGAACTCGAGCGACGGCTTGGCCACCATGAGGTAGAACACCACGGCCATGGCCACGAAGGCCGGGTAGCCCAGCGCCTCCCACCAGCGGGCATGGCGCCAGTAGGTGGCTGGCAGGGCATCGCTGCCGGCATCCGCCGCCTGCTGGGCCAGGGCGCGCATGCGCAACTGCAGCCACACCACCGGCAGCCAGCACAGGCCCGCCAGGACGAACAGCGCCAGGGATGCGGCGAGCCAGGGCGTGGTCAGTGGCAGCCCCGCCATGTGCGCCATGGCCAGCCCCGTGGCGGGCTGGATGAACACCGTGGGCGTGGTGAACCACCAGTCCGCACGGACCACCAGCCGCGATACCACCACCTGGGCCTGCAGGTTGCCGCTGCGGTTGGCAAAGAACATGTAGTAGGCCGAGCCCAGGCCCGTGCCCACCAGCAGCACGCTGGAGACGATGTGGATCCACTTGAGGGTCAGGTACAGGCTCATGGCTTGGGGTTGTCGCGCAACAGCACGATCAGGATGGCGGCGATCGGAATGTTCTTGGTCAGCGGGCCAAAGGGGTGCAGCCACCACCCCGGCTCGATGGCGGTGGCCAGCAGCGTCATCGCCGCCATCAGCAGCAGCGCGACCGCATAGGCCGCGCGGCCGGGCCACAGGGCGATCCACAGTCCCACCACGGCATCGGCGGCGGCGCCGGCCAGCACCAGGGCGGTGACGACCTGCGGGCTGTT
The DNA here is from genome assembly GCA_040387235.1 of Pseudomonadota bacterium. Classification (GTDB taxonomy): domain Bacteria; phylum Pseudomonadota; class Gammaproteobacteria; order Burkholderiales; family Burkholderiaceae_C; genus Acidovorax. The sequence goes on from JAZKEE010000247.1 coordinate 3,364, forward strand.
GAAGGGCAGGGTGGCCAGCAACTGCCGGCTCTGGCCGTCGAGCTCCCAGACGCTGACGACTGCGGTGGCCAGCCAGACGAAGACCAGGCTGTAGCGCAGCAGGCGGCTTTGTGCCTTGTTCATGGAGCAGAGGCCTCTTCCACCACATCCGTCTGCATGCCCCACTTCGCGAACTCGGGCGCGAAGGCCGCCAGCGGCAACAGGCTGGTGCTGGTGTGGGCACCCAAGGGAAGGGGCGGCAGGGCCTGGCCTGGGGCGAGCTGGCGTGCCAGCAGGATGGCGGCCATGCACGGGATCTCGGGGCCGTGGTCGTCGTCGGCGGCGATATGCCAGGCGCGGTGGCGCGGTGCGCCTTCTGCATCGGCGCCGGCCACGCGCACCACCATGCCGCCCAGCGGCGTGCCCAGGAAGTCGAACACCCCGCCCGTGCGGTGCATCAGCCCGGCCAGGCGCTCAGGGTGGCGCAGCACGCCCCAGGCGCGCAGCGCGGCGATGGTGGCGAAGGCGCGCTGGGCCAGGCCCACCTCGAGCGCGGCGCGAAAGCTCACGCGCTGGGTGACCCGGTAGTGGGCGGGCAGCAGTTCCAGGTCCGGGATGTCGCACACCGCTGCCAGACGCGGGCGCAGGCGCAGGAACTGCACGGGGGTGGGCGCTGCCCAGCCGAGCCGGTCCTGCCAGCGGCCTTGCTCCCACACGGCAATGGCCGCGCCGCAGTAGCTGAGCACGGCCTCCAGTGTGGCCTGGCCGCGCGGTGCGCGTTGGGCCGGGGCGATGCAGGTGTCGATGCTGTCAATGCGCTGCCAGCCAGCGCACAGGTGGTCCACCACGGCCGAGGACAGGGCCGGCACCGTGCTGGCACCGCAAACGGCCGTGCGCCCCGCTGTGGTGAATCGGGCATGCAGCGCCGCCGGGAAGTCGCAGACAAAGCGGCGCCCGTCGGCCAGGTCGATGTAGTGCGCGCCCGCTTCGGCGGCGGCTTCGGCCACCGAATAGCCCTGGGCCTGGAAGGGCCCGGCCGTGTGGATCACCAGGCCCACACCGAGCGCCTGCAATGCCTGCACCAGGCCAGGCGCGCTGTGGTCCAGCCCCACGCTCCGGGCGCCACCGTCCAGCGTGGCGGCGAATGCCTGGGCGCTGGCGGCGCTGCGCCCCGCCACCAGCAGCTGGATGCGTTCGTCGCCGGCCAGCGCGCGGCAGATGCGTGCGCCGAAGTTGCCATAGCCCCCCAGCACCAGCGTGGTCAGCGGCGCGGCGTTCATCGGCCGGCCTCCTGGGGCTGCTGCGTCCAGGATGCGGTCGCCCCAAGGGGGCCACGGGCGTCGTGGGGCTCGGTCGTGTCGCGCTGTGCCCGCAGGGCTGCCAGGCGCAGGGGCCATTGGGCGTGGTTCCAGCCAGGCACTTCGGCGGCCGGTATGGGTTTGCAAAAGACGTAGCCCTGGATGGTGGTCAGGCCGCAAGCCGCCAGGGTCTGCAGCTCGGCCGGCGTCTCGACCCCTTCCACCACCACCGACAGGCTGAACTCGCTGGCCAGCGCCCCCACGTGCCGCAGCAGCGACTGGCGTCGCGGGTCCTGCGCCAGCTGGCGCACGAACAGGCGGTCGCACTTGATGCCGGCAATCGGCAGGTCGGCCAGCATGCCCAGGGAGGAATAGCCGGCGCCGAAGTCGTCCATCAGCACACCCACACCAATGGCCTGCAGGCGGCGTATGGATTCGAGCATCCGCGGGCCGCTGGCGATCAGTGCGTGCTCGGTCAGCTCCAGCTTCAAGACACTGCCGGGCAGGGCGTGGCGCGCGAGCTCGGCCTGCAGCCAGGGCGCGAAATCCTCTTCGAGCAGGGTGGCCGGCGCCACGTTCACGCTGAACTTCGCGCCGGCCATGCCTTCGGCACGCCATCGGCATGCGCAGCCCATGGCGTTGGTCAGGATCAGCCGGTCCACCAAGGGGGTCTTTCCTTGCAGTTCGCAGACCAGCAGGAAGGCCTCGGGGTGGATGGGGCCGAGCAACCCGCTGCGCACACGCAGCAGCGCCTCGAACTGCAGCTCGCCGCTGTGCACGTCGGCAATCGGCTGGAAGTGCAGAGCCAGTTGGTCGGGCTGCAGCAGCACGGGCAACTGGTCGGCGATCAGCGACAACTGGATGTCTCCCTCGGGCGCGTGCACCTCGTAGCTGGACGTGCGCATCAGCGACAGGCCGCGGCGCAGCAACTGCTGGCGCGCCTGGTCGAAGCGCATGTTGCTCAGCTGCTCGGTGGCGATGGCAATGCCGAACAGCAGCACGATCACCAGCAGCGCCACGCCGTCGGTGGGCGCGGCGCTGTCGGGCCACTCCAGTGGGAAGGTGTTCACCAGCAGCCAGTGCAGCACCAGGATGGCGGCGCCGGCCAGCAGTTTGTCCTGCCATGTCTGGGGAATGTAGATGCGCGTCAGCGCCCTCATCTTGGCCGCGCGGTGGCGTATGGAGGTGTAGGCGGCGATGCCCATGGCCGTGGCCAGGGCCAGCACGATGGCCAGGCCGTTCACCCGCGCATAGCTCGATACATAGCCTTCGGAGATGGTGAAGTGCGCGGCCAGCATGCCCAGCGACAGCCCGGCACCCGCAGCCAGGATGCGCGGCTTGCTGGTGCTGGTGCTCAGCGTGGGGACCGTCAGCCGCGCGCTCAGCGCCATGATGACCAGGCCCGTGAGTGCGGGCACCAGCCCCAGCGCATGGCCGGCCAGCTCGGCATACATGAGCATGCCCACCACGTCCAGCGCCCAGACGATGCAGCCGATGCACAGGGCAGCGTGCGATGCGCTGATGCGCCGGCTTGACGGGTCGATGGCAAAGGCCGTGTGCTCCACGAGCCGCTGGCACACATGCACGACCAGCGAGGCGAAGATCCAGAACAGCAGGCTGTGCAGCAGCGGTGGAAAGCCCACCGCGAACATCTGCGTGGCGTCGTGCCCGATTGAAAACATCCTGTCCCTTCCCCCCCAAATCTTGGGCAGTCATCATACGACCTGGCGGTGCCGAGGCCTGGGGGATTGTGCGTGACAGATTGGCCTGGAGATCAGTTCACGATGGCGACGCCCTTGACCTGGGCGTACACATGCCTGCCGGGCGCCAGGGCCAGGGCCAGGGCCGAGCGCTGGGTCACCCGGGCCAGCAGGCGGGTGGCGCCGACGTCGAGTGCCACCATGCACTGCCCGGGGCTGTCCTCGCTGACCTGCACCACGGTGGCGGGCAGGATGTTGAGGATGCTGGTGTCCACCTGTTCGGCCAGGGTCAGGCTCACGTCGCGCGCCTGGATGCGCAGGCGCACCGGCTCGCCGGCAGGCCGCTCAGTGGGGCTGGCCAGCAGCAGTTGGCCGCCGGCGAACTGCACGGTGGTGATGTGGTCGTGCGCATCATGGCGCAGCACCGTGCCGTCCACCACCGAGGCGGCCGCATCGCCGTGGGCCAGCGGCAGGTCCAGCCGCACGAGCATGTCTTCGGTGCGCCCGCTGGCCAGTACCCGACCGCCCTGCATCAGCACCATGTGCGAGGCCAGGCGCGCCACCTCGTCGATGGCGTGGCTCACGTACAGCACCGGTATCTCCAGCGCCTGGTGCAGCCGCTCCAGGTAGGGCAGCACCTCGGCCTTGCGCTCCCCGTCCAGCGCGGCCAAGGGCTCGTCCATCAGCAGCACGCGCGGGCCGGTGGCCAGGGCCCGGGCCATGGCCACGCGCTGGCGCTCGCCGCCCGAAAGGGCATGGGGCCTGCGGTCCATCAAGGGGGCGATGCCCAGCAGGTCCACCACCTGGTCCAGCGCCACGGTGTGCCGCTCCCGGGGGGTGCGCTTTCGGCCGTAGTCGATGTTGCCGCGTACGCTCAGGTGCTCGAACAGGCTGGCCTCCTGGAACACGTAGCCCAGCGCACGCTGGTGCGTGGGCCGCCAGATGTGCCGTGCATCGTCCTGCCAGACCTCGCCGTTGACCACCACGCGGCCCGGTTGCGCGCGCACCAGCCCCGCGATGGCGCGCAGGCAGGTGGTCTTGCCGCAGCCCGAGGGGCCGAACAGGGCGGTGACGCCGCGCCCGGGCAGCGTGAGGTCCACGTCCAGCGTGAAGCCCGGGCGCGAGACGACCAGGCGCGCGCTGATCTGCTCGGCGGCGCTCATGAGACCATGGACGCGCGGCGGCGCGTGAGGTTCAGGCCCAGCAGCACCAGGAAGGAGAACAGCACCATGCCGCCCGCCAGCCAGTGCGCCTGCGCGTATTCGAGGGCTTCCACATGGTCGTAGATCTGCACCGAGACCACACGCGTCACGCCCGGGATGTTGCCGCCCAGCATGAGCACCACGCCGAATTCGCCCACCGTGTGCGCAAAGCTCAGGATGGCGGCGGTGATGAACCCCGAGCGTGCCAGCGGCAATGCCACAGTGAAGAACCGGTCCAGCGGCCCTGCGCCCAGCGTGGCCGCCGCTTCGAGCGGCCGGCTGCCGATGGCCTCGAACGCCGCCTGCAGCGGCTGCACCGCAAACGGCAGCGAATAGATCAGCGAGCCCAGCACCAGCCCCCAGAAGGTGAAGGGCAGGGCGCCCAGCCCCAGCCACTGTGTGAACTGCCCGATGGCCCCGTTGGGCCCCATGGTCACCAGCAGGTAGAAACCGATCACCGTGGGCGGCAGCACCAGCGGCAGCGCCACCACGGCCGACACCGGCCCGCGCCAGCGCGAGGGCGTGTGCGCCAGCCACCAGGCCAGCGGCGTGCACAGCACCAGCAGCAGCGCCATGGTGGTGCCCGCCAGCCGAAGCGTGAGGCCGATGGCCGCAAGATCGGCGCTGGAAAAGGGCATGGACAGGGGGCGGGCTCGTGCAGAAACTATTTAGAAACTATAGCCGTAAGACTTGATGATTGCCTTTGCCTTGTCAGTCTTCAGATATTGCATCAGCGCCGTGGCCGCCGCATTGCCCTTGCCTGTTTCCAGCAGCGCCGCATCCTGGCGGATCGGCTCGTGCATGTCGGCCGGCACCTGCCAGGCCGAGCCCTGGGCGATCTTGCCGTCCACCATCACCTGCGACAGGGCCACGAAACCCAGTTGCGCATTGCCGGTGGCCACGAACTGGTAGGTCTGCGCGATGTTCTCGCCCTGCACGAAGCGCGGCTGCAGCGTGGCCGTGAGCCCGAGCTTGTCCATCACCTGCGTGGCGGCCAGGCCGTAGGGGGCCAGCTTGGGGTTGGCGATGGCGATGTGCTTGAAGTCGCCGGTCTTGAGCACGGCGCCCTTGTCGTCCACATAGCCCTCCTTGGCGCTCCACAGCACCAGGGTGCCGATGGCGTAGGTGAAGCGCGAGTTGGCGACCACCTTGCCCTCGCGCTCGAGCCTGGCAGGCGTGGTGTCGTCGGCCGACAGCAGGATCTGGAACGGTGCACCGTTGGTGATCTGCGCGTAGAACTTGCCCGTGGCGCCGAACGACAGCTCGGCCTTGTGGCCCGTGTCGGCCTCGAATGCGGCGGCGATCTTCTGCATGGGCGCGGTGAAGTTGGCGGCCACGGCCACCGACACCTGCCCGGCATGGGCCGCGCCTGCCGCCGCGAGGACCAGGCCGATGGCACTGAGGGTGGACAGGAGGCGGGCGTTGGGCATCTGCATGGCGGTAGTGGGCGCGCAAGCGCTGTTCATTGAAGGAATAGCGAAAGTATAGAAGCACTGCCCTGGCGCCGCTCGGGCAACCCTTCGGGGCATGGCGCCATTCGGGTGCAATCCCCTACACTGGCGGCACCATGACGATGTTCCCCCCCGAAATCCTTGCCGCCTACCTCGTTGCCGTGATCGTCGTGGTCTTTGCACCGGGACCGGACAACATCCTGGCCATCAGCCGTGGTCTGAGCCAGGGGCGCCTGGCGGCGGTACTGTCCTCCATCGGTGCCGGACTGGGCATCATGGTGCACACGGTGGCCGCCACGCTGGGGCTCACGCTGATCGTGCAGGCCTCGCCGCTGGCCTTCTGGGCCGTCAAGATCGCGGGCGCCGCCTACCTGCTGTACCTGGGCTTCAAGGCGCTGACCTCGGGCAACCTGATCTCGTTCACCCCCGCGGCGCGCCAGCCGCTGGCCAAGGTGTTCGGCGTGGGTCTGTTCTCCAACGTGCTCAACCCCAAGCCAGGGCTGTTCGTGCTGGCTTTCATTCCCCAGTTCGTCGATGCCGCGCGCGGCCCGGTCGCCACGCAGATGCTGGTCTACGGCGCCATCTTCGCGGTGCTCACGGCCCTGATCTTCTCGGTGCTGGGCAGTTGCGCGGCGCAGCTGTCGGGCTGGCTGGCGCGCCGCCCGCGCGCCACGAAGTGGCTCAACACCGGCGCCGGTGTCACCTTCATCGCCTCGGGCATCTCGGTGCTGGCGCTGGGCAACCGGCGCTAGGCACGGCATCCCTGCGCGATGCCCGGCAGCTCCTCTGTCTCGTTCGCCGGTGCGCTCAGCCATGGCATGGCCGACAAGCGCATCGCCATCCTGCGCGAGATCGGCGCGGGCGGCTCGATATCGCAGGCGGCGCGCGCCGTCGGCGTGAGCTACAAGGCCGCCTGGCAGGCGCTCGACACCCTGACCAACCTGGCCGGCACGTCTCTGGTGGACCGCGCCGTGGGCGGTTCCGGCGGCGGCGGTGCACAGCTGACCGATGCCGGCCACCAGTTGCTGGCCGCTGCCGATGCCATGGCCGAGGCGCGCAGCGCCGTACTGGCCCGCTGGGAAGGCCAGGCCGGCCCCGCGGCAGCGCGCCTGGCGGTGCGCACCAGCATGCGCAACCAGTGGCCCTGCACGGTGCAGCGCCTGGAGGCCCTGGGCCAGATCGTGCGCGTGCACCTGGGCCGGATCGAGGACGGCGCGGACGCCGCCTTCCTCAGCGCCCGCATCACCCGCGAGAGCGCCGAACTGCTGGGCCTGGCACCCGGCCTGGTGGTGCAGGCCCTGTGCAAGGCCACGGCGGTGCGGGTGGAGCGCGCTGCTGCGGCGCAGCCCAGCCCCGAACCCGGAGTTTGCCGCCTGCCCGCAAAGGCCGTGCGCGTGGTGCGCGGCGAGACGGGCGACGAGGTGTCCGCCGAGCTCACAGGGGGCCTCCAGATGGTGGGCTTCGCCGCACCCGACAGCGGCCTGCGCGCCGGCAGCCGCGTGCTGCTGGTGGTGGAGGACAACGCCGTGGTGATCGCGCTGGCGCAAGGCTGAACGGCGGGCGCTCTACCGGCACCGGGTGGCAGTCAATGCGTCTTGGGCGTGCCCAGCTTGCGGTAGACCGTCGCCCGGCTGATGCCCAGTGCGCGGGCCGCCTCGGCCACATTGCCGCGGGCATCCTGCACGGCCTGTCGGATGAGGGCTGTTTCGGCTTCGCGCAGCGGCGCGCCGGCCGTGGTGTGGGCCGGTGCGGGCGCCAGCACCCGCGCCAGGCCGCTGCCCTGTCCGGCAGGCTGGGCGAGCAGGGCCAGGCCCTGCAGGCGCAGGCCTGACCACAAAGGCAGGTCCATCGTCACGGGGCCGCTGCGCTGCTGCTGCAGCGCAGCATCGAACAGCAGCGGCCAGGGCAGGGCCAGCAGTTCGCTCGCGTGGGCCCTGCTGCCTGGCACGCGCAGCGGCTGCGGCACCAGCTGGCGGGCCGTGCGGTTGGTGCCCTGCACGTAGCCATCGGCGTCCAGCAGCATCAGCCCATCGCCTTCGCCGCCCAGCGTGCTGCCGGGCCAGTTCAGGCGCAGCAGCAGGGCATGGGGCCGCTGCAGCAGCAGCGCGTCCTCGATGGCGCGGGCAGAGCGGTCCAACAGGTGGCGCAGCTCGGGCCGCTCGGGCACGTCCACACCGGTCAGGTCGAGCATGCCGATGCACTGGCCCTCGGGGTCGAACAGTGGGGCGCCGGCACAGCTGTAGCTGGTGTTGTCGTTGAAGAAGTGCTCGCCCCGGTGCAGCCATACGGGTTGCAGCTCGGCCAGGGCCGCGCCGATGGCGGTGGTGCCCACGGCCGTCTCCGACAGGTCGATGCCTACGCGCCCGATGGCATGCACCCGTGCATCGCGGTGGTCGATGGCACCCTGCACCTCCACCACCACGCCGCGCGCATCGGTGAGCACCGCGAAGTAGTGCATGCCGGCGATGGCGCGGGTCAGGTGGGCCAGCACCGGCCGCGCCGCCTGCAGCAGATGGCGGTGCTGCTCTGCCACGCTGCGCAGCATGGCGGTGCTCACCAGGTCGAACACCACGCGCTGGCCGGGCACATGCCCCTGCGCCAGGCAGCGCTGCCACGAGCGCACGATCCAGGGCTCGATGCCCAGCGCGGCAGGCACCTGCCCGTGGCTGAGCAGGGCGGTGCGCGCGCGGGCGATCAGGGCCTGGCGTTCGTCTGGCGATGATGGCGTGGCGACAGCTGCGGACAGCATGGCGGACTCCCGTGGGGTGGCGGGCCGGTGCACCCACTGCGGAGTGCTTCGGTGTGCAGTGCGCATGATGCGCGGGCGGTGCACTGCAACATGTTTCATTTTGAGAATATCCGCGGCCGGGCGCCGCCGATCTAGGGTTCACCCTAGGAATCCGGCTCCGCGTCCGGCCCAAGATGCGGCTTGCAGATCCAGCCAACACCCTCCGAGGAGACAGCCAGATGCAAGTCCAGTTCACCGTCAACGGCCGCGCGGCCAGCGTTGACGTCCCCCCCAACACCCTGCTGGTCCACGCGCTGCGAGAGCACCTGCTGCTCACCGGCACCCACGTGGGCTGCGACACCAGCCAGTGCGGCGCCTGCACGGTGCACGTCAACGGCCGGGCCGTCAAATCCTGCGCCATGCTGGCCGTTCAGGCCCAGGGCGCTGACGTGCAGACCATCGAGGGGCTGGCCGCTCCCGACGGCACCATGCACCCCATGCAGGCGGCCTTCAAGGAGTGCCATGGCCTGCAGTGCGGCTTCTGCACGCCGGGCATGGTGATGAGCGCGGTGGACCTGTGCAAGAACCACCCCCAGGCCAGCGAGGGCGAGATCCGCGAGCTGCTGGAGGGCAATATCTGCCGCTGCACCGGCTACCAGAACATCGTGCGAGCCGTCCAACACGGTCAAAAAGCCATGGCGTCAGCCTGAGCCCCCGTCCAGACCTCACACACCAGGAGACAAGACCATGGGTGCATCCGACTTTTCCAAGCTTCCGCACATCGGTGAATCGCTTCGCCGCAAGGAAGACTACCGTTTTCTGACCGGCGCCGGCCAGTACACCGACGACGTGGTGCTGGCCGCGCAGAGCCACGCCGTGTTCCTGCGCTCGCCGCACGCGCATGCGCGCATCGTCAGCATCAACATCGACGCGGCGAAGGCAGCGCCGGGCGTGCTGGGGGTGTTCGTCGGCACCGACGTGGCGGCAGACAACATCAACGGCCTGCCCTGCGGCTGGCTGATCACCAGCACCGACGGGCAGCCCATGAAGGAGCCGCCGCATCCCATCCTGGCGCAGGGCAAGGTGCGCTACGTGGGCGACCAGGTGGCCATGGTCGTGGCCCTCACGCAGCAGCAGGCACGCGATGCGGCCGAACTGGTGGAGGTGGATTACGACGTGCTGCCCGCCGTGGTCAGCGTGGCCGACGCCGCCGCCGGCAAGGTGGCCGGTGCGGGATTGCACGATGCCGCGGCCGACAACCACTGCTACAAATGGGCGATTGGCGACAAGGGGGCTGTGGACTCGGTGTTCGCCCATGCCGCGCACGTGACGCAGCTCGATCTGGTGAACAACCGCCTGATCCCCAACGCGATGGAGCCGCGCACGGCCATCGGCTCCTACAGCCGGGCCAACGACGAGTACACGCTGTATGTCAGCAACCAGAACCCGCACGTGGAGCGGCTGTTGATGACCGCCTTCGTGATGGGCCTGCCCGAGCACAAGGTGCGCGTGATCGCCCCCGATGTGGGCGGCGGCTTCGGCTCCAAGATCTTTTTGTACGCCGAAGACGTGTGCCTGACCTGGGCCGCCAAGAAGCTCAACCGCAACATCAAGTGGGTGGCAGACCGCAGCGAGTCTTTCCTCACGGACGCGCATGGCCGCGACCATGTGAGCCATGCCGAGATGGCCATGGACAAGGACGGCAAGTTCCTGGCCATGCGCGTGCACACCGATGCCAACATGGGTGCCTACCTGTCCACCTTTGCCAGCGCCGTGCCCACCATCCTCTACGCCACGCTGCTGGCCGGGCAGTACACCACGCCGCAGGTCTATGTGGAGGTGGACGCCTGGTTCACCAACACCTCGCCGGTCGATGCCTACCGGGGCGCCGGCCGGCCCGAGGCCACCTACCTGCTCGAGCGCCTGGTGACCCGCTGCGCGTGGGAGCTGGGCCTGTCGCAGGACGAGATCCGCAAGCGCAACTTCATCACCACCTTCCCCTACCAGACGCCGGTGGCGCTGCAGTACGACGTGGGCGACTACCACGCCTGCATGAACCAGGCGCAGGAGCTGGCCGACGTGGTCGGCTTCGAGGCGCGCAAGAGCGCCAGCGCCGCCAAAGGCCTGCTGCGTGGCGTGGGCTACAGCAGCTACATCGAGGCCTGCGGCATCGCGCCGTCGAACATCGCCGGGGCCCTGGGCGCGCGCGCCGGCCTGTTCGAATGCGGCGAGGTGCGCGTACACCCCACGGGCAGCGTGACGGTGTTCACTGGCTCGCACAGCCACGGCCAGGGGCACGAAACCACCTTCGCACAGGTGGTGGCCGCACGGCTGGGCATCCCGGTGGAGAACGTGGACATCGTGCATGGCGACACGGGCCGCGTGCCCTTCGGCATGGGCACCTACGGCTCGCGCTCCATCA
>JAZKEE010000248.1:0-4249 GCA_040387235.1 Pseudomonadota bacterium
CCGCCGCAAAGCACCATCGCCGGCCGCTCGGGCGTCGCCTTGAGTGGGTCCGAGTCCATCGTCGGGCTGGGTTGGTTCTTGAACGCGTCCATTGACACTACTGTAGCCGCTGCGGTAGCTCTCTGCAACGAGCTTGCCTTGGCTGGGTGCAGGATTGTGAGGTTGCGCAGGCTGCAGGCCGCCCAGCAACTGCCGCGCCTTGCCCACTTGATCGAGCCCGACAACCACGCCGTCTTTGCGCCGCAGCACGCGGTCCACGCCGCCTTGTCGCAGGCGCTCCTGCAACTGTGCGGGGTCTCCTTTGACCATCAGCGTGCCGTCGCGCTGCATCTGCATGACTGGCGCAGGCTGAAATGCTCCCCCATTCGCCGGTGAGCCATGCTCTGTGCGTGAGGCGCCGGCGCCCACATCGCTGGAGCCCTCCTTGGAGCTGCCAGCCGTTGGCGCTCCACCTCGAGGGTCTGCGGGCGCGAACCGCGAGGCGGCTCTGGCCTGTGGCAGGGTGGCCGTTGCCGATGCGCGCTGAGACCCGCTCCCCACCTGCGGGCCAGCCGTGACGGCGAGTGGGCGGCTGAGCACCCGTTGCGCCAGTGCCGCCTGGTCGACGGGCACCACGGTCACGCCCGCGAATGGCTCGGCACCGCGCACGCCGCCTGCTTGCAGGTGCGCCAGGATGGTGGCCTGATCGCCGCCGATGACGAGCATGCCGGAGTCAAGGGCCTGGACCTGTGCGTCTATGGGGGCGGAGGCCGGGGGCTGGACCTGTGCCGTTGCCGTGTGGTGGGCCGAGCCGTGCTGGGTAGTGGCTGGCGCTATGTCTGTGGCTGCGGCGCTGGCATCGGCTTCAGCGTTCGCAGCGGAAGGCGTTGGGGCCGGAGCTGGGGTGCCGGGTGCATTGGTTGCGGGATCGGCGGCGCTTGCCTGGGTGGCTGTCTCTGCCTGATCTGCGTCGCTGTTGACCTGTCCGTGCGGCAAGGCGTTGGCGCCTTGCTGTGTGCCGCTGCTGTTGCCGTCCGTCGATGCCGGCATGGGCATCGTGGGCGTGGCCGATGGGGCGGCAGGGCTTGGTGTGGTCGCCGCGCCGGTTGCAGCATCCTGTGCCGGCAGGGCCTCGGCCTGGCGCAGTATCTCGGCTTCGGCTCGGGCTTTCTTGTCGGCGGCGGCTACGTCCGACCATTGGGTGGTGTTGGGCACGGGCTCGCCGTGGTAGCCCGTTGCTGGTGCCGTGGAGCCTGATGAGGGCGCTGGAGTGGGGGCGGTGGTGTTGCCGGTGCCTCCCTCATAGGTCCCTTCACCGGCCTGGGGTGCGTGCGGTGCGGTGGATTGGTCCTGTACGCGCGGTGCGGGCTGCGTCACACCACCTCCCAGCACGCGCCGTCCCCCGCTCATCATTGCGCCCTGCATCACGGTCTGGGTGATGGTGTCGCCCAGCTGTTGGACGTAGTCGCCGAGCGTGGCGTTCGGGTTCAGCGCCATGCCGGCGGGGGCCCATTTGTCCACGGCGAACTGGCCGGTGGTGGTGAGCACTTCGCCGGGGATTTCCTTTTTGACCAGGTTGGCCAGAAAGCCGGCCAGTGCATCCCCGTGCATGCCGGCGCTGGCCTTGCGGAGGGCCTCCATGTTGCCCTTGAACCCGAACTTTTCGCCGATCACCTCGAAGGCGGCGAATGCGCCTGCGCGCCCGGCTGCCTGCTGCGGGTCGAGCCCGCGTGATTTGCCGTCGCTGTACTCCTGGCCGAACGACTGCACCGCTATCCCGCCCATGCTGAGCAACTGCGACGGTACGAAGCTGCCCGTGACCAGCATGGGCAACTGCTGGGTGATGGAGCTGACGGCACCTTCGAAGTTGCGCTGCAGGTGGGCGCCGCGCTCGCCAATGGCCTGCCCCATGCCGCGCAAGGAGGTGGCGCGGTCTGCGGTGCGCTGCCGGGTTGCATCGTCTGCGCCGGTCAGGTCTTCGATGGCTTGGCTCAGGCCCACCACGCCCTTGCCCAGGCCCAGCCCGCCTTTGGCGACGCCGCGCACCACCGCGTTGTTGAGCAGGTTGGCGGGGCGGTCGGGGTCGAACAGGTTCTTGGTGTCGAAGTCGTAGGTGGAAGGCTGCACCGTGCCGCCCAGGGCCTTGATCTCTTGCCCCGGTGCGACGCCTGCGGCTGCGCCTTCGTGGGCCGCGCGCCGCGCGAAGTCGGGGTGCTCTCCCTTGGCGATCAATGCCCTGGTGCGGCCTTCGGCGCGGGTATCCAGCAAGGCTGCGGTGGGCGAGCGCGTCAGGGCGCCTTCGTCTGCCTGCGCGAACTGCGCGGACCTCTCGCGTGCGAGTTGGCCCTGCCACCCGGGCAGGGATTGCATGCGCTGGCGGTCCTCCAGGCTGGCCGCATCCCATGCGTTGCCGAAGGCCTGGCGCACCTCGGGCCGCACCGGGGCGAAGCTGGCGCTGGGCAGGTCCGCAGGCGGTGCGGCGCGTTCCAGCACGCTGCCAACGCTGGCTGGCGTGGCCTTGCCGGCGGTGGCCTCGGGCTGGGTGGCCACCCAGCGTGCGGCGGCGCCGGTGCCCGGCAGCACCTGGGCCAGGGTCTTCGCACCCGACGCCAGCTGGCTCTTCACCTCATCCACGAAAGGCTTCTGCGTCGCCGGGGCCTGGCGGTACAGCAGGCTGCGCGGGTCGGCGGCGGCCCCCAGCCTGCCGTCTGGCGGGGCAGGGGGCTGGTCTGGCCTTGAGGCTTGCGGTTGCGGCGCCCCCGGCACGGGCGCGGCTGCCTGGGGCCTTGCGGGCCTGGGCCGTTCCGAGGGGGCCGGCGTCGGTGCAGGCCCAGGGGCGGGCACCTGCGCATCGGCCTGCGTTGGGGGCGAGAGGGGTGCAGCGGCCGGTGCCGCCAAGGCATCGCCAGCGTTGCCCTCTTCTTCCCGGCGGTAGGAGGCCAGGGCCTGGGCGTAGTCGCCATCGAAGGCCTCCAGGCGCGAGCGCAGCGAGGCTGCGGTGTCGAAAATGGAATCGACCGAGCCGCCGTGGCCCAGCGCGCGCAGCACGTCGGCGTCCACCCCGTATTCGCGGGCGGCAGCCTCCAGGGCTGCGTCAAGAGGTACTGGGCCGGGCGGCATGGAGGCGGGCGGGTCCGCAGGCCAGGCAGACAACGGTGTGCCGTCGTCGTTGTCGTCGAGGGTGAAAGCGCCCCAGGCCTCGTCTTGCGAGGCCAGTTCGTACAGGTTCATGGAAAGGGCTCCGCGCGGAGGTTGGTGGTACGAGACCACTCTGGCGCGCGGATCAGCCGCTGGGGAGTGCCGGCATATATGCAGCAGGGCGGGGGGCCAACCCCCACCCGCCCGCCCGCCCGCCGCTACCCGGCCCTGATGTGCTCGGTGAGGAAGTGCACGAAGGCCTTGCCTGCGGCGGGGAGGGCGCGGCCGGCCAGGGTCTGCACCTCCAGGTAGCGCTCGTTCATCTCGCGGTCGCGCAGGGCAATGGCCACCAGCTCCAGCGACTGCAGGCGGGTGCGCACCGAGAGTTCGCCGTAGAAGGCGATGGATTCGGGCGCGGTGGCGGCGTAGCTCACCAGCGAGTCGGCGTGGTTGCTGGTGATGGAGGTGGCGTACTGCAGGCCCTGGCGGCTGCAGCTGGTGTCCAGCAGCTGGCGGATGGAGCTGACCGGCGTGGGCAGGGCCAGCGGGTAGGCCACCACCTGGCTGAGCGATAGCTGGCGCTGCGCGGCCAGCGGGTGGCGGCGCGACATGACGGCCAGCACCGGGCAGGGGTGGCGCAGCTCGAGCTTGATGCCGGGCTCGGGCAGGCCGCTCAGGGTGATGCCGATGTCGGCCTCGCCGTCGCGGATGCGGCCCGGCACGTCGCCCTGGGCGCACATCTCCAGGTGAAAGCGGATGCCCTCATACGTTTCGCCGAAGCGCGCGATCAGCGTGGGCAGCAGGTCGTAGGCAAAGCCGGCCGCGCTGGCCACGCGCACAAAGCCTTTGCGCAGGCCGCGCAGGGCGGATATGTCGCTGAGCACACGCTCGTTGTCTTGCTGCACGCGCTTGGCGTGCGCGGCCAGCAGCTCGCCTGCCGCATTGGGCACCATGCCGCGCGCCTGGCGCTCGAAGAGCAGGGTGTCCATCTCGCGCTCCAGGCGGGCCACCTGCCGGCTCACGGCGGAGGGGGCCACGTTCAGGCGCAGGGCGGCGTCTTTCACCGAGCCGGCGCGCACCACTTCGAGGAAGTAGCGGACGGCGGTCTCTTGCAGGATGTGGCTGGCCATGG
>JAZKEE010000248.1:4349-5418 GCA_040387235.1 Pseudomonadota bacterium
ATTGCTTTTTCGGCAATCGACAATTCTAAACATTGCGCTTGTTGCATTCAATACCGGCTCCTACCATGGCTGCATGGCGTGGATGTGACGCTGACGACCAACCGACCTCTCTTTCAGGAATGCTGTTCATGAAAACACCGATGCCGCTGTCTGCCACCCGATCCAACCCTGCGCGTGCTCACCGCCTGCACGCCATGCTGTTCGCCGGCCTGGCCAGCGTGGCCGCGCTGGCTGCGTTCAGTGCCCCCGCGAAGGCGGCCGAAACCGCATTCCCTACCAAGCCCATCACGCTGGTGATCCCCTTCCCGCCGGGCGGCGCCACCGATGTGCTGGGCCGCGTGATCGCGCTGCGCATGGGCCAGGCGCTGGGCCAGCCCATCGTGATCGAGAACCGCGCGGGCGCGGGCACCATCATCGGCGCCAGCTACGTGAGCAAGGCGCCGGCGGACGGGTACACGCTGCTCATGAGCTCGGGCACCACCTTCACGGTGAACCCGGCCATCCGCAGCAACCTGCCGTACGACCCGGTCAAGGGCTTCGAGCCCATTGGCATCTCGGGCCGCACGGGGCTGATATTGCTGGCCAACCAGGAGGTGCCGGTGCAAAGCGTCAAGCAGTTCGTCGACTACGTGAAGGCAGCGCCGGGCAAATACTCGTACGGCTCGTTCGGCAGCGGCACAACGGCGCACTTCGCGGGCGAGACCATCTTGCAGGCCACGGGGCTGAAGATGGCGCACATCCCCTACAAGGGCAGCGCCCCGGCCATGACGGACCTGATGGGCGGGCAGGTGCCCTTCACCGTGGACACGGTGAGCGCGGCCATCCCGCAGCTCAAGACCGGCAAGATCAAGGCCATTGCCGTCACCACGGCCAAGCGCTCGCCGCTGCTGCCCAACGTGCCCACGCTGGCCGAGGCGGGCTACCCCGACATCAACCTGGACACCTGGCTGGTGGTGGCCGCACCCAGGGGCCTGCCGCCCGAGGTGCGCGCCAAGCTGGAGAAGGCCCTGGCCACCACCGTGGCCGACCCCGAGACCAAGGCCAAGCTCACCGCGCAAGGCATGGAGCC
>JAZKEE010000249.1:0-9201 GCA_040387235.1 Pseudomonadota bacterium
CAGCTGTTCTTCCTGATCTCGGGCTACCTCATCATCCAGAGCGCCGAGCGCAACACCCTGGGCGACTATGCCAAGGCGCGGTTCTTTCGCATCTTCCCGGTGTATTGGGTGACCCTCGGGGGCATCGTGCTGATCGAGATGGCGCTGGTTCCCGGGTTCCGGCAGCTGGTGGTCAACGACTACCCGCATTTTCTGCTCAACCTGCTGAACCTGCAGCAGCTTTCCGTGCGCAGCAGCCTGTTCTTCGACCGCGTGCATGTGGGCTGGACGCTCACGGTGGAGCTCTTCTGGTACGCCATCGTGGTGGTGCTGGCGCTGGTGGCACACCGCGTGCGCTGGCGGCATTTCTGGCTGGGCGTACTGGCGCTGTCCACCCTGCTGTCCATCGTCTGGATCAAGGCGGCCAACACCGGTGCGCTCGATTTCCTGTACCTGGGCCAGGCACGCAGCGTCGGCCTGGAGTTCTCGCCCGTGCTGCAGCATGCGCTGATCAAGTCCAACATCGTGGGCTACCTGTACTTCTTCGTGATGGGCACGGTGATCTACCGGTACGAGAAGGTGCTCAGGCGCATTCCCAGCAGCATCCTGTGGCCCGTGGCACTGCTGCTGGTCTTGCTGTGGTCGCAGTGGCAGGTGCTCGTGGGCTTTGCGCCGCAGCCGCTGGCCTCTGTGGGCCTGGGCTGCGTGTTCATCCTGTTCCTCAAGCTGCCGCCCATCCAGGACGTGTTGGTGCGCTACATCGGCAAGATTTCGTACTCCCTGTACCTCGTGCATGCCAAGGTGATGGTCGTGGTCTATGTCAATCTGCAATGGTCAGGCGTGGGCGCTCACCTGTGCGTCGTCGTTGCCACCTTGCTGCTGGCCACCGGTCTGTACTACACCGTGGAACAACCCATGATCGAGTTCGGCAAGCGCTTTCGCAGCACCCGCCGCGGCAGCGTGCCCAGCGGCGCCACCGCCTGAGATGCGGAGACTCTCTCGTCCATGACCGCCCTGCACGCCAAAACACCCCGGCTCGCCGATGCCAATGCTCGCCATAGGCCGAGCCATGGCCGTGCTTTGCGCCTGGGCCCGATACGTTTTGACGCGCCCCTCGGACACGGTCAAAAAATTTCCGGCCTCTGACCCTTCCATTGCCATTTCGACCCGCCTGCGCCATGCACGACGACGACAACCAGATCCACGTTCCCCCGTCCTTCATGGCCGTGTACAGCGATGCCCGCCAGCGCCTGCGCGAGCCCGCCAGCGTGGTGCGCACGCGCTACGAACTGTGCGAGGACCTGGCCGGGCACCTGGTGGAGCATGCACAGACGCTCTACCACGTGCAGGCGCCCTCCGAGACCGAGATCCTGCGGCGCATCCATGCCGGGCTGTGCACCACCGAGTCCGGCGTCTGCGTGCCCGAGGCGACCTGGATCGTGACCCGCCTGGCCGAGCTGCTGGTCTGGCAGTGCCCCGACCTGATCGCCCCCGTGGAACCGGCGCCCGAGCAGGGCTGACGCGCTCCCCGCTATACTTCGGCCATGACTACCCGCTGCACCCTGGCACTGAACACCGCACCTGCGGTGGCCGTGCAGTGCGTGGTCAAAGCCAAAAAACCAGAGCTCATCTGACCGGAGCTGTGGTTCCGTCCGGATGAGCGACGGAACCCCTGGCAGAAAGACAGCTCCTTTTCCCTTTTTCCTTTCTCTCCCGGTATTCCGCGCGCGCAGCCTGGCGGTTCTTCCCTTGGTCGAACCCTGAAAGGATGTTTTCGCATGTCCCCCCTGACGATTGCCACTGCTGCTGTACCGGCTGCAGCCGACCACCCCTCCAGCCAGGTCTTCAGCGGTCTTTGGATCGCCCTGGTCACGCCGTTCAAGGACGGCGCGGTGGATCACCCGGCCCTTGCCGCCCTGACCGCCCGGCTGCGTGCCGAAGGCGTCTCAGGCTTCGTCGCCTGCGGCTCCACCGGGGAGGCCGCAGCCCTGGACAAGGCCGAGCAGTTGCGGGTGCTGGAGACCACGCTCGAGGCTGCTCGCGACCTGCCCGTGGTGATGGGTGTCTCGGGCTACCACCAGGGCCAGGTACTGGACCAGGTGCAGGCCCTGGCGTGCTACCCGCTGGCGGGCCTGCTGGTGTCCGCGCCACACTACATCCGCCCCTCACAAGACGGCCTGCTGCACTGGTTTCGCGCCATCGCCGACGCCAGCACGGTGCCCGTGGTCATCTACGACATCCCCTACCGAACGGGCGCCACACTCACCTCGGAGACGCTGCTGGCGCTGGCAGCGCACCCACGCATCCGCGCCATCAAGGACTGCGGTGGCAGCACTGCCAAGACGCAGGTCCTGATCGCGGATGGCCGCCTCCAGGTGTTGACGGGCGAGGACGCGCAAATCTTCAATACCCTGGCACTGGGCGGCGCGGGTGCCATCTCTGCCAGCGCGCACTGGCAGACACCGCAGTTTGTGGAACTGGTGGGCTTGCTGCGCGGGGGCGATCTGCCCCAGGCCCGCCGCGCATGGCAGGCCCTGCAACCCTGGATCGAGGCCTGCTTTGCCGAACCCAACCCCGCCCCGCTCAAGGCCATGCTCGCGCACGCCGGAGAGATGCGCAATGAACTGCGCGCCCCCATGATGGCGGCCTCGCAGGCCCTGGTGCAGCGCCTGCGCGCCCTGTAGACGGGCCGCAGTGCACGACAGACAGGTTCAGCCGCCCGTGACCGGTGGGAAGAACGCCACCTCGGCACCCTCGTGCAGGGCGGCGGCCTCGCCGCTCATCACCTGGCCCAGCGCCATGCGCACGGCCCGTCCGCGGGCCAGGCTGGCGGCATGGGCGCCCCCGCGCGCAACCAGTTCGTCGCGCAGTTCGCCGAGGGTCGCGGCAGCGGTGTCCACCGCCTCGCTGCCCTGGCCGATGGCCTCGCGAATGGAAGCAAAATAGCGCACGGTGATTCTCATCCCAGCAGCTCCGTGAAGGAGATGAACTGCACGGTGTCTCCCGGTGCAATCGTCTGCCCCGCCGGGTTGTCCACCACGCCGTCGCCCCAGGCGGCCGAAGTCAGCACGCCCGAGCTCTGGTTGGCAAACAGATCGAGCCCGCCCGCTGGGTTGTGCCGCACGCGCAGAAACTCGCGGCGCTTGTCGGCCCGGGGCCAGGCGAAATGCGCCGTGGCGGGCAGCGCGCGCGGGGCCACGGCCTGCACGCCCTGCAGGCGCAACAAGAAGGGGCGCACCAGCAGTGCAAAGGTCAGAAAGCTCGACACCGGGTTGCCCGGCAGCCCCATGAAGTGGGCGTTGCCGATACGCCCATAGGCGAAAGGCTTGCCCGGCTTCATGCCGATCTGCCAAAGGTCCAGCGTTCCGAGCGACTCCACTGCAGGCTTGATGTGGTCCTCCTCGCCGACCGACACGCCGCCGCTGGTGAGGATCAGGTCGTGGGCCTCGCTCGCCTGTTGCAGGGCCTGCACGGTCGCATCGCGCCGGTCGGGCACGATGCCCAGGTCGGTCACCTCGCAGCCCAGGCGCAGCAGCATGGCCCGCAGGAAGAAGCGGTTGCTGTTGTAGATGGCGCCCGGGCGCATCTGCTCGGGAGGCACCTCTCCAGGCATGACCAGTTCATCGCCCGTGGAAAACAGCGCCACGCGCGGGCGGCGCGCCACCTGCAACTGGTGCAAACCGATGCTGGCGGCCAGCCCGAGCTCCGCAGGCGTCAGGCGCATGCCGGCGGACAGCACCACCGCACCGCGGGTGATGTCTTCACCCGCCCGGCGTATCCACTGGCCGGCGGCCGGCACGGCATTGATGCGCACGCCGCCATCGTCCAGGGCTTCGCAGTCTTCCTGCATCAGCACCGCGTCCGCACCGGCGGGAACCGGCGCACCGGTGAAGATGCGCGCGGCCGTGCCTGGCTGCAGGGGTGTGCCAGCACTGCCGGCTGCAATGCGTTGCGACACGGGCAGCACCGTGCCGGCAGCGGCCACATCAGCGCTGCGCACGGCATAGCCGTCCATGGAGCTGTTGTCATTGGGAGGCACCTGCAGCGACGAGACGGCGTCCTGGGCGAGCACCCGGCCGTCCGCATCGAAGGTGGTGACGGTGTCGGCGCCTGCCAGCGGGATCGCACGGTCCAGCAGCTCGGCCAGGGCTTCGGCCAGGGGCTTCAAGGGTTTGAAGGCAGCTTGGGGCTTCATTGGTGCAGATCCCAGTCGTATTCGAAACGCTCGGCATAGTGCAGCAGCCAATCCACGACCTGCGCTGGATCGTTCAGGTCGAGCAGCGGCAGGCCCGTGGGGACCGGCAACTGCTCCGGTGCATCGGTGGCCACCGCGGCCACGAAGTCGTCGTCGGCGTAGCGCACGGGCTTGGGGTCCTGGCCGGCCTCTGGGGCACGCCAGACCTCGACCTTGAGCAGGTCGCTGTCCTTGAAGCCCTCCACCAGCACCCAGTCCACGCCCTGGTACAGCTCGGCGAGCAGGTGGTGCACGGTGAGCTCGGCGGGCCGCTCGAACTCGCGCACCAGCGCCAGGCGCCGGTCGGAGGCCGCCACCACCTCGAAGGCACCGGCCTCGCGGTGGCGCCAGGTGTCCTTGCCTACATGGTCGATGTCGAAGCTGTGGTGTGCGTGCTTGACCACCGAGACCCGAAGGCCGCGCAGCCGCATCTCGGGAATGAGCTGCTCGACCAGCGTGGTCTTGCCGCTGCCGGAGAACCCTGCAAAACCTACAACCTTCATCCCATGCTCCTGCACAAGGCCCATGGCATCCATGGTCCGTCAAGCTCCGTCAAAGAGCGAAAGGGGCGCCCCCGGTGCCCCGAACGACAACCCCCGCCCGGCACGACCAGGGCAGGCGGCGCTTCACTGGCAGTGGCGCTCGATGTAGGCCTGCACCAGGCGCACGTCGGCAGGCATCACCTGCACGCGCTTGGGCAGGTCTTCGATGCCGGCGAACTTCGCGGGCCGGTCCGGCGCCTGGCCCAGGGCCTCGACGATGGTCTCGGCGAACTTGATGGGCAAGGCCGTCTCCAGCACGATCATGGGCACCGCCGGGTCGCTGTGGTGTTCCAGCGCCACCTTCACCCCATCGGCGGTGTGGGTGTCGATGGTCACGCCATGGCGCTGGAAGTTGCCCCTGATGGTGGCCAGGCGGTCGGCATGGGTGCTCTTGCCGCTCTCGAAGCCGTAGCGGCTGGCCGCCTCGGCAAAGTGCGGGTCAGTGCTCAGGTCGAATTTCCCCTCCCTGGCCAGCGCATCGCCGAACAGGGCCTTGGTGCGCGCCCCATCGCGGCCCAGCAGGTCGAACACGAAGCGCTCGAAGTTGCTGGCCTTGCTGATGTCCATTGAGGGGCTCGACGTCTCGTGCGTGTCCGCGCTGCTGCGCACCCGGTACACGCCGGTGCGAAAGAACTCGTCGAGCACGTCGTTCTCGTTGGTGGCCAGCACCAGCTTGGCGATCGGCAGGCCCATGGAGCGCGCCACATGGCCCGCGCAGATGTTGCCGAAGTTGCCGCTGGGCACGGTGAAGCTGACCTGCTGGTCGTTGGTCTCGGTCGCCTGCACGTAGCCGGCAAAGTAGTAGACCACCTGCGCCAGCAGGCGCGCCCAGTTGATGGAGTTGACCGTGCCGATCTTGTACTTGCGCTTGAAGGCCAGGTCGTTGCTCACGGCCTTGACGATGTCCTGGCAATCGTCGAACACGCCTTCGATGGCGATGTTGTGGATGTTCTCGTCCTGCAGGCTGAACATCTGCGCCTGCTGGAAGGCGCTCATGCGGCCGTGCGGGCTGGTCATGAAGACGCGCACGCCCTTCTTGCCGCGCATGGCGTACTCGGCCGCGCTGCCGGTGTCGCCGCTGGTGGCGCCCAGGATGTTGAGCTCCTCGCCGCGGCGGTTGAGCTCGTACTCGAACAGGTTGCCCAGGAGCTGCATGGCCATGTCCTTGAAGGCCAGCGTGGGGCCGTTGGACAGGGCTTCGAGCCACAGGCTGTTTTCCAGGTGGCGCAGGGGCACGATCTCGCCGGTGCCGAACACCTCGGCGGTGTACGTCTTCTCGCACAGGGCCTTGAGGTCGGCGGCCGGGATGTCGTCGATGTACAGCGACAGGATCTGGAAGGCCAGCTCGGCGTAGCCTTGCTCATGGTAGGCCTTGCGCAGGCGCGTGAGCATGGCGTCGTCGACCTGCGGGTAGTGCTCGGGCAGGTACAGGCCGCCATCGGGGGCCAGGCCTTCGAGCAGGATGTCGCAGAACTGCTTGCGGTCTGCATGGCCGCGGGTACTGAGGTATTTCATGGTGGGTTTCCGTCTGCGCTCACGGCGCAGGTGCCGGCTGCATCAGTTGAGTTCTTCCTTGCGGATGCGCGTGATCGGGGCCAGCACGGTGGGCAGGGCCTGCATCTGGGCGAGCACGGTGTCCATGGTGCCTTCGCGCGTTTCGTGCGTGAGGATGATGAGGTCGGTCTGCGTGGAGCCTTCCCCGCCCACCTCGTCGGCCTCGCGCTGCAGCATGGCGTCGATGCTGATGTCGGCCTCGGCCAGCAGGCCCGTGACCTTGGCCAGCACGCCGGCCTGGTCGGCCACGCGCAGGCGCAGGTAGTAGCTGGTGACCACTTCGCTCATGGGCAGCAGCGGCAGCGTGCCCATGGCATCGGTCAGTGTGTTGGCCTGGAAGGCCAGGTGCGGCACGCGGTGCTCGGGGTCGGCCGTGTGCAGGCGGGCGATGTCCACCAGGTCGGCGATCACGGCGCTGGCGGTGGGCTCGCTGCCCGCGCCCTTGCCGTAGTACAGCGTGGTACCCACGGCATCGCCCTGCACCACCACGGCATTCATGGCGCCTTCTACGTTGGCGATCAGGCGCTTGGAAGGCACCAGGCTCGGATGCACGCGCAGCTCGATGCCCTTGTCCGCGCGCTTGGTGATGCCGAGCAGCTTGATGCGGTAGCCCAATTGCTCGGCGTACTTGATGTCGGCCGCGCCGAGCTTGGTGATGCCTTCGACGTAGGCCTTGTCGAACTGCACCGGGATGCCGAAGGCGATGGCGCTCATCAGCGTGACCTTGTGGGCTGCGTCCACACCTTCGATGTCGAAGGTGGGGTCGGCCTCGGCATAGCCCAGGCGCTGCGCTTCCTTGAGCACCACGTCGAAATCCAGGCCCTTGCTGCGCATCTCGGACAGGATGAAGTTGGTGGTGCCGTTGATGATGCCGGCGATCCACTGGATGCGGTTGGCCGTGAGGCCTTCACGCAGTGCCTTGATGATGGGGATGCCACCGGCCACGGCGGCCTCGAAGGCCACCATCACGCCCTTGGCCGAAGCGGCCGCGAAGATCTCGGTGCCGTGCACGGCCAGCAGCGCCTTGTTGGCAGTGACCACGTGCTTGCCGGCCGCGATGGCCTCGAGCACCAGCGCGCGTGCGATGCCGTAGCCGCCGATGAGCTCGATGACGATGTCGATGTCGGGGTTGGCGATGATGGCACGGGCGTCGTTGACGACCTGGATGTCAGCACCCACTACCGAGCGAGCGCGCTCCACGTCCAGATCGGCCACCATGGTGATCTCGATGCCGCGGCCCGCGCGGCGGCGGATTTCTTCCTGGTTGCGCTGCAGCACATTGAACACGCCGCTACCGACGGTGCCGGTGCCCAGCAGGCCTACTTGGATGGGTTTCATGGTCATAAATCAGGGTTTCTTGGAAACAGGGTTGGTGGGCAGGACCACCTTGGCGGTGTAGGCGGGCAGTTGCCAGGCGCCGCCGGCAAAGCCGCGGCACATGCTGTCGCCGGATTCGCCGGTGCGCACGAAGCTGCGGCCGTCGAAATGCCATTCTTCTATGGACCAGCAGTCACCGATGCCGCGTCCCTTCATGGAGGAGCGGATCGAGCCGTCTGCCGCATCGAATTCACCTTCGGCGTCGAGTTGCTGCGGCTGGTAGGGCGGGCGGTCGTTGGCCAGCCAGTTCAGTCCGCCGAAATTGTAGGCGCCCATGGCACAGGGGATGGAAAGCAACACCTTGCGCTCGGTGAGGCGATGCACCTGTACCTCGGCGGCCCCGGGGGCGTCGCCGTTGCAGCGCCCGGCCAC
The DNA here is from genome assembly GCA_040387235.1 of Pseudomonadota bacterium. Taxonomy (GTDB): domain Bacteria; phylum Pseudomonadota; class Gammaproteobacteria; order Burkholderiales; family Burkholderiaceae_C; genus Acidovorax. The sequence goes on from JAZKEE010000249.1 coordinate 8,059, forward strand.
TTCCTTGGCATCGATGGCTGCGAGCAGTGGCTTGGCGAGCGCGGAGTCGCCCTTGCGCTCGGGCAGCGGGCGCACTGCCTGGACCACCTGGACCGGCACGGCGACCCATACCGAGGACTCTGCCTGGGTTCCGCGCCGCACCAGGGCACCTGGCGTGCCGATGCGACCCTGGGCCTCGTCCATCTTGAGCAGCACCGCATCGGCACCGGCGAGCGATAGCACCCACCGGTCTTTGCCCGCCGTGACGATGGCCTCGTCGTTCTTCTGCAGCTCCTGCAGCAGCGCCGCCACCTGGCCTGCAGGAATGCGGGGGATATCGCCCGTGAGGCCGGCCAGCGAGAGCTTGCCCACCTTGAGATTCAGCGACGCCGGCGTGGCCTTCTCGGTCGACACCTGCAGGTCCACCAGCACCGGAGTGCCAGGCCCGGCCTCGCGCGTCAGGCGGATGGAGACGGGTTCCGAGTCCCCGGCTTCCGCCTGGTAGCCCACGGCCCGGCAGGTACGGGTGTTGTCGCACTGCAGGCCCCAATCCTTGTGCGTGAAGCTTACGGGCTCCTTGTCGGCGGCGTGCACCAGCTGCACCAGTGCAGGCAGGCAGGCGAGCAGTGCCAGGACACGGGCTGCAAGGCGGTTGCGCATGGGCAGGTCTCCTGTCGGTCGGCGGGCCAGGCCGCCTCAGGCGAGCGCGGTCTGCTGGCGCTTGCGGTACTGCTCCAGGAAGCGGGCCACGCGGCCGATGGCATCGCGCAGGTCGTCCTCGTGGGGCAGGAACACGATGCGGAAATGGTCGGGCGCTGCCCAGTTGAAGCCCGTGCCCTGCACCAGCATGACCTTGGTCTCCTGCAGCAGCTCCAGGAAGAACTGCTGGTCGTCCTGGATCGGGTAGATGGCCGGGTCCAGCCGCGGGAACATGTACAGCGCAGCGCGCGGCTTCACGCAGGTGACGCCCGGGATGGCGGTGATCAGCTCGTAAGCCAGGTCGCGTTGCTTGCGCAGGCGCCCGCCCTCGCACACCAGCTCGTTGATGCTCTGGTGGCCGCCCAGCGCGGTCTGGATGGCCCACTGCCCCGGCACGTTGGCGCACAGGCGCATGTTGGAGAGCATGTTCAGGCCCTCGATGTAGTCGCGCGCCGGCTTCTTGTC
>JAZKEE010000250.1:0-23483 GCA_040387235.1 Pseudomonadota bacterium
AAGAGACGGGGCAAAGGCATGCCATTGCGGCGGGCCTTGCCCCTTTTTCATGCCCCTGCGCACCGCTAAGTGTCCAGTAAGACAGGCGAAATTAGGATCGCGTCCCATGGCGGCAGAGATGCCCGCCACGAAACCTCCGATCCACGCCTCCTGGAGCACGCGATGCCACACCTGTTCTCCCGCACCCTGCCGTCGAGCCGCGCCGCGCTCGCCCTGCTCGCGCTGATCACTGCGGCCCTCTCGACGGGATGCGCCACCACGGCGCACAGCCAAGACCCGCTCGAGCCGGTCAACCGCACGGTCTTTTCCCTCAACGACGGCCTGGACCGGGCCATCTTCCAGCCCGCTGCCACGGCGTACCAGAAGGTGGTGCCGCCCGTGGTGCAAACGGGGGTTTCCAACTTCTTTTCGAACCTGAAGACCCCGTGGTCGTCGGCCAACCTGCTGCTGCAGGGGCGAGGGCGCGAGGGCGCGTCCACCATCGCGCGGTTCGGCATCAACACCACCGTCGGGGTGCTGGGCGTGGTGGACGTGGCCACCGGCTGGGGCATGCCGCCGCGCGCCGAAGACTTCGGCCTCACGCTGGACACCTGGGGCCTGGGAACGGGTCCGTATGTGGTGCTGCCGCTCCTCGGCCCCTCCAATGTCCGGGATGTGCTCTCCCGGCCCGTCGACAGCCTGGGCAGCCTGCAGGCCAGCGACATCGCCGTGCGCAACAGCCTGACCGCCCTGCAGATGGTCAGCAAGCGCGCCGATCTGCTGGAGATGACCCGCCTGCTCGACCAGGCCGCGCTGGACAAGTATGCGATGGTGCGCGATGCCCATATCAAGCGGCGAAACCGCTCGGCGGCACCGCCCGGGGCACTGACCGAGACACAGGGCGCCCTTCCCGCCGAAGACCCCGCGGACGGCGAGCGCCTGGTGCGCTGACGCGGCAGGCGGCCCCGCGTGCCCGGGTGGATCCCCCGCCCGATCCGCTGGCTGCCGATCCCATTCCCCCACCCATCCCGCCCTGAACCCCGGAGCATCGCTGCGCCGGGTGCGGCCGCCGCATGCCCATTCCTCCCCTTCCTGCCATGGCGCACATCCGCCGTCTCCAGTCCGCCGGTGCGGCGATGGCCTTCCTGCTGGCCATCCGGATCGATGCGCCCCTGGTGCGCCTGGTCCATGCCCACAGCACGCCCGCGCTGGACCAGACCTTCGATGCCCTGAGTCAGCTGGCCAGCGCCGAGCTGGCGTCGGCTGCGGCCCTGGGCCTGTACCTCCTCGGCCACCGGTCCCTGGCCCAGGGATCGCCGCCCACCCGGGCCAGGGGCGAGCGCCGGGTTCGCAGCGGGGTGCTGCTGCTGCTCACCCTGCTGAGCGGTGGCGCGCTCACCTGGCTCCTCAAGCACCTGGCGGCACGTGCGCGCCCGCAGTTGCTGATCGACCACGGGTTCAATGGCTTTGGCCTGCCCTTCTCGGGCCACCCTTTCAACTCCTTTCCCTCCAGCCACGCGTTCACGGCCTTTGCCGTGGCGGCCGTGGCGACGAAGCTCCAGCCCGCCTGGCGCTGGCCCGTGCTGGCGCTCGCCCTGGCCGCCGCGGCCTGCAGGGTGCTCACCCTGGAGCACTACCCCTCGGACGTGCTGTTCTCCGCGCTGATCGGCTATGGCTGCGCCCATTTCTGGGCGGCGCGCACCCTGGACCCGTGCGCCGCCTGGCCACTGCAGCGCCCCTGGAACCGCCGCGCCAACCGCGCCTGACCCCCCATAGGAACACACCATGCCATCCGCCATCCTGGCCCCCCTGCATTCGAGAATTCCGGCCCAGGTGCTGGCCCGGGGGCTAGCCGCCGCCGCGCTGCACGGGCTGGCCATGGCGGCTGTGCTGCAGGCCGGGGCGCACCCCTGGCTGGCCAGCGGCATGGGCTTTGCCGGCGGGCTTGCCGCCAACTATGGGCTGCAAAAGGACTACCTCCTGCGACACCGCGAGCCGCAGGGCCGCGCACTCAGCCGCTACATCGCCGATACCAGCGTGCTCTGGGCCCTGCACCTGTTCCTGTTCGGCCTGCTGACTGGCGTTGCCGCCACGCCGGTCATCACGGCCCAGGTGGCCAGCAGCGCACTCGCGGCCGGCCTGGGCCTGTGTTTTCTTGCGGGCCCGCGCCGCCACCCGCCATGGTGAGCTGGCGTGACCTATCCGGTCTGGGCCATCGCCAGGCACAGCCTCAGCCCCGGCGCGGCCGGTTCGACCGTGAGGGAGCAGCCGTGCGCGAGCGCAATCTCCTGGCAGATGGCCAGTCCCAGCCCCGCACCCAGGTCGCGCCGGTGCGCGCCACGCCAAAAGCGCTCGAACAGCCGGGACAACTGCTCAGCCGGCACGCCGGGGCCCCGGTCGCGCACTGCGATGGAAAGGCCGGTGATCTCCACGTCCACCGTGCTGCCCGCAGGCGCATGCTCGATGGCGTTCTCCAGCAGGTTCTTGAGCAGGGTGAACAGGGCGCCGCGGTCTGCTGTCCAGCGCACATCGGCATCGGGGGCAGACACGGCCAGGTGCACCCCGGCCCCCTCGGCCCGGCGCTGCAGGTAGGCCACGGCCTCCTGGGCGACGTCGCCCACCCGTGTCTCGCCGAACTGGTAGTTGTGCGCCTCGCTCGCCTCGGCCAGCAGCAGCAGTTGCTGCACCTGGCGCGACATGTAGGCCACGTCGCCCAGCAGCGCATCGCGGCTGCCGCCCTCGCCGGGCTCCAGCTCGATCTGGGCGCGGATCAGCGCCAGCGGCGTCTTGAGTTCGTGCGCGGCATTCGCCAGAAACTCCTGCTGCACGCGGTAGCCCTGCTCGACGCGCTCGAGCACGCGGTTGAAGCTCTCCACCAGCGGCCCGATCTCTGCCGGCACGGAGTCGGTGGCCAGGCGCGCATGCAGTGAGCGCGGCGAGATCGCCGCCGCCGATTCCGACACCACGCGCAGCGGCCTCAAGGTGTAGCGCAGCGTGATGAAAGCGCACAGCCCGAAGGCAGCCAGCAGCACCAGGCCGAAGGCCAGCATGCCCAGGGCCACCAGCGGCAGGGCCACGCGGTGCATCAGGTCCATGAGCCGCGTGCTGGCCGCAGTCTGCATGTACCAGACCCGGCCCTGGTGCACCATGCGCTCGGTGGCCACGTGCATGGTGATGCCATTGGCATCGACGAAGTCGAACAGGCCCTGCTGCGGCGGCCGGGCGTTTGCACCGACACCGTCACTGGCAGACCAGAACTGCGGGCCGGCGGGCGACAGCAGCATCGCAGTGCCCCCACTGTCCAGCACGCGGTAGGCGGTTTCGTGGCGCAGGGCGTCGAACACCCAGGCCAGGCTGTCCTCATCGTCCTCCTCGTCGTCGTGCTCGGGCTTCAGGCCCACGGGCAGTCCGCCGGCGTCAAAGCGTATGCGCCGGGACATTTCCTCGGTCAGCTCGGCCAGGTCCTTCTCGGCCAGCAGGCCGCTGTGCCATACGGCCCCCACGCCGATGAACAGCAGCACCAGGCTCAGCGCCATGCCCGCCAGGTAGGCCAGCAGCAGCTTGAAGCTCAGGCTATTGAGCCGCTTCATCGTCTTCGCGAAGCGCATACCCGAGCCCCCGCACGTTCACGATGCGTTGCACCGAGCCGATGGCCAGCAGCTTGCGGCGAATGCGGTGCAGCGCCACATCCAGTGCATTCGGCGTCACGGCTTCGCTCACGCCCCAGCCGGCTGCCTCCAGCGCGCCGCGGCGCACGGTGTCGCCGTGGCGGCGCACCAGCAGCACCATCATCTGCATCTCGGCCGGGGCCAGGGTCACGGACTCCTCGGCGCAGCCCATCGTGCCCTCGGCAGGGCGCAGGTACAGGTCGCCGGCCTGCGGGTCCAGCGTGCGGTGCTCCACCGGGCGGCGCAGCAGGGCCCGCACCCGGGCCACCATCTCGTCCATGGCAAACGGCTTGGGCAGGTAGTCGTCGGCGCCGGCCTCCAGGCCCTCCACCCGGTCGCGCAGCGCATCGCGCGCGGTGAGCACCAGGCAGGGCACGCCCAGGCCGGCCTTGCGCATGCGCTGCAACAGGGCCAGGCCATCGCCATCGGGCAGGCCCCGGTCGAGCACCATCGCCTGGTAGGGCACCTGAGCCAGGGCCGTCCAAGCCGCGTCGCCGCGGCCCACCACGTCCACGGCCACGCCGCTGGCGGCCAGGCCCTTGCTGATCAGGCCGGCCAGGCGTTCATGGTCTTCCACCAGAAGGATGCGGTTCATCGAAATCGGTACATATAGCCCAGGAAGACATTGCTCTCGCTGGAACGGTCGACAAGCGGGCTGCTCTTGATGCCCGCGTGCAGGCGCGTCACGCCCACGTCCACGAACACCGAATGCTGGCGATCGAACAGGTACATGCCGCGCAGCGCGAGTTCGGTGTTCACGCCCGATTCTCCCTGGTAGGCCGCGCGACCCGCCCGGGCCTCGCCGGCACGCACGCCATAGTAATAGTCCACGGTCTTGCGGTCCTGCCAGGTGGCCACCAGGCGCGGGCTCAGCATGAACTGCTGGCCCAGGCGAAAGGAGCGCTCGACCCCCAGGCTGAACTGCTGGCCCTTGCTGTTGCCCGAGGCATCGGCCGTCCAGCGTGCCGACACGTTGGCCAGGTCATTTTCCCACTTCACCTGGCCGCCGGCCCAGAAGCCTCCCTTGCGCTCCTCCATGCCGGCCAGGAATGGGGAATCCTCGGCCTCGTAGCCCGACCCATCGTACTTGCCGATGAGCCCGAAGGAGAGGCGCTGCGTGTCGCTGATGCGCAGGCCGGGCAGCTTGACCTCCAGGCCCGGCCCGAAGACCTTGACGTACTGGTTCTCGAACTGGAGCAGCGGCAAAGCCTTGGTATCCCGGTCCATGCCGCGGTAGGCCTGCTGCTTGACACCCGCCCCGAGGCCCAGCCCCCATGACGAGCCCTCGGACTCCGCCGGCTTCCCCTGGGCCAGGGCCTGGATCGGGAAGGCCAGCGCAGCCGCGGCGATGGCGGCAGCGAAGCCTGCCGATGGAACGGCACCTGCCTGGAAGCGGGAGGCGAAGGTGGGGGATGCATGCATGAACGGTTCCTTGGTGGAAGTTGGAAGGCCGCCATGCTCCCGTGGGTCGTCTTACCGAGGACTTACCGGACGGTACCGCATGCACCGGGGTCGCCGGTAAGTGTGCGGAAAGCCGGGGGGAAACACAGTGCCCCTCCATTGCAGCAATTCCTGGCGGCGTTCACCTTGTGCCCGCCGCACACCGACCGATGAACCTCCTGCCTCCCTCACTGCGCCCCCTGGTGGCCGCCATCGCCCTGCCCTGGCTGCTGGCCGGCTGCGCCACCACGATGCCGGCACTGCCCTCCACCCCGCAACCACTGGCCGCGCAGTGGCATGCCCCCCTGCCCCACGGCGGCCGGCTGCAGGACCTGCAGCAGTGGTGGTTGCATTGGGGTGACCCGCTGCTGCCGCGCCTCATCGAGGCCGCGCAGCACGCCAGCCCCACCCTGGCCCAGGCGCGCGCCCGCCTGGCCGATGCCCGGGCCGCGCGCACGGCCGGCGGCGCTGCGCTGCTGCCGTCGCTGGACCTCATGGCCAGCGCAAGCCGCGGGCGCTCGGACCTGGGGGCGCCCGCGGGTACCCTGTCCTCTGCCGGCCTGCAGGCTGGCTGGGAGCTGGATCTCTTCGGTGCCCTGCGCGCCGGCGCCGATGCGGCCCAGGCGCGGCTTGAAGCGAGCCAGGCCGGCTGGCACGATGCCCGTGTCTCCATCGCGGCCGAAGTGGCCCGCACCTATGCGGAGCTTCGGGCCTGCGAGGCCATTGCCCTGCAGGCCGAGGTGGATGCCCGCTCGCGTGCAGAGACGGCCCGCGTGACCGGCGTGGCCGCCGCCGCCGGCCTGCGCGCGCCCGCCACGGCCGACCTGGCGCGGGCCAGCGCGGCCCAGGGCACTGCCGCCGTGGTGCAGCAGCGGGCGCAGTGCGCGCTGCTGGTCAAGTCTCTGGTGGCCATGACGGCAATGGAAGAGCCCGCCTTGCGCGCCGAACTGGCCGCTGGCAGTGCGACCCTGCCCCAGCCGCCCGCGCTGGGCCTGGACGCCGTGCCGGCCCAGGTGCTCGCCCAGCGCCCCGACATCCATGCCGCCGCGCGCGACGTGGCGGCCGCCAGCGCCGATGCCGCCCAGGCCAGTGCCCAGCGCTGGCCGCGCATCACCCTCGCCGGCAGCCTGGGCCGCACGCGCTCGGCCGGCGCGGGCGCCAGCACCGACGGCACCGTCTGGACCGTGGGGCCTGTGGCCGTCAGCTTCCCGCTGTTCGACGGCGGCACGCGCCGCGCCAATGCCCAGGCGGCCGGGGTGCGCTACGAGGCGGCCACCGCCACCTATGCCGGGCGCCTGCGCGAAGCGGTGCGCGAGGTGGAGGCCGCGCTGGTCATGCTGGACAGCACCGCGCAGCGCAGCGACAGCGCCCAGCTAGCCGCGGAGGGCTTCGAGCGCTCCCACCGCGCCACGCAGGCCAGCTACCAGGCCGGCGCCGCCAGCCTGTTCGAGCTGGAGGACACGCGCCGCAGCCTGGCCACGGCCCGCACCGCCCTCATCGAGCTGCGCCGCGAGCGCCTGCTGGCCTGGGTCGGCCTGTACCGCGCCCTGGGCGGCGGCTGGTCGGCGCCGGACAACGACGCCACCCCCGACACCCTCTCCCCTGCCTTCGCTGGCGCCACCGTGGCGCCCACCATCCCAAGGAACTGAGCATGCTGAAGATACCCCGCCACCCCCTCGCCCACGCCGCACTGTGGCTGGCCGTTGCCGGCCTGGCCGTCACGGTCGCGCTGGCCGCGGCCGCTCCACGGCAAACACCTGCGCCGCCACCGGCGCCATCGGCGGGCCAGGCCGCGCTGACGGTGTCCACCACCGGCCTGCAGGCTGCGAGCTTTCCCCTGCGCATCGCGGCCAACGGCAGCATTTCGGCCTGGCAGGAGGCCAGCGTGGGCACCGAGGCCAATGGCCTGCGGCTGTCGCAGGTGATGGTGAACGTGGGCGACACGGTGCGCCGCGGCCAGCCCCTGGCCCGCTTTGCGGCCGACACCATCGAAGCCGAGTTGGCGCAAAGCCGCGCCGCCGTGGCCGAGGCCGAGGCCGCCTTTGCCGAGGCCGGCGCCAACGCGCGGCGTGCACAGGTGCTGCAGGAGAGCGGCGCCCTGTCGGGCCAGCAGATCGAGCAGTACCTGACCGCCGAGCGCACCCTGCAGGCGCGCGTGGATGCTGCCCGTGCCGTGGAGCGCACGCAGCAGCTGCGCCTGGCGCACACCCATATCAGCGCGCCGGACGATGGCGTGATCTCGGCGCGCACCGCCACCGTGGGCGCCGTGCTGCCCGCCGGGCAGGAGCTGTTCCGCCTGATCCGCGGCGGCCGGCTGGAGTGGCGCGCCGAAGTGGCCGCCGCCGACCTGGCGCGCCTGGCGCCCGGGCAGAAGGCCCGCATCACGCTGGCCGGGGCCGACGCCATCGAGGGCCGGCTGCGCATGCTCTCGCCCCTGGTCGACGTGCAGACGCGCAACGGCCTGGCCTATGTCGACCTGCCGCCCGGCGGCAGCGCCCGCGCCGGCATGTTCGCGCGTGGCGAGATCACCCTGGGCACGGCCCAGGTGCAGGCCCTGCCGCACGGAGCGGTGCAGCTGCGCGACGGCTTCAGCTACGTGATGCGCGTGGAGCCCGACTCGCGCGTCACGCAGGTCCGCGTGGAGGTGGGGCGCCGCCTGGGCAACCAGGTGGAGATCACCGGCGGCCTGCAGCCGGCAGACCGCGTGGTGGCTTCGGGCGTTGATTTCCTCGGTGACGGCGACCTGGTGCGCATTGCCGATGGCACAGCCGGGCCCACGCCAGCACCGCTGGCGCAGGGAACCGGCACCCCGCCCGCCCCCGCCACCCGCATCCAGTAAAGAGGCTGCACGCCCATGAACATTTCCACCTGGTCCATCCGCAACCCTCTGCCCGTCATCATGCTGTTCGTGCTCTTGGCCATCGGGGGGCTCATGGCCTTCTCGGCCATGAAAGTGCAGAACTTCCCCGACATCGACCTGCCCAGGGTGACCGTGACGGCTGCGCTGCCCGGCGCCTCGCCCGCGCAGATGGAGACCGAGGTCGCGCGCCGCATCGAGAACGCGCTCGCGTCCATCCAGGGCATAGCGCACATCGAAACCACGCTGACCGACGGCCAGGCCCAGATCGCCCTGGAGTTTCGCCTCGAAAAGCCCAGCCAGGAGGCCCTGGACGAGGTGCGCGACGCCGTCTCGCGCGTGCGCAGCGACCTGCCCGCCGCGCTGCGCGATCCGGTGATCAAGAAGTCCGAGCTGGCGGGCTCGCCCATCCTCACCTACACCATCGCCTCCGTCCGCATGGATGGCGAGGCACTGTCCTGGTTCGTGGACAACGAGGTCAGCCGCTCCCTGCTGGCCGTGCCCGGCGTGGGCGCCGTGGCCCGCGTGGGCGGTGCCAGCCGCGAAGTGCGCGTGGAGCTCGATCCCGACCGCCTGCTCGCCATGCGCACCACTGCGGCCGACATTTCGCGCCAGCTGCGCCAGGTGCAACAGGAGGCATCGGGCGGCCGCGTAGCCTGGGGCGGCGCCGAGCGCGCGGTGCGCACCCTGGCCACCGTGCAGTCGGCCCGGGAACTGGCCGCCGTGGAGCTGGTACTGGGCGATGGCCGGCGCATCCGGCTCGACCAGGTAGCGCAGGTGAGCGACACCGTGGCTGAGCCCCGCTCGGCGGCCTTTCTCGACGGCCGACCGGTGGTGGGCTTCGAGATCGTGCGCGCCAAGGGCCATGGCGAGATCGAGGTGGCCGATGGTGTGCACAAGGCGCTGGCGCAGCTCAAGGCCACGCACCCCGACGTGCAGCTTACCGAGGCCTTCAATTTCGTCGACCCGGTGGCCGAGAACTACAGCGGCTCCATGCGCCTGCTCTACGAGGGTGCGGCGCTCGCGGTGCTGGTGGTATTCCTGTTCCTGCGCGATGCGCGCGCCACCTTCGTCGCGGCCGTGGCGCTGCCGCTGTCGGCCATACCGACCTTCGCCGTCATGCACTGGATGGGGTTCACGCTCAACATCGTCACCCTGCTGTCGCTGTCGCTGGTGGTGGGGGTGCTGGTGGACGATGCCATCGTCGAGATCGAGAACATCGAGCGCCACCTGCTCATGGGCAAGACGCCCCTGCAGGCCTCGATGGACGCCGCCACCGAGATCGGCCTGGCCGTGGTAGCCACCACCTTCACGCTGATCGCGGTGTTCCTGCCCACGGCCTTCATGAGCGGCACGGTGGGCAAGTTCTTCGTGCAGTTCGGCTGGACGGCGGCCTGCGCGGTGTTCTTCTCGCTGGTGGTGGCGCGCATGCTCACCCCGATGATGGCAGCCTACCTGCTGCACGCACCCAGGCACCGCCAGATGCACGAGCCGGCCTGGCTGCGCCACTACCTGGCCTGGGCCGGCTGGTGCCTGCGCCACCGCACGGCCACCGCCACTGCGGCCGTGGCCCTGTGCATCGGCGGCCTGGGCCTGGCGCTGTTGCTGCCCAGCACCTTCATCCCGCCCGACGACGATGCGCAGACGCAGGTCACGCTCACCCTGCCGCCAGGCAGCGAGCTGCGCGATACGGTGGCTCTGGCCGAACGCGCCCGCACCGCGCTGGCCTGGCACCCGCATGTGAAGAGGATCTATACGGCCATCGGCGGCGGCAGCACCGGCGGCGACCCGACCGGGCCCGATGCGTCCCCGGCATCGAACGTGCGCACCGCCGTGCTCACCCTGGGCCTCACCCACCGCCAGGAGCGCAGCGGCCTGCGCAAGCAGGTGATCGAGGACGAACTGCGCCAGGCACTGGCCACGTTGCCCGGCGTGCGCGTGAAGGTGGGCATGGGCGGTTCCAGCGAAAGCTACGAGCTCGTGCTCTCCGGCCAGGACAGCCGGGTGCTGGAGCGCCACGCCCAGCGCGTGGAGCGCGAGCTGCGCGGCATTGCCGGCATAGGCACCGTCATCTCCGGCGCCAGCCTGGTACGGCCAGAGCTCGTGGTGCAGCCCGACTTCGCGCGCGCGGCGGACCTGGGCGTGACCTCGGCCGCCATCGCCGAGGCGCTGCGCGTGGCCACCGTGGGCGACTACGAGCAGGACCTGGCGAAGCTGAACCTGAGCGAGCGGCAGGTGCCCATCATGGTGCGGCTCTCCGACGCTGCGCGCATGGACATCGAGACCCTCAAGCGCCTGCCCGTGCAGGGCGCACGAGGCCCCGTGGCGCTGGAGAACGTGGCCACCCTGGGCGCGGGCAGCGGCCCCGCCGAGATCACCCGCCTGGACCGCCTGCGCAACGTGCGCTTCGAAGTCCAGCTGGGCAGCCTGCCCCTGGGCGATGTCGAGCGTGCAATCCAGGCGCTGCCCAGCCTGCGGCAGTTGCCGCCAGGCGTTACGCAAGGCGCCCTGGGCGATGCCGAGGAGCTGGGCTCACTGGCCACCGGCTTCGGCACGGCCATGCTCACCGGGGTGGTGTGCATCTACTTGGTGCTGGTGCTGCTGCTCAAGGGCTTCGCCCAGCCCGCGACGGTGCTGGCCGCCCTGGTGCTGTCGGTGCCGGGCGCTTTTCTCGCGCTGTACATCACGGGTTCGCCCCTGTCCATGCCGTCGATGATCGGCCTCATCATGCTGATGGGCATCGCGACCAAGAACTCCATCCTGCTGGTGGACTACATCATCATCGCGCAGCGCGACCACGGCCTGGCGCGCAGCGCAGCCATCCTGGACGCCTGCCGCAAGCGCGCCCGCCCCATCGTCATGACCACCATCGCCATGGGCGCCGGCATGCTGCCGATCGCCCTGGGCTTCGGCAACGACCCGAGCTTTCGCGCGCCCATGGCCATCGTCGTGATCGGCGGGCTCATCACCTCCACCGTGCTCAGCCTGCTGGTGATCCCGGTGGTCTACAGCGGTGTCGACGATGCCGTGCAGTGGGTGCGGCGGCGCTGGGCCGGCGCAAGCCCCGCGCCCCTGGCCGCAGCCCACGCCGATGGCCGCTGACGGTACACTCTTATTTTCATAGCTGAGGATGGCCGCCCGGGCCGCCCGCTCCACGACCGATCCCACCGCATGACGACCACTTTCCGCAGCCCGATCCGACACTGCCGCGCCTGTGGCACCGCCGTGGTGTACCGCCTGCCCGACGATGGCGACACCAAGCAGCGCGCCGTGTGCCCGGCCTGCCACACGGTGCACTACGAGAACCCGCTCAACGTGGTGGGCACGGTACCCGTGCTGGCCGATGGCCGGGTGCTGCTGTGCAAGCGCAACATCGAGCCGCGCTGGGGCAAGTGGACGCTGCCTGCCGGCTTCATGGAGCTGGACGAGACCACCTCGCAGGGCGCCGCGCGCGAGACCGACGAGGAGGCCGGTGCGCAGATCGAGATGGGCCCGCTGTTCAGCCTGCTCAACGTGCGCCGCGTCGGCCAAGTGCATTTCTTCTACCGCGCCACGCTGCTCAGCGAGGTGTTCGATCCCGGCCACGAGACCATCGAGGCGCGGCTGTTCACCGAGGCCGAAGTGCCCTGGGAAGAGATCGCCTTCCGCACGGTGAAGGAAACGCTGGAATGCTATTTCGCCGACCGCAGGGCCGGGGCCTTCGGCCTGCACTGCATCGACATCGAGTGACCCCTGAGAGGTCTGCCATGACCACCAGCACACCACCCGACAACCTGCCCACCTACCGCCTGCTGACCGGCCCCGATGACGCGGCGTTTTGCAAGCGCGTGAGCGAAGCCCTGGCACTGGGCTACGAGCTGTACGGCTCGCCGGCCGCGACCTTCAACGGCGAACGCGTGATCGTGGCGCAGGCCATCCTCTGGCCCAAGGCCAAAGCACGGTAAGCGCGCTCAGGGCGGCACTTCGGCGCCTGGCACCTGGCCACCCGCGGGCGGTGGCACGCCGACCGGCGGGGGCATGGCAGGCGACAGCGGCGGCAGCGCCATCTGCTCGGCCGGCGGCGCAGGTCCACGCTGCGGTGACGCATCGGGCAGGGGCTGCAGGTCCGGCTCGCGGATCACCGGCGGCAGGGTGCCGGGCGGCAGCGGTGGTGGATAGCCGCCGGGCTGACCGGGTTGACCTGGAGATTGTCCCGGGGCATCGCGCCCGAACAGGTCCATCACCCAGTTGCGCATGCCGGCCATGGCATTGCCCACGGCGCTGGTGTCCTCTTCGTCGATGAAGCGGTCCTTGCCGTCGAGCACCTGCGAGCGGAAGGCCTGCTGCACGAAGTCGCCGACCATGGGCAGCGCACTGTGGGCACCCTGCCCCCAGTAGTCGCTGCGCAGGGTCACGCGCCCGTCGTTGAAGCCCACCCAGGCGCCGGCCACCACGCGCGGGTGCAAGAGGATGAACCAGCCGTCAGTGTTGTCCTGCGTGGTACCGGTCTTGCCCGCCACATCGCCCTGGATGCCGTAGCGCGTGCGGATGGCGCGGCCCGTGCCCTTGTCGATCACGCCGCGCATGGTGGCGCGCAGCGTCTGCGCCACGCCCACGGGCAGCACCTTCTCTGCAGGCGGTGGGGTGAAGGTCTGCAGCACCTTGCCATGGCGGTCCTCGATGCGTGTGATGAGCATCGGGGACACATAGCGCCCGGCATTGGCGATGGTGCCGTAGGCCGAGACCATCTCGCGCAGGGTGACCGGGCTGGTGCCCAGGGCCAGCGAAGGCACGAGTTCGAGCTTGCTCTCGCGCACGCCCATGGCGCGCGCCAGCTCGGCCACGTGGGCCGGGCCGACCTTGTGCATGAGCTGCGCGGTGATGGTGTTCTTGGACAGCGCCAAGCCGTCGGCCAGCGTCATGGGCTCGTCGCTGGGCGGGCCGCCGTCGGTGGGGCGCCAGACCTGCCCGCCGCCCAGGGGGATCTCCACGGCCTCGTCCATCAGCGTGTCGGTGGGCAGCGCCCCCTGCTCGAAGGCCGCTCCATAGACGAAGGGCTTGAAGGTGGAACCCGGCTGGCGCCGAGCCTGCTGCACGTGGTCGAACGGGTCCTGCCCGAAATCGCGGCTCCCCACCCAGGCCAGCACATGGCCAGTGACCGGGTCCATGGCCATGAAGCCGGCCTGCACACGGGTTTTGCCCTGGCGCAAGGTGCGCATGAAGGTGGAGTCTGCAGACAGGGTCTTGAGCGCCTCGTCGGGCGTGGCGCCCTGCTCCACCGCCGTGCGGTACTCGGGCGTGTCGCGCACGAAGTCCTGCACCAGGTCGGACTGCGGGTTCCACGCGCTGCGCTGGGCCCAGGCGGTGTCGGCAATGCCCTGCAGCTGCTTGCCCTGGCGCGCCACGGCCTGGTTGGCAAAGGCCTGCAGGCGCGAGTCGATGGTGGTGTGCACCAGGAGGCCATCGGCATGCAGGCTGTAGCCATTGGCGTCGGCCCAGGCGATCAGGGTCTTGCGCAGCTGCTGTGCAAAGTGCGGGGCCAGGCCGGTGGCCTCGCTCTGGCGCTCGAAGTCGACGCGCAGGGGGCGTTTTTGCAGGGTGTCGAACTGGGCCTGGTCGAGCTTGTCGCGCTTGACCATCTGCGCCAGCACGGTGTTGCGCCGCGCCTGGGCGCGCTCGGGGTTCATCACCGGGTTGTAGTAGGCCGTGCCCTTGAGCATGCCGATCAGCGTGGCGCTCTCCAGCAGGTTGAGCTTGTCGGCCGACTTGTCGAAGTAGGTGCGCGCCGCCATCTCGATGCCGTAGGCGTTGTACAAAAACGGTACGGTGTTGAGGTAGGTCTCCAGGATCTCGTCCTTGGAGTAGGACATCTCGATCTTGATTGCGGTGATGGCCTCCTTGAGCTTGCGCGTCAGGGTGCGCGAGCGACCGATCTCCTCGGGGAACAGGTTGCGCGCCAGCTGCTGGGTGATGGTCGAGCCGCCCTGCGGATCGCCGCGCAGCGTGTGCACCACCGACGAGGCGGTGCGCCGCCAGTCCATGCCCCAGTGCTCGTAGAAACGATGGTCTTCGGTGGCGATGAGGGCATTGACCACGTGCGGAGCCACGCGGTTCAGGGCCACCCACTCGCGGTTCGCCCAGCGGTATTCGGACAGCACCTTGCCATCCGCCGAGATCAGCTGCGCGGGCCGCTCGGTCTTGGCCTTGGTGATGTCGCTGATGGACGGCGTGAAGGGGATCAGCGCCAGCGTGAACAGCAGCAGGGCCACAGGCAGCGCCAGGATGGCCAGCAGCCAGGTGCGGCGCCGGGAGCCCCGCGCATAGGCGGCCAACCGGCCAAAAACAGCTGCCAGGCGGGTGGCCAGGGTCGTGAACAGGGGCGGCATCAGGCAAGCCCCTCGGGGGCTCCATGGGGGATCAAGGACAGGGAGAACACAGTGGCGGCCCGATGGGAGACAGAAACAGACAGGGTCAGAGCCTGGAAAGCGGCGGGAGTTCGCAGGTGGGTGACATCACGCTGCCGGCCCGCCGGCAAGCAGCGCCAGCATGCCCGCCTCGTCGAGCACGGGCACACCCAATTCCTCGGCCTTGGCCAGCTTGCTGCCGGCCTCCTCGCCGGCCACCACGTAGCTGGTCTTCTTGCTCACCGAGCCCGAGACCTTGGCCCCGGCGGCTTCGAGCATGTCCTTGGCGGCATCGCGGCCCAGCGTGGGCAAGGTGCCGGTGAGCACGATGGTCAGCCCGGCCAGCACCTGGGGGGCCTTCTCGGCCGGGGCGCCTTCGGGCCAGGTCACGCCGCAGGCGCGCAATTGCTCCAACACTTCGCGGTTGTGCGGCTGCTGGAAGAAAGTGTGCACGCTCTGCGCGACGATGGGGCCCACGTCGGGCACCTGCAGCAACTGCTCCACCGTGGCGGCGGTCTCTTCGCTGGTGCCCATCAGGGCGTCGAGCGTGCCGAAGTGCTTGGCCAGGTCCCGGGCGGTGGATTCGCCCACATGCCGGATGCCCAGGCCGAACAGGAAGCGTGCCAGGGTGGTCTGCTTGGACTTTTCGAGCGCGGCCAGCACGTTCTGGGCCGATTTCTCGGCCATGCGCTCCAGCGCCACCAGCGAGGTGAGCCCCAGGCGGTACAGGTCAGGCAGCGTGCGGATCACGTTGGCCTCGACCAGCTGGTCCACCAGCTTGTCGCCCAGGCCCTCGATGTCCATGGCGCGGCGCGCGGCAAAGTGCAGGATGGCCTCCTTGCGCTGGGCGGCGCAGAACAGCCCCCCGGTGCAGCGGTGGTTGGCCTCGCCGGGCTCGCGCACCACGTCGCTGCCGCACACCGGGCACTGGCGGGGCATGCGGAAATTGGGCACATAGGCCGGGCGCTGGCCGGGCATGACGCCCACCACCTCGGGGATCACGTCACCCGCGCGGCGCACGATCACCGTGTCGCCCACGCGCACCTGCTTCTTGCGAATCTCGAACAGGTTGTGCAGCGTGGCATTGGTCACCGTGACCCCGCCCACGAACACCGGGGCCAGGCGCGCGACGGGCGTGAGCTTGCCGGTGCGCCCGACCTGGATGTCGATGCCCTCCACGCGCGTGGCCATCTCCTGCGCGGGGTACTTGTGGGCCACGGCCCAGCGCGGCTCACGCGTCTTGAAGCCCAGGTCGCGCTGCAGGTCCAGGCGGTTGACCTTGTAGACGACGCCGTCGATGTCGTAGGGCAACTGGTCGCGCGAAGCGCCCACCTGCTGGTGGAAGGCCACGAGCTCGGCCGCGCCCGTGGCGATCTGCACCTGCGCAGCTACCGGAAAGCCCCAGTCCTTGAGCGTTTTCAGCATCTCGTAGTGCGTGGCAAACACGCGCCCGCCCTCGTTCACGGGCGTGGTCGCACCCAGGCCGTAGGCGAAGAAGCTCAGCGGCCGCTGGGCCGAGATGCCCGAATCGAGCTGGCGCACCGCGCCCGCGGCGGCATTGCGTGGGTTCACGAAGGTCTTGCCGCCCTGCTCGCGCTGGCGCTCGTTCAGTGCATCGAAATCGGCGCGGCGCATGTAGACCTCGCCGCGCACTTCGAGCAGCGGCGGCACGCCGGCCGGCAGGGTCAGCGGGATCTGGCGGATGCGGCGGATGTTGTGCGTCACGTCCTCGCCCACCTCGCCATCGCCGCGCGTGGCGGCCTGCACCAGGCGCCCGCCCTCGTAGCGCAGGCTCATGGCCAGGCCGTCGAACTTGGGCTCGGCCACGTACTCGATGGCGGGGTCGGACTCGGCCAGGCCCAGCTCGCGGCGCACGCGCGCGTCGAAGGCCTGGGCGCCCGTGGCCTCGGTGTCGGTCTCGGTGTGGATGCTGAGCATGGGCACGGCATGGCGCACCGGGGCCAGGCCGTCCGCCACGCCACCGATCACGCGCTGCGTGGGCGAATCGGGGGTGATGAGGTCGGGATTCGCTTCCTCCAGCGCCTGGAGTTCGCGGAACACCCGGTCGTACTCGGCGTCAGGCACCGTGGGCTCGTCGAGCACATAGTACTGGTGGGCCCAGAGGTTGAGCTGCGCACGGAGCGCGCCGACCGCGTCGGTGGCAGCTGCCGGTTGCACGGGCAGCGCGCCGGCTGCGAAGGCATTGGAATCAATCACCACGAATGGCACCCAGGAATGTGGGAGGCTCCAGCACCTCCACGGGAATGGAAGCGGGCATGGTGCGCTGCAGGAAATCGGCCACTCGGGCGTCATCGCGCAAAAAGCCCGGGCGCACCTCGATGGGTTCGCCTGCATGGCGCTCAAACACATAGCTGCGCTGGCCGGGCGTGCCCTTGATGACCAGTTTTCGCAGCTCGGCCAGCGGCACCTGTACATGGCCGGGTCCCACATTCATTGGCAGGCTCAGCAGAACAACCGAGTCGTCGATGCGCACCAGCGGCTTGCCCATGGGGCCGAAGCGGCGCCGTAGGCGCCAGCCTGCGATGGCCGGAGCGAGAAAGATGCCGATATAGAACAGGCTAAACCAGTTAAACCTGCCGTTTGCCAGGTACTGCCTGTACGTCATCGCGGCGACCACCAGGCAACCCAGTGCGGGCATCCAGGTATCCAGCAAGGCATTCGACGGGCGAAAAAGACCCTGTGGCGTTTCGACCACCGGGGGAAACAACATATGCCACCAGCGCATGGGATCTCCTTCGGTCCGGGATGACCAGTCACTCAGCTGAACAGGCGCCGCGCCAGCACCGAGCCGGCCGACAGCTCGCGCCCGTCGAGCTGGTCGTACAGCAGCTCCAGGTCGGTGGCGATGGGGTCCATGGCCATGGCC
Source organism: Pseudomonadota bacterium (assembly GCA_040387235.1). Lineage (GTDB taxonomy): Bacteria > Pseudomonadota > Gammaproteobacteria > Burkholderiales > Burkholderiaceae_C > Acidovorax. The sequence continues at coordinate 17,215 of JAZKEE010000250.1, forward strand.
GGCAGCGGGTGGCCGTTCTGGTCGCAGAGCACGCCATCCATGGCCTCGCACAGCGCGGCGGCCACTTCGCGCAGGCGCGTGAAGGGTTGCTCGCCACGGTGCACCTGGGGCACGTCCAGGCTCAGTGTCACGTCGCGGATGGCGGACTGGTCCGGGTCCTCGGACAGGGCGGCCTGGGTGTCATAGCCCAGCGTGAGCAGCGGTGGCAGGCCCGGCGCGGCCGTGGGCAGCACCAGGCGGCCAGGCATGGCGCCGGACACGAAGCCCAGGCGGGCAGCGTTCTGGTGGATGTAGCCGGGGCTCCAGGCGGCCTGGCGCGCGCGCAGCATAAAGGCCAGCTGCGCATCGTGGTCGCTGGCGAACTGGTCGAGCTCGCGGGCACGGGCCACTTCCTGCAGCATGTCGGGGAAATCCGGGGCGGCATTCACCGCGTCGGCAAAGTCCTGGGCCTTCATCACGAATTCCGAGTACTCGATCTCGTTGAGCGCACCCATGCGGTTGGCCAGCTGCACGCCGGCCTGGAAGCTCTGGTAGCGCTGGCCGGGCGACGGCGTCTCCCACTGCTGCGTGGCTTCGTTGTAGCCCTCGATGGAAAAGGGCTTGCTGCCCGCGCGGCGGGTGGGCGGCATGGCGGCCAGCGCGGCATCACCCGAGACGATGAGCTCGGGCTGCAAGGTGGCGATCACGTCGATCAGCGGGTCCAGGCCCGGGCGGCGCTCCAGCGACATCGGCGGCACCGGCATCTGCAGCGAATCGAGCACGTCCACCGTATGCACGGAAGGGTCCGGGCCGCGGTCCAGGCTGTCCAGTTCCGCCGCCGTGAGCTGCGTGGCGCCGGCATCGAAGCCGGGCTCCTGGCGCAGCGCCGGGTCGGCCAGGTGCTCGGGCTCCTCGGGCGAGGCGCGCCGCGGGGCATTGCGGTGCGACGTCCAGGCGTTGTAGGCCACGATGAGGGCCAGCACCAGGCCGCCGATGATGGCCAGACTCAGTTGCAATGTGCTCATAGATCTCGGTCCGCTTCGTTCCCGGGAAGAAGGCAACGCAAGTATTTCATCTTCATCATGCGTCCGCCATCGAGAGGGCGGACTCCATGTCCACCGCCACGATGCGCGAGACGCCCTGCTCCTGCATGGTCACACCGATCAGTTGCTCGGCCATTTCCATGGCGATCTTGTTGTGGCTGATGAACAGGAACTGGGTGCTCTTGCTCATGCTGGAGACCAGCTTGGCATAGCGCTCGGTGTTGGCGTCGTCCAGCGGCGCGTCCACCTCGTCCAGCAGACAGAACGGCGCGGGGTTGAGCTGGAAGATGGCGAACACCAGCGCAATCGCCGTGAGGGCCTTCTCGCCACCCGACAGCAGGTGGATGGTCTGGTTCTTCTTGCCGGGTGGCTGCGCCATCACCTGCACGCCGGAATCGAGGATTTCGTCGCCGGTGATGATGAGCTTGGCCTGGCCGCCGCCGAACAGCTCGGGGAACATGCGCCCGAAATGGCCGTTCACGATGTCGAAGGTGCCCGACAGCAGCTGGCGGGTTTCGCCGTCGATCTTGCGGATCGCGTCTTCCAGCGTGTTCATGGCCTCGGTCAGGTCGGCCGTCTGCGCGTCGAGAAAGATCTTGCGCTCGCTGGCGAGCTTGAGTTCATCCAGCGCCGCCAGGTTCACCGCGCCCAGGGCCGCGATCTCGCGGTGCAGGCGGTCGATCTCGCCCTGCAGGCCGCTCACGCGCACGTTGCCGTCGGCAATCGACTGGGCCACCGCCTCCAGGTCGGCCTGCGCATCGGCCAGCAAGGTGGTGTACTGCTCCAGGCCCAGGCGCGCGGCCTGCTCCTTGAGCTGGAATTCGGTGATGCGCGCACGCAGCGGGTCGAGCGCGCGCTCGAGCTGCATGCGCCGCTCGTCACTGGCGCGCAGCTTGGCGGTCAGGTCGTCGTATTCGCTGCGCTGGGCGCCAAGGGCCTTCTCGCGCTCCATCTTCACCTCCAGCGCGGCCTGCAAACCGCCCTGCGCGGCCGCGTCGGACAGGCGGGCCAGTTCGTCGCGCGCGCGCTGCTGCTCGTCGGTGAGCGAGGCCGCCTGCTGGTTGGCGGTCTCGATGGAGCGGTTGAGCTCGCCGCGGCGCGCCTCCAGGCTGCGCTGCGAGAAGGTGGCCTCCTGGGCCTGGCGCTCCAGCGTGCGCTGCTGCTCGCGGCAGGCGGCGAGCTTGCGCTCGGCCTCGATCACGCGGTCACCCAGTTGCGCCTCGCGCTCCTGGCTGTCGGCCAGCTGCATATCGAGCTCCTCGAAGCGGGCCTCGGCCGCCACGCGGCGCTCCTGCAGGTCGGCCAGCTGGGCTTCGATCTCGGCGATGTCGGCGCCAATCTGTGCGCTGCGCGCACGTGTCTGCTCGGCCAGCTGGGTCAGGCGCAGGGTCTCCACCTGCAACTCGTGGGCGCGGCCCTGGGCTTCGGTGGCCTCGCGGCGGGCGCTCACCAGGCGCTGCGAGGCGTCGGCATAGGCGGCTTCGGCGCGGACCAGCGCGGTGCGCGACTCCTCGGCGATCAGGGCCTGGGCGCGCAGTTCCTTTTCGAGGTGCTCGATCTCCTGCGCACGGGCCAGCATGCCCGACTGCTCGGAGTCCTGCGCGTAGAAGCTCACGCTGTGGGCGCTGACGGCGTGGCCAGAGGGCACGAACACCACCTCGCCCGGCTGCAACGTGGCGCGGCGGTTCAACGCCTCGTCCAGCGTCGGGGCCGTGTAGCAGCCCTGCAGCCAGTCGACCAGCACGGCGCGCAGGCCGGCATCGTTGATGCGCAGCAGGTCCGACAGGCGTGCATGCGGCGAAGCCGCCTCGGGCGTGCCGGCGGAAGGCATGCTGTAGAACGCCAGGCGCGCGGGGGGTGCATCGGTACCGCCCGAGCCCAGGAAGCCGCGCACCATGTCCAGGCGCCCGACTTCGAGCGCTGCCAGGCGCTCGCGCAGGGCGGCTTCGAGGGCGTTCTCCCAGCCCTGTTCGATGTGGATGCGGCTCCACAGGCCTTGCAGGCTGTCGAGCCCGTGCTTGGCCAGCCAGGGGCGCAGCTTGCCATCGGTCTTGACCTTTTCCTGCAGGGCCTTCAAGGCCTCCATGCGGGCCGAGAGATCGGCCTGGCGCGCGCTTTCGCTGTTCACGGCCTGCTGGCGGGCGCGGCGGTCGTCGTCGAGCTGGGGCACGGCCTCCTGCAGCTCGGCCAGGCGGGCCTCGGTGGTCTCGGCCAGCTCCTTGGCATCGTCCAGCTGCTCCTGCAGGTTTGCCAGGCGCGCCTCATCGGGCGCGGCCAGGGCATTGCGGTCGGCGCGCAGGCGCTCGTAGCGGCCATCGAACTGGCGGCTTTGTTCGTCGATGCTGCGCTGCTCGGCGGCCAGCACGCCGATCTGCTGCTGCACCTGGACCACGCTGGCGCGCTGTTCGGCGGTGCGGCTTTGCGCCTGGCGCAAGGCGTCTTCCAGGTCGGGCATCTGCATGGCCTGCTCTTCGACCTGGGCGGCCAGCAGTTCGGCACGCTCCTCGGCGTCCACGCCGGCGCCGGCGAGGTTCTCCAGTTCGATGTCGGCTTCTTCCTTGCGGGCCGACCACTGGGCGATCTGCTCGGCCAGGGTCACCAGGCGCTGCTCCACGCGCAGGCGGCCTTCCACCACGTATCGGATCTCGGCCTCCAGGCGCCCCACTTCGGCCGTGGCCTCGTAGAGCTTGCCCTGGGCCTGGTTGACATGGTCGCCCGCGGCATAGTGCGCCTGGCGGATGGTTTCGAGATCGGACTCGACGGCGCGCAGGTCGGCCATGCGCGATTCGAGGTCGTTCACGGCTTGCAGGCCATCCAGGCGCACCTTGGCCTGGTCGGCCTCGGCATCGGCACGCTTCAAGAACCACTGCTGGTGCTGCTTGAGCGTGGCGTCGGCGTTCAGCGCGTTGTATTTGGCGGCCACCTCGGCCTGCTTTTCGAGCTTTTCGAGGTTGGCGTTGAGCTCTCGCAGGATGTCTTCGACCCGCGTGAGGTTCTCGCGCGTGTCCGAGAGGCGGTTTTCCGTCTCGCGGCGGCGCTCCTTGTACTTGGAGACGCCTGCGGCCTCTTCGAGGAACAGGCGCAGCTCCTCGGGGCGCGACTCGATGATGCGGCTGATGGTGCCCTGGCCGATGATGGCGTAGGCGCGCGGCCCCAGGCCCGTGCCCAGGAACACGTCCTGCACGTCGCGGCGGCGCACGGGCTGGTTGTTCAGGTAGTAGCTGCTGGTGCCGTCGCGCGTGAGCACACGGCGCACCGCCACCTCGCCGTACTGGCCCCACTGGCCGCCAGCGCGGTGGTCGGAGTTGTCGAACACCAGCTCCACGCTGGCGCGGCTGGCCTGCTTGCGCGTGGTGGTGCCGCTGAAGATCACGTCCTGCATGGACTCGCCGCGCAGCTCGCTGGCCTTGCTTTCGCCCAGCACCCAGCGCACCGCATCCATGATGTTGGACTTGCCGCAGCCGTTGGGGCCGACCACGCCCACGAGTTGCCCCGGCAGCATGAAGTTGGTGGGCTCAGCGAAGGACTTGAAGCCGGAAAGCTTGATCGAGGTAAGACGCACGTGTCAGGGGGCAGGCAGGAAATGGGTGGGTGAACGAACGGGCGCCAGGCGGAAAAACACCGGCAAATGCAAAGCGGGATGATAACGCGGCGCCTGCCGGCTCCCGCGCCACGCAGCCTCCTGACGGGCGATCCCACCGCATCTGCCGGCAATATTTAGCAAATATTGCCCCTATCGCTTTCCTGACATACCTTTGCAGCTATCAATTTTGCACCGTCGCCAGCGCGGGCTTCACGGCACCACGCACACCTGGTTGCGCCCCTGCGATTTGGCGTCGAACAGCGCCTGGTCCGCACGCGCGATGGTCTGCGCCAGGTGCTGCAGCGGCAAGACCTCGCAGGCGCCGATGGAGACGCTCAGCGGCTCGGGTTCGATGACCCCCTCGACCCCGCGGCGCAGCTTCTCGGCCACCTTGAGGGCGTCGGCCAGCGGGGTCTGGGGCAGGCAGACCAGGAACTCTTCCCCGCCCCAGCGGATGATCTCGTCGCCCCGGCGCAGTGCGTCCCGCAGCACCCGGGCCACGGCCTGCAGCGCCGCGTCCCCCGCATCGTGGCCGAAGCGGTCATTGATGCTCTTGAAATGGTCCAGGTCCAGCATGAGGATGGACGAGGCGGGTTCGAACAGCGAGGTGCGGTACAGCCGCCGGTCGATCAGGTCGAGTGCATGGCGGTTGAGCAGGCCGGTGAGCGCGTCATGGTAGGCCGCGCGCTCGAGCTCGACGCGCTCTGCGGCGACCGTCATGAGCGAGCCGAACAGCTCGGCCAGCCCGGAAAAGAGCCCCACCCCGAGGTCGTCGAAGTAGCCATCGCGGTCGGCATACAGCACGAACATGCCGCTGTAGCCGTTGAAGGTGGAGCTGATCGGCAGCGAGACCACGTGGCGGATGCCATGGTCGCGTGCCGCCTCGCGCCAGGGGCCGAACGGGGACAGCTGCGAGACCTTGAAAGCCTTTGCCGGCTTGCCGTCGAGCGTGGAGAACGCCGGGCCGATCTGCGTCAGCAGGTTGCGCTCGATGCACAGCGCCTGGGCGTACGCGGCGGCCGGGCCGGCGGCCACCTGGGGGCGGATGGTGGTGGAGTCGGCAGGACCGAACCAGGTCCAGGCCAGGCGGATGTGGGGCGTGACCTCGACGATGGCCTGGCAGATGCCGCGGATGATCTCCAGCTCACCCCGCCCGAGGATCAGCTTGGCGGAGCTCTTGAGCAGCATTTCGGCAATGGCCGACTTCTCGCGCTGCGCGTCGAACCCTTCCGAAGGCGGCTGTTGCGATCGCTGTTTGTTGAAGAACATGGTGTGGCTCAGCAGATGCAGTGGCCGCGGGCGGCGGGCGGCGAAGTCATGCCGGTGGCCGCACAGGGCCGTTCTTCTGGCGCACGAGTTCCTCGAACTCTGCGACCTGCAGGGGCGGGCTGAGCAGGTAACCCTGCCAGGCATGGCAGTTGTTGCGCGCCAGGAATTCGCGCTGGGCCTCGGTTTCCACGCCTTCGGCGATCACGCGCAGGCCCAGGCTGGTGCCCAGCGCCACCACGGTGCGGGCGATGGCCGCGTCGTTGGGGTCGGTGAGCACGTCGCGCACAAAGCTCTGGTCGATCTTGAGCTGGTCCAGCGGCAGGCGCTTGAGGTAGGACAACGAAGAGTACCCGGTGCCGAAATCGTCGAGCGAAAAGCCCACGCCATAGGCCTTG
>JAZKEE010000251.1:0-5171 GCA_040387235.1 Pseudomonadota bacterium
GCACAGGTCCAGCAGGTTCACGAAGCGGCCGAAGCGCGACAGCGGCGTGGCCAGCTCGTCCACCTCGGCCAGCGGAATCGCCGCGATGGCATTGGTCGGAAAAGCGCAGACGTCCACACCGTCCATCGCTGCCAGCATGTCGCTCCGGGCCTGCTCGCGCGCCTTGAGCAGGTGGATGTACTGGGCCGCGCCGATGTCGCGCCCGAGCAGGATGCGCCGGCGCACATGCGGGTCGAACTCCAGCCCCTCCTGCTCGAACAGATCGCCCAGGTTCGCATAGCCCTCGGCGCTCATCAGGCTGCCGGCCACGTGCATGGATTCGGCGCAGCTTTGCGGCAGCGCCCGCTCCACGCGCTGCATGCCCAGGCCCTCCAGCACCCGCACGGCCGCGTCGTAGGCGGCCAGCACCTCGGCGTCCACGTCCACGCGCTCGGCCTCGGGCAGCGTCCACACCCGCATGCCGGCCACGCCGCGGGCCGCGTCCAGCTGCGGCAGCACCGCACGCACGGGGGCCGGCAGCGATGCGCCATCGCGCGGGTCGGGGCCCGAGAGCACGTCCAGCAGAATGGCGCTGTCGCGCACCGTGCGCGTGAGCGGCCCCACCGTGTCGTGCGTGGGGCACAGCTCGATGAGCCCGTGGCGGCTGATCAGCCCGCGCGTGGTCTTCAGGCCCACCACCCCGCACAGGCCCGCCGGTATGCGCACCGAGCCGCCCGTGTCGGTGCCGATGCTGGCCGAGCACAGCCCGGCCGCCAGCGCCACGGCCGAGCCGCTGCTGCTGCCGCCGGGCGTGCGGTGGGTGCCCAGGTCCCAGGGGTTCCAGGGCGTGCCCATCGCGGCATTCGTACCCCAGCCGCCAAAGGCGAACTCCACCGTGTGCGTCTTGCCGATGACCACCGCGCCGGCCGCGCGCAGGCGCTCCACCACCGCGGCACTGATCGCCGAGGTGCGCGGCGGCCGCGCCCTGGAGCCGGCCGCGATGGGCTTGCCGTGCACCTCGAACAGGTCTTTCACGGCCACCGTCACGCCGTGCAGCGGCCCCAGGCGCACGCCGGCGCGCGCCATCTGGTCCAGGCCGCGCGCACTGGCACGGGCCTCGTCGGCATACACGTCGGTGAAGGCGTGCAGCTGCCCGTCGTGGCGCGCAATGCGTGCCAGCTGCGCCTCCAGCAGCGCCTCGCTGGACAGCTCTCCGCGCTGGATGGCGCTGGCCAGCTGTTCCAGCGGCGCATAGGTCATGGATGTCATGGGATCCTTCGGGATGTTCATGCCGCACCCACCGTGCGGCGCCCATGGGCCAGGCGGCGTTCCAGCAGCCGCGAGAGCATGGACAGGGGAAAGGCGATGGCGAAATACAGCAGCCCCACCAGGACGAAGATGTGCAGCGGCAGGAAGTACTCGCTGGACAGGGCCTTGGCCGTGAGCATCAGCTCGTTGGTGGCGATCAGCGCGCACAGCGAGCTGTCCTTGAGCAGCGCGACGTAGCTGTTGAGCAGCGGCGGCAGCATCACCCGCAGGGCCTGCGGCAGCGTGACGTGCAGGAACACCTGGCGCGGCGTGAGCCCCGCGGCCAGCCCCGCCTCGCGCTGCCCGCCATGCACGGACTTGAGGCCGCCGCGCAGCACCTCGGCCACGTAGGCCGAGCCGTGCACCCCGAGGCCAATGGCCCCCGCCCAGTAGCCCGGCAGCGTGATGCCGACCGCCGGCAGCGCGAAGTAGATGGCCAGCAGCAATGCCAGCAGCGGCACCGCGCGCAGCAGCTGGATGAAGCCGTTGGCCCCGTTGCGCAGCAGCGCCACACCGCTGCGCAGCATCCACACCAGCAAGGCGCCCAGCACCAGCGCGATGGCGAAGCCGATGGCCGAGAGCTCGGCCGTGACGCACGCCGCCTGCGCCAGGCGCGGCCACCATTCGGCCAAGTACTCGGCATAGGTCGCAAGAAAGGCGTTCATCGCGCACCCCCTGCCGTGCGGCGTTCCAGCCGCGCAAAGGCCCAGCTGATGGGCAGCACCATGGCCGCATACAGCAGCATGGCGGTCAGGTAGATCAGCGGCGTCTCGAAGGTCGAGGTGACCAGGTTGCGTGCGTAGAACATGACCTCGGGCGCCGCGATGGCCGAGGCGATGGACGTGTCCTTGACCAGCTGGCTCGCGTAGTTGCCCAGCGAGGGCAAGGTCACGCGCAGCATCTGCGGCAGCAGCACGCTGCGCAGCGCCTGCGCCGGCGTCAGGCCCACGGCCAGGGCTGCCTCGCGCTGACCCGCATGCAGGCAGCGCAGGCCCGCCGCGAACACCTCGCACAGGACCGCGGCACCCACCAGGCCCAGGCCGATCACCGCAGCCGTGAGCGGCGACAGCCGCACGCCCACCGAGGCCAGGCCGAAGTACAGCACGAACAGGTGCGCCAGCGCCGGCACGTTGCGCATCCATTCGATATAGACCGCGATGGCGGCCTGCAGCGCACGCTGGCGTGCGAACACCACCAGCAGCGCCAGCAGCAGGCCCAGGCTGGCAGCCAGCAGGCCCGCGCCCAGGGCCACCTGCGCCGCCGTGAGTGCGCCGCGCGCCAGCGTGGAGACAATGAGGGTGAGGGTGTCGATGCCCGGCATGCTCATGCCCCCAGCCCGGCCTCGGCACCCACCTGGCCCAGGAAGCTGCGCGTGCGCTCCATGCGCGGCTGGTTGATCACCTGCGCGGCGGGCCCCTCCTCCACGATGTGCCCGCCGTCCATGAAGATCACGCGGTCAGCCACGTCGCGCGCGAAGCGGATCTCGTGCGTCACCAGGATCATCGAGCGGCCCTCCTCGGCCAGCTCGCGGATGACCCCCAGCACCTCGCCCACCAGCTCCGGGTCGAGCGCCGAGGTGGGCTCGTCGAACAGGATCAGCCGGGGTTTCTGCGCCAGTGTGCGCGCAATGGCCACGCGCTGCTGCTGCCCGCCCGAGAGCTGCTCGGGGTAGGCGTCGGCCTTGTGGCGCAGGTGCACCTTGTCCAGCATCTCCTCGGCCAGCGCATGGGCCTCGTCGCGCCGCATGCCCGCGGCCTTGATGGACGCCAGCGCCACGTTGTCGCGCACGGTGAGGTGCGGCCACAGGTAGAACAGCTGGAACACCATGCCGATCTCGCGGCGCTGCGGCGCCATCTCGGTGTCGGTCATGAAGCGCCAGCCGCCCTTGCGGTCGGGCACCTGGCCGATGCGCTTCGATTCGAGCAGCACCTCGCCGGCCTGCGGCTTTTCCAGGAAGTTCAGGCAGCGCAGGCAGGTCGACTTGCCCGAGCCGCTGGGCCCGATCAGCGACAGCGTCTCTCCCTTTTGCAGGTCGAAGGAAATGCCCTTGAGCACCTCGGCCGGGCCGTAGCTCTTCCTGAGGCCGCTGACTTGAAGCAGGGGATGGTTCACATGGTTCTCCAGACAAAACTGCGGGTGCCGCGGCACGGTCCTTGCAGCCGCACCCCTCGATACCCAGTGCCTCCATGCTAGGAATACCGACCCTCTGTTCATTGCAGGCGGTCGCCGCTATATTGAACGTATGCGACATGCAGGGAAAACCCGATGCCCCCACCCAAAGCGCCCCCCGATGCCCTCTCTGACGAGATTGGTGCAGCCGCGCACCAGGCCAGTGCACAGAACGCAGGCGACATTGGTGCACTGATCGACCGGCTCGACGCCTCACCGCGGACGGCGGCCACGCGCAAGCGGCCCGCCAGCGCATCGGCCACCGAACTGCGCGTGGGCATCCTGCTGTGGCCGCAGTTCCCGCTGCTGTCGCTGGCCGGGCTGTGCGATGGCCTGCGCCACGCGGCCGACGTGGGTGACCAGAGCCGGCAGATCCGCTGCTCGTGGACCATTCTGGGCGTGCCGGGGCAATCGGTGCAGGCCAGCTGCGGCGTGGCCGTGCCGGTGCAGGAATCGCTCTCGTCCGAGTGCGACTACGACTACATCGCCGTCATCGGCGGGCTGCTGCCCGCCATCCCCACCGCGAGCCCGCGCTACCAGGCCTTCCTGCACTTCGCTGCCTCGCTCGGCAAGCCGCTGATCGGCATCTGCACGGGCACCTTCGCACTGGCGCAGGCGGGCCTCATGGCCGGGCGCCGGGCCTGCGTGCACCCCTACCATGTGGAAGACTGGAAGGCCGCCTTCCCGGCCCTCAGCTACAGCACGGACTGCCACTACGTGTTCGACGGCGACCGCATCAGCTGCGCGGGCGGCATCTCCATCGTGGAGCTCACGGCCGAGCTGGTGCGCCTGCATTGCGGGCCCGACCGCGCAGCCAAGGTCATCCACCAGATGACAGTGAACCCGGCCGCCAGCAGCACCCACGTGGCGCGCCGCCATGCCCTGGGCTACGGCACGGCCGACCACGACAAGCTGCGCCAGGCCATCGTGCTGATGGAAAAGAACATCGGCACGCCGCTGGAGATCGCGGTCATCGCGCGGCTGGTGGATTCGAGCAGCCGCCAGCTCGAACGCGTCTTCCTGGCCGAAACGCGCACCACCCCCTCGGAGTACTACCGCAACGCGCGGCTCAAGTACGCACGCTGGATGCTCACCAGCACCGACCTGCCCATCATCACTATCGCCTACGAGTGCGGCTTCTCGGACGCATCGCATTTCATCCGGCACTTCCAGCAGCTGTACGGCATGCCCCCGGGGCGCATGCGCAAGGCGCTTCAGGCCGGAACCGTGGAGGCCTGAAGCCGCGGCCGCGCGCGCACCGGCGCGGCGCGCTGCAGCGGGCCACCGTCGCCAGCGGTGCCCTCTTCGCCATGAAAGCGCGCCACCACCGCCACCAGCCGGCCCGACTGGGCGTGCAGCGCCTCCGACGCGCCACGCGCCTGCCCCACCAGCGCCGCGTTGTGCTGCGTGAACTGGTCGATGCGCGAAAGCACCTCGGTGAGCTGGCGTACGCCTGCATGCTGCTCGGTGCTGGCGGTCTGCACGGCGGCCATGAGCGCGGCGAAGGCGTTGACCGCCCCGATCACGCCGGCCGTCTGCGCGCTTGCGCGCTCCACCATGGCGCGGCAGGCGGCGATCTGTTCGTTCGACTGCGCAATGAGCTGGCGGATCTCCCGCGCCGACGTGGCCGAGTGCAGCGCCAGGCTGCGCACCTCGCTGGCCACCACCGCGAAGCCCCGGCCCTGCTCGCCCGCGCGCGCCGCCTCCACCGCCGC
>JAZKEE010000252.1:0-2227 GCA_040387235.1 Pseudomonadota bacterium
CCTTCCTTGGCCAGCTTGGCCACCTCGACGTGCACCTTGCTCACCAGCGGGCAGGTGGCGTCGAAGATGGAAAAGCCGCGCGCCACGGCCTCTTCCTGCACGGCCTTGCTCACGCCATGGGCGCTGAAGACCAGGGTGGCGCCCGGGGGCACGTCCGCCAGGTCTTCGATGAAGATCGCGCCCTTTTCCTTGAGGTCGTTGACCACGTAGGTGTTGTGCACGATCTCGTGGCGCACGTAGATCGGGCGGCCGAACTTCTGCAGCGCGCGTTCGACGATCTCGATGGCGCGGTCCACGCCGGCGCAAAAGCCGCGCGGCTCGGCCAGCAGGATTTCCTGGGGGGTCTGCATCAGAGGATTCCGATCACGTGCACTTCGAAGGTGACGGGCTGGCCGGCCAGCGGGTGGTTGAAGTCAAAACGCACGGCGCCGTCCTCGCGCACCTGCATCACCGCACCGGCATAGCTGCCCATGCCGTCGGGGGTGGGGAATTGCACCACATCGCCGGGGCTGTATTTCTCGTCGGCACTGCCCAGTTCGCTGAGCAGCTTTTTCGCCACCCATTGCTGCATGTCGGGGTTGCGCTCACCAAAAGCCTCGCCCGCGGGCAGCTCGAAGGTGGCACGCGTGCCCTCCACCAGGCCCAGCAGGTGCTGCTCCATGGCGGGCGACAGCTCGCCCGTGCCCAGGGACAGCGTGGCCGGTTTGTCGGCAAAGGTGTTGATCACATCCCCCGCCGGACCTGCCAGGCGATAGTGCAGCGTGAGAAAGGAGCCCGGCTGTACGGTGGGAAGGGCTGTGGCGGTAGAGGTCATGAAAGTCCCGATAAACTGGCCTCTATTGTAGAAAAACGGGCAATCCCCCATGGCCGGGTGTCCGAGAGCCCCCTAACCCCCTGTACGCCATGGCCATCAAAGACCTCCCCCCGGACGCCCAGCCGCGCGAAAAACTGCTCGCGCGTGGCCCTGCCGCGCTGGCCGATGCGGAGCTGCTGGCCATCCTGCTGCGCACAGGCATTGTGGGCAAGGGCGTGCTGCAGATGGCACAGGAGCTGCTCGACCCGCCGGTGCTGAACGCCGCCACGGGCAAGCTCACGGGCGGTTTTGGCGGCATTGCCGGCCTGCTGCACACCAGCGCGGACGACCTGGCGCGCATCAAGGGCCTGGGGCCCGCCAAGCGCGCCGAACTGGTGGCCGTGCTGGAGCTGGCACGCCGCGCACTGGCCCAGCAGTTGCGCGAGCGCGAGGTGTTCGACTCGCCCGACGCCGTCAAGCACTACCTGCAGCTGCACCTGGCGGCCAAGGGGCACGAGGTGTTCGCCGTGCTGTTCCTGGACAACCAGAACCGCCTGCTGGCACTCGAGGAGCTGTTCCGCGGCACGCTGACCCAGGCCAGCGTCTACCCGCGCGAGGTGGTGCTGCGCGCGCTGCACCACCAGGCCGCCGCCGTGGTTCTGGCCCACAACCACCCCAGCGGCAGCGTGCAGCCGAGCCGCGCCGACGAGGCGCTGACCCAGACGCTCAAGACCACGCTGGCGCTGATCGACGTGCGCGTGCTCGACCACGTCATCGTGGCACCGGGCCAGGCGCTGTCGATGGCCGAGAAGGGGCTGATGTGAGCCCGGCACCACCGGCGCGCCCGCCTGCCCCCAACCCGCCTTCGCCGGCAGCGCCCACCGCATTGCACGCGGCCCTGGCCCGCGCCGCCGACGCCACGCGCAAGGATGCGCTGCCGCCGCCCCTGGCAGCCGCCCTGCCCTCCCCCGTGCCTGCCCCCCCGGCGCCCACGCGCGCTGCAAGGCGTGCATCGGCAGCAGCACGGCTGGCAGCCACCCGCCCAGCGCGGGTGCCCCGGCCACCGGCCAGCGCTCCGGCATCCAGCCCGCCAGGCTCCAAGCGCCGGGCCGGACCTGCACCGCGGCGCGCAGGGCAGCGCATCACCGATCTGCAGGAGCTGGCCACGGTGGCGCGCCAGCTGCGCGAGCAGCATGAGCGCGAGCAGGCCGAAGAGAAAGCCCAACGTGAAGCGGCCGCCCGGGCAGACGCCGAGCGCCAGCTGTTCAGCCACAGCGTGGGCCCCATCACCCCGCTGCGCGTGCGCAACCTGGCGCGCCTGCAGCGCCGCCTGCCCCAGCCGCTGCCGCTGCAGCACTGGCTGGACGAGGAGCGCGTGCTGCTCGAATCCATCAGCGACGATTTCGACGTGAGCACCCTGCTCGACACCGACGA
>JAZKEE010000253.1:0-9861 GCA_040387235.1 Pseudomonadota bacterium
AGCGCCCTGTAATCGGCAAGGCAACGAGGCTGCAGACCGCACTGCCGCCTTTCTGCAAAAAAGCCGGGGCCCCGCACGGGGCCCCGGCTTTTTCATGGGCGTGCACCCCATCAGACCCGCCCTCACTCCACCACATCGAAGTGGAACACCTTGCTCACGATCTGCCAGCGCCCGCCAAGCCGCACCAGCGTCAGGAAATCGGTGAAGAAGCGCGGCGCAATCGCGCATTCCACCCGTGCAAAGGCCGTGACCGGGCCGGCGAACTCGATGGACAGGACGCGATCGCGCCGCGGCTGCCCGAGGCTCGCTGGCGAAGGGCGCTGTTCCACGATGGGAAAGTACTCTGCCATGCTCCGATGCAACAGCTGTCCTTCGGTGGCGCAGCAATAGATCGCCTGCGGATGAAAGACCTGGGCCAGCCGGCCTGTATCGCTGTGGTGCAGGCCGTCGAAGTAGGTGTGCAGCGCGGCGGTGACGCCGCTGAAATCGGAGGTGGTGTTCATGGCTGGCGCTTTCTGAACTCGGACACGGGCAACCCGCCCACGCCCCAGTTGTCGAGGTCGACCTCGTCGATCACCACATGCGTGGTCGCGGGGTTCTTGTGCAGCACACGCACCAGCAACTCGGTGGCGCCGGCGATGAGCTCGGCCTTCTGTTCGCGCGTCACCCCTTCGCGGGTGACCTGGATGTTGACGTAGGGCATGGCCGATCCTTTCAACCGATGCGGCCGACGACCTGGGCGATGCGCTCGCCGAAGGCGCGGGCGGTGACCAGGTCGCCAGCCACCATCTCATCGGGGGAGGCATCGGAGGGGGTGGCGGTCGCCAGCCCGGCGAAGGAGGCCAGGTAGTTCAGGTCGTCACGCACCGCCGCCTTGGTGTTGCTGGGCGCCATGGCCGTTCCCGCCCAGAGCATGCCGTGCTGCTGCGACAGCGAAAACAGGGTGTAGAGCGTGGTGAGCTTGTCCCCGTTGATCCCTGCACTGTTGGTGAAGCCGGCGGCCAGCTTGTCCTTCCACCCCTGGCGGGACCAGACAGCGGAGCTGGCGTCCACGAAGCGCTTGAACTGCCAGCTCACGTTGGCCATGTAGGTTGGCGAGCCGAACACGATGGCGCGCGAGGCATCGAGCTGTGCCCACCCTTCGGGACTGAGTTCGCCCTGGTCGTCGATGGCCAGCAGCATGCCGCCGCTGCCCGCAGCGACCGCTTTCGCGACCTCGCGGGTATGGCCATAGCCACTGTGGAAAACGATGGAAATGGGAGAGGTCATGGGGGCTTCCTGGTCTGAACAAAAGGGAAACCGCAGGTTATTGAATACCCTTGAGTTGATAAACTGCCCATTACCAACTTCATCCATTACATGGAGTAATGCATGGCCCGTGAATTTGGCGATGTGATGCTCGGAAGCATCGAACTGTTCTGCCTGGCAGCCGAGGCCCAGAGCTTCACGGCAGCCGCGCAGCAGGCGGGGCTGACCCCGGCGGCGGTGAGCCGCTCCATCGCGCGGCTGGAGGAGCGCTTGCAGGTGCGGCTGTTTGTGCGCAGCACGCGCAAGATCCGCCTGACCGACGGCGGCCGGACCTATTTTGAGCAGTGCCGGCAGGCGCTCAACCGCCTCAGCGAAGCCGAGCGGGAGTTGACTGGCACGCAGGCCGAGCCTGCCGGCAAGCTGCGCATCAGCGTGCCCACCACGCTGGGGCACTGCCGCGTGCTGCCGGCGCTGGTGGGTTTCCGCGCGCGCTATCCCAAGGTACAGGTCGAGGTGCAGTTGAGCAACCGCAATGTGGACTTCACGGCCGATGGCTTCGATCTGGCCGTGCGGGCACGGTCCCAGGCCGATTCAGGCTTGGTCGCCCGCAAGCTGATGGATGCGGAGCTGGTCGTCGTCGCCACGCCAGGCTACCTGCAGTCGGCCGGCCGGCCCCTGAGCCTGGCCGATCTGGCGTCCCACGAGTGCATCCAGTTCTTGCTGCCCAGCACCGGGCAGGCGGTTCCCTGGGTCTTTCACCAGGACGGGCAGGACGTCGAGGTCGGCACCACTGGCAGCCTCACCTGTTCGGATGATCTGCTGGGCGTTGCCACCCTGGCACGCCACGGCGCAGGGCTGCTGCAGACCTACCGCTTCATCGTGGAGGACGACCTGCAGCAGGGTACGCTGGTGGAGGTGCTGCAGGACCTGGGCGGCCGCTCCCGGCCGTTCTCGATCATCTACCCAGCGACGCGCCACATGCCACTGCGCATGCGGGCCTTCATCGACCACCTGGTTGCCTGCGTGTAGCCGCGGTTGTTCCTGGAGCAGGCGCCGGCCTCGTCATGCGCGCATCAGCGCCTCGATTTCGTCTGCGTCCACCGGCACGCCGCGCGTGATCAGCTCGCAGCCCTTGGCGGTGACGATGGCATCGTCCTCGATGCGGATGCCGATGCCGTGGAACTGCTCGGGCACGCCCTCGGCCGCACGCACGTACAGGCCCGGCTCGATGGTCAGCACCATGCCGGGCTGCAGCACGCGGCTCGGGCGGTTGAGGATGGTTTCACCCGACAGGGGATCCTTGCGTTCGGTCACCTTGTCGGCGTCGCCAGGCTCCACGTAGCTGCCGCAGTCGTGCACGTCCATGCCCAGCCAGTGGCTGGTGCGGTGCATGTAGAACGGAAAGTAGGCGCGCTTGTCGATCACGTCCTGCACCGAGCCCACCTTGTTGCCGTCGAGCAGGCCCAGGTCCAGAAGGCCCTGCGCCAGCACGGCGATCGTGGCATCGTGCGGGTCGTTGAAGCGGGCTCCGGCGCGGGTGGCGTCCACGGCAGCGACCTGGCTGGCCAGCACCAGGTCGTACAGCGCGCGCTGCGGCCCGGTGAAGCGGCCGTTGGCCGGAAAGGTGCGCGTGATGTCGCTGGCATAGCCGTCGAGTTCGCAGCCCGCGTCGATCAGCACCAGTTCGCCGTCGCGCACGGGTGCGGCATCGGCACGGTAGTGCAGCACGCAGGCATTGGCACCTGCCGCCACAATGGAGCCATAGGCCGGGTACTGCGAACCGCCATCGCGGAAGGCATGCAGCAGTTCCGCGTCGAGGTGGTACTCGCGCACGTCCTCGCCAGCGCGCAGCATGCGTGCCGAGCGCTGCATGGCGCGGATGTGGCCCTGCGCGCTGATCTCGCTGGCGCGGCGCATGATGTCCTGCTCGTGTGCATCCTTGATGAGGCGCATCTCGTCCAGCGGCCCGCACAGGTCCTGTTGCACGGCGGGGCACTGTGCGCCATAGCGCACCCGGGCACGCACGGCGTTGAGCCAGCCTTCCACCCGCGCGGCCAGGCCGTTGTGCGTGGCGTGGGGATACCACACGCTCCGGCGGTTCTCCAGCAGGCGCGGCAATTGCGCATCGAGCACAGCGCTCGAATGGGCGGCATCCACGGCCAGCACGGCGGGCGCCGCCTCCGGGCCCAGGCGGTAACCGTCCCAGATCTCGCGCTCCAGGTCCTTGGGGCGGCAGAACAGTGTGCTGTGCCCTTCGGCCGTGAGCACCAGACAGGCTCCTGCCTCGATGAAGCCGGTCAGGTAGTAGAAATAGCTGTCATGGCGGTACAGGAAATCGGTGTCGCGGTTGCGCGGGTACTCGGGGGCCGTGGGAATGACGGCGATGCCCCCGGCACCCAACTGGGCGGCAAGGCGCGCGCGGCGCTGGGCGTAGATGGAATGCGAGGACGGTGAATTCATCCGCCATTTTTATCGCGAATCCACTCCCCCTCGCGGCCGCAGGCCATCGGCCTGGCAAACAATTCCAAAAACCCAACAGGCAATGGGTTTGTTGACAAACGTATTCACATGAATACCATTGCATCCAAACCCACTTCCGGATGGACGCCATGGTCACCACCTCCACCACGATGGAGCCCCTCTCCGCACGGATACCGAGCGATCTCTACCTCTGGCTGGCACAGCTGCAGGTGGAAGGCGCCACCACCAACAGCGACAAGCTGCGGGTTCTGCTGGGCCAGCTCAAGCGCCACCACGACGGCGCGCTCGACTATGTGGCCGCCCACGCCTGGGCGCGCGACACCACGGGCCGGCTGCGCGAATCGCTGGTGCGCACCGAGGGCCAGACGGGCCGGCATTCGGACGTGCTCAACGCCATGCTCGACCATGTCACCACCTGCCTGGCCATCGTGGTGAGCAACGCACCCGCCTCGGAGCAGGAGGCGGCGCGGCTCGAAGACCTGCTGGTGCGCCGGGGCTTTGCGCTCAGTGAAATGCTGCTGCGCCAGGCGACCACCGCGCAGGCCAGCGCGTACGATCCGGGCGTCGTGCAGCGCCACGCCGCGGCGACTTTGGAGCTGGCCCGGTCGATTCACACCCCTCTCTCGAAAGGAGCCTGAGATGGCAGATTCGCTCAAGACACGCGTAGGTCGCATCATCGCCGGCAGCGTTCACGCGCTGGTGGACCACCTGGAGAACCACGCCCCGCTGGCCGTGATGGAACAGTCGCTGCGCGAAGCGGATGCCGTGATCGGCGAGGTGCGCCACGAGCTGGGCCGCACCAGCGCCAACCGGCACCTGGCCCAACAGCAGCATGCCCACCTCAACGGGCAGCACGGCAAGCTCTCGGAGCAGATCGAGCAGGCGCTGACCGCTGGCCGCGAAGACCTTGCGCGCGCCGCCGTGGCCCGCCAGCTTGACATCGAGGCGCAGATCCCGGTGCTGGAGACCACGCTGGCCGATTTCGCCCGGCAGGAAAGCGAACTCACGGGGTACGTGGCAGCCCTGCTGGCCAAGCAGCGGGAAATGGCCGATGCACTCGAAGGCTTTCGCCAAAGCCGCGCCAGCGCGGCGCAGACCGCCACTGCCGCCCCCGGCAGAGCGAACCCCGCGCAGCGCATGGACGCCGTGACCAGCGCCTTCGATCGCATCTACGCGCGCCAGACGGGCTTGTCGGGCACCGACCGCAGCCACACGCTGGACCAGGCCGCCAAGCTCAAGGAGCTCGATGACCTGGTGCGCGACCACAAGATCGCCGAGCGCATGGCGCGCCTGAAGACAGGCCAACCGTGATCACCTCCCTGTTCACCGCTCCGGAGACCTGGCCCTTCGGCGTGGCTTTTGCGCTCATCGTCGGCATCGCGCTGATCGAAGGCCTGGGCATGCTCGTATCGCTGAGCCCGAGCAACTGGCTCGATGACCTGCTGCCCGATATCGATGGCGACACCGGGCTGGACCGGGTTCTGGGCTGGCTGCACATCGGCAAGGTACCTTCGCTGGTGCTGCTGGTGCTGTTCCTCATGGGCTATGCCGTGTTCGGCTACAGCCTGCAGAAGGTGGCCCATGGGCTATTGGGTACCTACCTGCCGGTCTGGCTCGCGGGCCTGGCGGCGGTTGCGACGGGCATGGCCACCGTGCGCAGCCTGGGCGCGCTGATCGCCCACATCATCCCGCGCGACGAGACCTCGGCCGTGAGCGAGATGTCGCTGATCGGGCGGCACGGCGTCGTGTCCGCCGGGGCTGCACGCCGGGGCCTGGCGGCCCAGGCGCGCGTACGCGATGCGCACGGCCGCACCCACTACCTGATGGTGGAGCCCGACCTGGACGACGAAGTCTTCGACGAAGGTGCGCAGATCCTCATCGTGCGCAAGGCCGGGGCCTTTTACCGCTGCATTGCCAACCCCCACCCGGGCTTGATGTAGCCGACCATTCCCATCAACATACCAACACCAACCGAGGGAGCACCTGAGAAATGACCAACCTGTTCGAACTGGGCGCCATCGCCGGCATTGCCCTGCTGGCGCTGCTGACCATAGGCATTGTCTTTGCGCGCCTGTACAAGCGCTCCACCAAGGAAACCGCCTTCGTGCGCACGGGCCTGGGCGGCCAGAAAGTCATCATGGATGGCGGCGCCATTCTGCTACCCGTGTTCCACGAGCGCGTGCTGGTGAACATGAATACGCTGAAGCTCGAAGTAGTGCGCCGCGCCAAGGAAAGCCTGATCACCAAGGACCGCATGCGCGTGGATGTGACAGCCGCCTTCTTCGTGCGCGTCAAGCAGACCGAAGAGGCCGTGAGCATTGCCGCGCAGACGCTGGGCGCACGCACCATGAGCCCGGAGGAGCTCAAGGCGCTGGTGGAAGACAAGTTCGTGGACTCGCTGCGCGCAACGGCCGCCACCATGACCATCCAGGAGCTGCAGGACAAGCGCCGCGACTTCGTGCAGGCGGTGCAGAACGCCGTGGCCGAAGACCTGGAGAAGAACGGGCTGGAGCTTGAATCCGTGTCGCTGACCAGCCTGGACCAGACCGACAAGCAGTTCTTCAACCCCAACAACGCCTTCGACGCCGAGGGCCTGACGCGCCTGACCGAGCAGACCGAGGCACGGCGCAAGCAGCGCAACGACGTGGAGCAGGACACCGAGGTGCAGGTGCGCACCAAGGACCTGGAAGCCACGCGCCAGAAGCTCACCATCGAGAAGGACCAGGAGTTCGCCTCGCTGTCGCAAAAGCGCGAGATCGAGAACACCCGCGCCGAGCAGGCCGCGCTGATCGCCACGCAACAGGCCGAGCGCAGCCGCGAGGCCGAGGCCGCCAAGATCGAGGCCGAGCGCCAGGTGAGCCAGAAACGCATCGAAGCCGAGCGCGAGATCAAGGCCGCCGAGATCGAGAAGAACCTGGTGATCCAGACGCGCGAGATCGAGCTTGAGCGCCACACCGAAACCAAGCGCGCCGAGCAGCGCAAGCAGGTGGAGATCGCGCGCCAGGACACGCAGATCGCGATCGCCAACAAGTCACGCGAACAGTCGGACGCCGACGCTGCCGCCAACCTGGCACGCGCCGAAGCCGTGAAGGCCGAGGAAGCCGTGAACACCGCGCGCCAGGTGGCCGTGGCCGAGCGCGACAAGAACATCCAGCTGATCGAGGCCTCCAAGGATGCCGAGCAGAGCGCCATCTCGGTCAAGGTGTCCGCATCGGCCGAGAAGGAAGCGGCCCTGGACCGCGCCGAGGCCATCACCATCGAAGCCCGTGCCCGCCAGGCGGCGGCCCTGGCCGAGGCCGAGGGCAAGCGCGCACTGAACGAAGCGCTCAACACGCTGTCGGCCGCCCAGGTGGACCTGCAGGTGCGCACCCTGCTGCTGCAGCAGTTGCCGGAGATCATCGCCCAGGCCGTGCGCCCCATGGAGAAGATCGACTCCATCCGCATCGTGCAGGTGGGCGGCCTGCCCGGCGGCCAGGCAGGCCAGGGCTCGGGACACGCTGGCAATGGGGCCCAAGGCACCTTCCCTGAGCAGGTCATGAACTCTGCACTGCAGTACCAGATCGCCAAGCCCATCGTGGACGCCGTGATGAAGGACGCAGGCCTGTCCAACGAAGGCATCACCGGCATGGCGCAGAGCCTGGCGGGCATGCTGGGCAGCCAGCCGCTGCCGGCAAAAACGCCCGCCGGCCACGCCGCCGAGTGATGCGATAGAGGGGGGCCGGACCGGCCGGGCCGGGCCCCGCACCGCCCGCGTGGCTTGTGCGCCACGCCGGCCCCTGCGGCGCAGGCCGCACTGGCGCTGTGCGTGGCAGACTCGGGCTCCATGCTCAACCTGCTCGCGACCCTGCTGAATTTTGTCCTGACGATGCTGTTGCCACTGCTGGGCCTGGTGCTGACCGCTGCCCTGCTGGCCTACGGCGTCTATGCACGCTGGGTCAATGTCCCGCACAAGTGGCTGCTCACCCGCCGCGCGCTCCAGGCCCTGTGTGCCGTGGCCTTCCTGTGCAATGCCCTGATCGTCCTGCAGTGGTACCTTGCAAACAGCGCCAGGCAGGCCCGGCTGGACGGGGCCGTCGTGCGCGCGAGCCGGGAGCGGTTCGTGCTGCCGCAGGACTTTCAGTACGGCGAGCTGCTGATCCCGGCAGGCAGCCTCATCAATCGCAACGATCCGTTCGACAAGGGCGAGCCAGGCAGGCCAGTGGCGCTGCATGGACTGGAATCGGTGCGCTTCGCGCAACCCGTGGAGATCGCCGGCACGTGGGTGAGCGCACTGCAGACCACGCCGGTGCGCCTGGAACTGGCCCAGGACCAGACGCTGGGGCCCGTCTACCGCTTCGACAGCAACACCCAGGGCTGGGTGGAGCACAAGCTGGTGCCGGCGCTGGCCTGCCGCAAGGGGCAGATGGCCGTGTACCAGGTGCCGCCCATTGCCTACGATGTGCAGGCGGAAGTCGGCAAGCCCGCGCCCGATGGCCCTGACGCCCGCTTTCGTCCCAGCGAATGGCTGCTGCGCGCCTGCGAGAACGGCCCGGCTATCGCGGTGCAGCCTGCGTACACGACGGCTGCAGCAACCAGCCAGTGAGGCAACTGCGCTCTGGTTGACACTGGAAGGCCACGCCCGCAACCACCCCGCCCCAAGCCAGTGCCGCCTTGCAAGGGCCGCCCCGCCGCAGGGGCGGCGTCCCCCTTCCAGGGGGAAGGCGCGAAGCGACTCAGGGGGTAGCTTGTTTTTAGCGGTTGAGTTCTGCCAGGCGCTCGGGCGTGCCCACGTCGGTCCAGCGGCCCGTGTAGAGCGAGGCGCCTACCCGGCCCGCGTCCATGGCCCGGCGCAGCAGCGGCGCCAGCGACGCTTTCAAGCCCCCTGGATTGCCCACCGGAATATCGCACCAGGGCGTGAAGAACAGCTCGGCATGCAGCAGCGCGATGGTGCTGTAGGTGTAGCGCGGCGCCGGATCATCGGCCGCCAGGTTCAGCGCAAGGCCCTCGGGCGACAGGCCGAAATCACCGCGCGGGTGGTGCTCCGGGTTGGGCACCAGCCACAGGTGGGCCAGTTGCCTGCTGGCCTTGAAGGCCTGCACCGCCTTGGCATCGAACACGAAGTCCGGCACGTACACGTCGCCGGCCGCGAGCCAGAAAATATCGGACTCCACCAGCGGCAGCGCGCGCGCGATGCCGCCCGCCGTCTCCAGGGCGCCGCCGAAGTCGCGGCCCTCGCGGGAATAGGCGATCTCGACCCGGTGGTTGCCCCGGCGCGAGTGGTGCGTGCCGAAGTTGGTGCCGCAGTGGGCCTCGATCTGCTCGCCCAGCCAGGCGGTGTTGATCACCACCTCGCCCACGCCGGCCTCGGCCAGGGCTTGGAGGTGCCACACCAGCAGCGGCTGGCCCTGCACCGGCAAGAGAGGCTTGGGTGTGGTGTCGGTCAGCGGGCGCATGCGCTCGCCACGGCCGGCGGCCAGCAGCAGGGCGGGCACCTGGGCCGCCGCGCTCATGCCACCACCTCGTCGGCAACCGCACCACGCTGCAGCGCATGGCGCTGCACGCTGGCGGGCTCGAACAAAGCCAGCAGCGCTTCCATGAGCGCGCGCGCCTTGCCCGAGTGATCGGCGCCGAAATTGCACACATAGACGTCCAGCGTCACGGCGCGTTGCTCGGGCCAGGTGTGCACGCACAGGTGCGACTCGGCCAACAGCACTGTGGCCGTGACACCGCCCGGGCCTTGCGCCGTGGCGGGAAAACCGTGGAACAACTGGCCCACGGGCTGCAGGCCCGCAGAGCGCACGGCATCCGTGCAGGCACGGCCCAGGGCAGCGGCGTCCAGCAGCCATTCGGGGGCGCAGCGGCAACCATGGAGATCGGCGGTGAGGTGCAGTCCTTGCATGGGCCGCACTGTAGTGCATCGGCTGCCAACCCAGGCACAGGAACGTGTTTACCGCCATGGAAACAGGCCCGGGGGCAGGCACCGGTAAAATAGCGGGTTTCCCCTGAACCTCCCCCACCCGGAGCCGCTCTTTCCATGGCCAACACCCTGCAAAACCAACCAATGGCAAACGCGATCCGCGCGCTGGCCATGGACGCCGTTCAACAAGCCAACTCCGGTCACCCCGGCGCCCCGATGGGCATGGCCGACATGGC
>JAZKEE010000254.1:0-9592 GCA_040387235.1 Pseudomonadota bacterium
TCCTCCGTCCACTGGAGGACGTCGATGAACTGTTTCTTGATGAAGTCCATGAGGGCCATGTCTGCTCCCGGTTGCGTTGCCGCAGTTGAAAAGATGACCATCATAGCAACGGGGTTGCGGGCGCCAAGGGCAATTTGTGTCCCCACTCCGTGACGGAATTAACGGGCGGGGCCACGGGGTGATGCAAGCGCCCGCGCAATAGTTTCAATGCTGGATTTAGCGGTTTTCAATTGGCAAGCGCTATTGAGAATCCGTACCATTTCTCCATGCCTGCCCGCATCCCTCTGGGCAGGCGCAGAAACGGAAAAAAGGAATCCACCATGGCCCGCATTCGCCAGATCGCCCAGAAGAACAAGACCATGCTCATGAAGACTGGCAGCTACTACCTGATCCACATCAGCGTGGCCGCCATGGTGGCCTACGCCGTCACGGGCAACTTCTGGGCTTCGCTCACGCTGAGCCTGCTCGAACCCACGGTGCAGGCCGTGGCCTTCTTCTTCCACGAGAAGGCCTGGGAGCGTGCGGCACGCCGGCGCGCTGCCAGCACCGACACCGCCAGTGGCATACCTGCAGCGGCCTGAAGGCCACGGTGATGCCCAGGCACTTTGCCCGATGGCTGCAGCAGACCCTCGCGGTCTATGCGCACGCGCAGTGAGCGAGTCAGACCGCGGCCGCGGGGCCTGGTCAGTGCCCGGCGAAATCGACCAGGGTGTACAGGGGCAGACCTGATTCCTTGAGGCGCTGTGACCCGCCCAGTTCGGGCAGGTCCACGATGGCGGCGCCCTCGGTCACCGTGGCGCCCAACTTCTCCAGCAGGCGCCGGCCAGCCATCATGGTGCCGCCGGTGGCGATCAGGTCGTCGATCAGCAGCACGCGGTCGCCGGGCTTGACGGCATCCGTGTGCAGCTCCACCGTGGCGCTGCCGTATTCGAGTTCGTAGGTTTCCTCCACCGTGGTGAAAGGCAGCTTGCCCTTCTTGCGGATTGGCACGAAACCCACGTTGAGTTCGTACGCCACCACGGCGCCCAGGATGAAGCCGCGCGCGTCGAGCCCGGCCACCACGTCGGGGCGCAGGGCCTTGTCCATGTAGCGGTGCACGAAGGCATCGATCAGCACGCGAAAGACCTTGGGGTCCTGCAGCAGCGGCGTGATGTCGCGGAATTGCACGCCGGGTGCCGGCCAGTCGGGCACGGTACGGATGTGCTGGCGCAGGTACTGGTTGACGCTGAGGGGCTGCATGGGGTGTGGGGTGGATGGCACAAAGGGTGGGAGTGTAAACACGCAGCCCAGGGCCTCGGCGGGCCGCAAGCGCCAAATGCTGACCCATAATGGGCCATCGTTACACCTGCGGTGTTGCAGGCTGCTTCCCATTGCCTTGAAAACCCAGATCGGCCATGCCCATCTCCGTCCTGTTGATCGAAGACGACCGGGAGCACGCACGGGCGCTCGTCGATGCATTGGTGGACCCCTGGCTGGGCTGGCGGGTGGAGGTGGCGCCCTCGCTCGTGCAGGCCCAGGCCTGGCTGCAGGACCACACCCCTGACATCCTGCTGGTCTGCCAGCATTTCTCCGATGGATCGGCGTACGACGTGCTCGAGCGCATGGGCCGCATCCCGGCCGTGATCATCGTGGACGCCGGGGCCGACGCCCAGGCGGCGCACGCCATGCGCCATGGCTTCGCCGACTTCACCATCCGCGACCCCGGCTGCAACTACCTGCTGGCCCTGCCGGCGCAGATCGAGGCCGTGCTCGAACGCAGCAGCAGCGTGCGCGCCCGGCGTGCCGCCGAGGCCATGCTGGCGCGCCAGCACCGGCTGCTGCAGGCGATCTCGCGCGCGCAGGCCGTGTTCATTGCCAGTTCGGCACCCCGTGCAGCGTTCGATGCGCTGCTGCACGAGCTCATGGAGCTGACCGGCAGCCGCTTCGGGCTGGTCGGGCAGGTGCAGCGCACGGCCGAGGGCAGGCCTTTGCTGCGCATGCATTCCATGACCGACGTGGAATGGGACGAGGCATCGCGCGCACGCTACACCCGGGACGCCGAGGAGGGCCGGGTGTTCGACGACCTCGAATCCCTGCCCGGCCAGGCGATGCTGACCGAGAAGCCGGTGATCATCAACAACGCAGACGGCGACAGCCGCAGCGCCGGCATGCCGCCAGGGCATCCGCCCGTGGTCTCCTACCTCGGCCTGCCCATCCTGGCCTCGGGCGAGCTCGTCGCCGTGGTGGGGCTGGCCAACCGGCCCGAGGGCTACAGCGCAGCCGACGTGCAATTCTTGCAGCCGCTGCTGAGCACCGTGGGCCAGCTGGAGCTGGCGCGCCGCGCCGAACTCGCCCGCCGGCAGGTGGAGGAAGAGCTGGCGCGCACCAGCGAGCTGCTGGCCGAAAAGACCCGCGCGCTGCAGAGCACGCTGGCCAGCGTGTCCCAGGGCATCACCAAGGTCGATGGCGAGGGCCGCATCCGCGTCTACAACCAGCGCTACCTGGAACTCCTGGACCTGCCCGAGGAACTGCTCGCGGGCGAGCCCCGGGTGGAGGAGGTGGTGCGCTTCCAGACCGAACGGGGGGACTTCGGCAACGGCTTCCAGCTGATCGAGTCCAAGGCCCGGGACTACGTGGGCAGCGAGTACGCGGCGCACGGCGGCAAGTTGACCATGCCGGACAGCTATATCCGCCGCACGGTGGCTGGCCGCTTCATCGAGGTGCGCACGCGCCCGCTGGAGGGAGGCGGGCGTGTGCGCACCTTCACCGACGTGACCGACTACCTGGGCGCGCTGGAAGCCCTGCGCGAGAGCGAGGCGCGCTGGCGCAGCCTCACGCAGCTGTCCTCCGACTGGTACTGGGAACAGGATGCCGAGTTCCGCTTCGTGCGCATCGAGGGCAGCCCGCAGAACAAGATGGACCTGCCCGACGACCAGCTCTTCGGGCTCACCCGCTGGGAGCTGCCCAACACCTTCGCCGACGAGGGCCAGTGGCGCGCGCACCGCGAGCAGCTCGCCGAGCGCCAGGTGTTCCGCAATTTCGAGATCCAGCGCATGTCGGCGCAAGGGGAGCCGCTGTGGGTGTCCATCAGCGGCGAGCCGATCTTCAACGCCGAAGGCGAATTCACCGGCTACCGCGGCCTGGCCCGCGACATCACGGAGCGCAAACGCGCCGAAGCCGAGATCCAGCGCCTGGCCTTCTACGACGAACTGACCAAGCTGCCCAACCGGCGCCTGCTGCTGGACCGCCTGGAGCGCGCGGCCACAGCCTGCGAGCGCGATGGCCAGCATGGCGCCCTGCTGTTCCTGGACCTGGACAATTTCAAGGGCATCAACGACACCATGGGCCACGAATGGGGCGACCGCCTGCTGGTGCAGGTGGGCGAGCGCCTGCGCGCCAGCGTGCGGGCCACCGACACCGTGGCCCGCCTGGGGGGCGACGAGTTCGTGGTGGTGCTGCAGGGACTGAGCAGCGAGGAAACCGGCGCCGCAGTGGAATCGGAGGCCGTGGCCCAGAAGGTGCTGCAGGCCCTCAACGAGCCCTACGACATGGATGGCAGCGAGCTGCACAGCACGCCCAGCATCGGCATCGCGCTGTTCCGAGACCGGCAGCAGCCCGTCAACGAACTGCTCAAGCGGGCCGACCTGGCGATGTACCAGGCCAAGGCCCAGGGGCGCAATACGCTGTGCTTCTTCGACCCCGCCATGCAGGCGGCGGCCACGGCACGCTCGGCGCTGGAGGGCGACATCCGCCAGGGCATACAGCGCAACGAGTTCCTGCTGCACTACCAGCCCGTGGTCAACGCCACCGGCCAGACCATGGGCGCCGAAGCCCTGGTGCGCTGGCAGCACCCGCAACGCGGCATGGTGCCGCCCGGCCAGTTCATTCCCCTGGCCGAGCAGACCGGCCTGATCCTGCCCCTGGGCCAGCGCGTGCTGCACTTGGCATGCGAGCAATTGGCCCGCTGGAACCGCGAACCGACCACCCAGGCCTGGACCGTGGCGGTGAACGTGAGCGCGCAGGAGTTTCGCCACACCGAATTCGTGCCCCAGGTGCTGCAGGCGCTGTACGCCACGGGTGCCGACCCGGCGCGGCTCAAGCTGGAGCTGACCGAAAGCCTGCTGCTCTCGGACGTTGAAGAGAGCATCGTCAAGATGCAGGTGCTGCGCAACCTGGGCGTGGGCTTCTCGCTCGATGACTTCGGCACCGGCTACTCCTCGCTGTCCTACCTCAAGCGGCTGCCGCTGGACCAGCTCAAGATCGACCAGAGCTTCGTGCGCGACGTGCTCACCGACCCCAACGATGCGGCCATCGCCTGCACCATCGTGGCGCTGGCGCACAGCCTGGGCCTGGACGTGGTGGCCGAAGGGGTGGAAACCGAGGGCCAGCACGACTTTCTGCTGCGCAACGGCTGCCAACAGTTCCAGGGCTATCTCTTTGGGCGGCCCGGCCCCGCAGAGGCGCTGCAGCCCGGCTGATCCGGCCTGTCAGCCTTTCAGCAACCTGGCTTCGGCCAGGCTCAGCGCCGCGGGGTGGCCCGACAGCACCAGCGTATCGCCTTCGGCCAGCGCCGCATCGTCCGCCGCAGCGCTCACATGGCCATTGGCACGGCGCAGGTTGACCACGCGCACGCCCATGGCCGGCAGGGCCAGCTCGCCCAGCGCCTGGCCCAGGGTCTTGGAGCCCGAAGGCAGGGTGACGGTGGCCAGACGCTCCTGGTCGCGCTCGTTGACGGTATCGTCGTCGGCCCCGTGGAAGTAGCCGCGCAGCAGGTTGTAGCGCGCATCGCGCTGGTCCTGCACCAGGCGCAGCACGCGGCGCATGGGCACGCCGACCAGGGCAAGGGCGTGGCTGGCGAGCATGAGCGAGCCCTCGATGGCCTCGGGCACCACTTCGGTCGCGCCGGCATCCCGCAGCTTGTCCAGGTGCAGGTCGTCCTGGGTGCGCACCACCACCGGCACCTGCGGCGCATGGGAGCGGGTGTTGGCCAGCACCTTGAGCGCGGCGGGCACGTCGATGTAGGTCACGGCCACGGCGCTGGCGCGCACCAGGCCGGCGGCCATGAGCGCCTGCAGGCGCGTGGCATCGCCGTACACCACCGAGTCGCCGGCCGCGGCGGCCTGGCGCACCCGGTCCGGGTCCAGGTCGAGCGCCATGTAGGGAATGCCTTCGTGCTCCAGCATGCGCGCCAGGTTCTGGCCCGAGCGGCCATAGCCGCAGATGATCACGTGCTTGCTCGAGTTGATGGACTTGCGCGCAATGCTCGTCATCTGCAGCGATTGCTGCAGCCAGTCGCTGGCCACCAGCTTCATCACGATGCGGTTGGCGTACATGATGAGGAAGGGCGTGGCCAGCATCGACAGCACCATGGCCGCGAGGATGGGGTTCATGAGCGCGGGCTGCACCAGGTTGTTGTTCTGGGCCAGCGACAGCAGCACGAAGCCGAATTCGCCGGCCTGCGCGAGATACAGCCCGGTGCGCAGCGAGACCCCCGTGGTCGCCCCCATGCCGCGCGCCAGCACCAGGATGACCACCAGCTTGAGCGTGATCGGCACCACCAGCAGCGCCAGCACCAGGCCCCAGCGGTCCACCAGGATGTGCCAGTCCAGCATCATGCCGATGGTGATGAAGAACAGCCCGAGCAGCACGTCGTGGAAAGGGCGGATGTCGGTGCCCACCTGGTGGCTGTACTCGGTCTCCGACACCAGCACGCCGGCGATGAAGGCGCCGAGCGCCAGGCTCAGGCCGGCCTCTTCGGTCAACCAGGCCAGGCCCAGCGTGATGAGCAGCAGGTTGAGCATGAACAGCTCTTCGCTCTTGCGGCGCGCCACCAGGGTCAGCCACCAGCGCATCACGCGCTGCCCGCCCGTGAGCAGCAGTCCGACCAGCACCGTGGCCTTGAGCAGGGCCCAGGCCAGGGCCACCAGCAGCTTGTCGGGCGAGGAGCCCAGCGCCGGGATCAGCACCAGCAGCGGCACCACGGCCAGGTCCTG
This sequence comes from Pseudomonadota bacterium, assembly GCA_040387235.1. Lineage (GTDB taxonomy): Bacteria > Pseudomonadota > Gammaproteobacteria > Burkholderiales > Burkholderiaceae_C > Acidovorax. Next base: position 5,973 of record JAZKEE010000254.1, read on the forward strand.
GAACAGCAGGATGCCCATGACGTTGCGGCCATGCTCGCTTTCGAGCTCGGCGCGCTCGGCCATCAGCTTGACCACGATGGCGGTGCTGCTCATGGCCATCACGCCCGACAGGGCGAGGGCCGTCTGCCAGCCCATCTCCCAGATCCCGCCCACCAGCAGCGAAAGGACCAGCGAGCCCCCGCCCGCCAGCGTCATGGTCACCACCACCTGCATGAGCCCCAGGCCGAACACCTGGCGGCGCATGGCGCGCAGCTTGGGCAGGCTGAACTCCAGCCCGATGGCGAACATCAGGAACACCACGCCGAATTCACCCAGGTGCCGCACCCCCTCGGAGTTCTGCGCCAGCGCCAGCGCATGCGGCCCGATGAGCACACCTGCGGCCAGGTAGCCGAGCATGGGCGGCAATTTCAGGCTGCGGCAAACCACCACGCCCAGCACCGCGGCCAGCAGGTAGAGCAGGGTGAGGGCGAGTGAGGACATAGGCTGATGCTATCCGAGCCGGGGCAGGCCGGTCGATAGAATCGTGGGATGACTGCCGCTGCCCCCGTGCTACCCCCCTTCGATGCCGAGCAGGCCCTGCGCCTGGCCCGCGAGACCTTCGACATCGAAGCCGCCGCCCTGAACGCCCTGGCCGCCCGCGTGGATGCACGCTTTGCCCAGGCCGTGCAGATGGCGCTGTCCATCCGCGGCCGCGTGGTCGTGATGGGCATGGGCAAGAGCGGCCACGTGGGCCGCAAGATCGCCGCCACCCTGGCGTCGACCGGCACCCCGGCCTTTTTCGTGCACCCGGGCGAGGCCAGCCATGGCGACCTGGGCATGGTGACCGAGCACGACATGGTGCTGGCCATCTCCAACAGCGGCGAAAGCGGCGAGCTCACGGCCATCCTGCCGGTGCTCAAGCGCCTGGGGGTTCCGCTGCTGGCCCTGACCGGTGGCTTGGACTCCACCCTGGCCCGCCATGCCGACTTGGTGCTCGACTGCAGCGTGGACCGCGAGGCCTGCCCGCTGAACCTGGCCCCCACCGCCAGCACCACGGCCCAGCTGGCCATGGGCGACGCGCTGGCCGTGGCCCTGCTCGATGCCCGGGGTTTCCGGCCTGAGGATTTCGCGCGCTCGCACCCCGGCGGGGCGCTGGGGCGCAAGCTGCTCACGCACGTGAGCGACGTCATGCGCTCGGGCGGCGACGTGCCGCGCGTGGCGCCCGAGGCCTCGTTCAGCGAGCTGATGCGCGAGATGAGCGCCAAGGGCCTGGGTGCCTCGGCCATCGTCGACCCTGCTGGGCAGATCCTGGGCATCTTCACCGACGGCGACCTGCGCCGGCGCATCGAGGCCGGCGCCGACCTGCGCGCGGCCACGGCGGCCGAGGTCATGCACCCCTCGCCCCGGCGCATTGCGCCGGATGCCCTGGCCGTCGACGCCGCCGAGCTCATGGAGGCCCATGGCATCACCAGTGTGCTGGTGGTGGATGCGGCCGGCGTGCTCACCGGCGTGGTGCACATCGGCGACCTGATGCGCGCCAAGGTGATCTGATCCCATGGCAACCCCCACTTCCGTGCAACCAGCCCTGCACCTGCCACCCGAGCTGCTGCTGCGCGCCCAGGGCGTGCGCGTGGCGTTCTTCGATGTGGACGGCGTGCTCACCGATGGCAGCCTGCTGTTCACCGACGCTGGCGAGACCATCAAGCGCTTCAACACCCTGGACGGTCACGGCCTCAAGCTGCTGCAGAAGGCGGGCATCACGCCGGCCGTGATCACCGGGCGCGACTCGGCCCCACTGCGCGTGCGCCTGGCCGCCCTGGGCGTGGAGCATGCGGTCTTCGGTACCGAGGACAAGCGCCCCGCGGCCGAGGGCATCCTGGCCGGGCTTGGCCTGTCCTGGGCGCAGGCCGCCGCCATGGGCGACGACTGGCCCGACCTGCCGGTGATGCGCCGCAGCGCCTTCGCCTGCGCACCGGCCAATGCCCAGATTGAGGTGCGCCAGAACGCGCACTATGTGACCACCGCCCGGGGCGGTGACGGCGCTGCCCGCGAACTGTGCGACCTGCTGCTGGTGGCCACCGGCCATTATGCGCGCCTGCTGGCAGACTACACCGCATGACCACCGCCCCGCTTTTTTTCGTCTTGCCCACGGCAGCCACCCACCTGCGCGCCGGAGGCCGCCCATGAGCCGGCGCCAGATGCTGCGCCAGAGCTGGGAGCGCATCACCCTGTACCTGCCGGTGATGATCATGGGCTTGATGGCCCTGGGCACCTGGTGGCTGGTGCGCAATGCCCCCATGCCCCTGGCCCCGGCCAGCGAGAAGGCGCGCAGCAACCAACCCGACTATTCGATGAAGGCGTTTTCGGTGAAGAGCTTCGACGCCAAGGGCCGGCTGCAGAGCGAGGTGCAGGGCGACCTGGCACGGCATTTTCCCGACACGGACACACTGGAGATCGACCACGCGCGCATGCGCTCGGTGGCACTCGACGGGCGCCTGACCCTGGCCACGGCCAACCGGGCGCTGAGCAATGCCGACGGCAGCGAGGTCCAGCTCTTCGGCAATGCCATCGTCACGCGCGAGCCGCTGCCCGCACGCCCCGGCGTGGCCGCCCAGCCGCGCATGGAATTCCGCAGCGAATTCCTGCACGCCTACACCCAGACCGAGCGCGTGCGCTCGGACAAACCGGTGGTCCTGACCCGGGGCAATGACCGCTTCACGGCCGACGGCATGGACTACGACAACCTGGACCAGGTGCTGCAGCTGCGCGGCCGGGTCAAGGGCGTGCTCGTGCCAGGCGCCGCGAAGTAAACCAAGTACCCAGCGCCATCCGGCGCATTCCATCCCACCACCAAGGCCCCCCATGACCCTGCAGCCGCAGCAGCAACCATCCCTGGCCTTCATCACCGGCGCTTCCAGCGGCATTGGCCAGGCCCTGGCCCTGCGCTTTCACCAGGCGGGCTACCGCCTGGCGCTGGTGGCGCGCCGCACCGAGGAGGTCAAGGCCTGGGCGATCGCACAAGGCATCGACCCCGCGGACTACGAGGTCTACGGTGCCGACGTCTCGGTGGTGGACAGCATCGTCGCCGCCGGGCGCGAGTGCCTGGTGCGCCAGGGCACGCCCGACGTGGTGATCGCCAACGCCGGCATCAGCGTCGGCATGGACACGGCGGTGCGGGGCGACATCGACGTGATGGCCCGCACCTTCGCCACCAACAACATCGGCATGGCGGCCACCTTCCACCCGTTTGTCGACGCCATGGTGCAGCGCAAGAGCGGCACCTTCGTGGGCATCGGCAGCGTGGCCGGCATCCGCGGGCTGCCCGGGCACGGGGCCTACTGCGGCAGCAAGGCGGCCGTCATCAGCTACTGCGAAAGCCTGCGCGGCGAGATGCGGCCCCATGGCGTGCGCGTGGTGACCATCTCGCCGGGCTACATCGACACCCCGCTGACCCAGCACAACCGCTATGGCATGCCGTTTCTCATGAAGGCCGAGGATTTTGCGGAACGGGCCTATCGGGCCATCACGGCCGGCGTCACCTACCGCGTGATCCCCTGGCAGATGGGGGTCGTGGCCAAGCTCATGCGTTTGCTGCCCAACATGGTGTTCGACAAGGCACTGGCGGGCCGGCCGCGCAAGCG